>CACVAW010000054.1 GCA_902727925.1 uncultured Campylobacterales bacterium | reverse complement strand
TTAAAAATGAAATTGATTTTAAAGAACCTGATGAGTTTATTGCTCCAGATATAAAAGAACCGCTATTTGTACTCCCTATATCTTCAGTCACACATGAAAAACTTGATGAGTTAAAATATAAACTAAATGCAGTTATAAATAAAAAAGATAAACTCTAAGCGTAAAAAATATAAAAAAAGGTATAAAGTGTCGTTTAAAGACAATAAAGACTCTTACGTAAAGTCACTTGAACAAAAGATAAAAGTTCTAAAAGAGCTTGTAGTACTAGACCCACTTACAAAAATACTAAATAGACGTGGTATTGATGAACAGTTTGAAGTTTTTGATAGTATTTTTAAAAGATATCAAATTGATTATTTCGTAAGTTTTATAGATATTAAAAACTTCAAACAAATCAATGATAATAAAGGTCACTTAGCAGGTGATGAAATACTAAAAAAAATAGCGCAAAGCATCAAGTCAAAAATAAGAAAAAGTGATGTAGTTGGCAGGCTAGGTGGTGATGAGTTTATGGTACTTTTTCATTCACGCAATAAAAATGATTTTAGCTTAGTATGCAAAGAGTTATTTACTTCAATACAAAATGAACTAAACATTAGATTTACTTATGTCACAGCTAAAAGATCAAATTTTAATGGAATTAACGGCTTATTAGAAGAACTTGACCAAAGATTAGTATTTAAGAAGAAAAATGAGCTTTAAAGAAGTTTTAGAGTCCAAAAACCTTGACTATACGGCTACAAATATAGACTATCAAAGATTTCCGAGTATTTATGCCAGTCTCAAAGATAACTTACAAAACAGTGCCAAAAAAATTCAACTAATAGGAACAAATGGCAAAGGAAGTACAGGTAGATTTGTAGCGTTACTTTTAAGAAAAGAAGGGTTTAATGTAGCGCATTTTACCTCACCGCATATAAGTGATATAAGAGAAAGGTTTTGGTACAACGGTAACTTAATAAGTACTGACTTACTTGATAGTGCAAATCAAGAGCTTTGTGAATTAATACATCCTGATAAGCTATCATACTTTGAGTACTGTTTTTTGATTTTTTTATTAGCTTTTAGAGATTGTGATTATATGGTAATTGAAGCTGGTTTAGGTGGTGAGTATGACGCTACATCTACTCTTACTTATGATATACAATTAATCACTAAAATCGGACTAGATCATCAGAGTTTTCTAGGTAATACAGTAAAAAAAATAGCTACTACAAAACTTAAAGCCATTGATAAAAAAGCTATCATCGGGATACAAGACAAAGAAGAAGTTGAAATAGTCGCAAAATCTCTAAATAAAGATATCTCTTATTTAGATACTAATATAAATATTATTAACAAAAAATACAATATAGATGAGTTTGTTGAGGCTAATTCATTAGCTAAGTATTTTAAAGAGAATATTGCTCTAGCTTTAGCTTGCATAGAATATCTTGATATAACAACTACTCTTGAAGATATAAAATTCGACTTACAAGCAAGACTACAAAAAATATCAGATAACTTATACATAGATGTAGGTCATAATGTAAGTGCAGCTAATGAAATACTTAAACACTTCAAAAATAAAAAAATCAATCTTATCTATAATACATACAAAGATAAAGAGTATGAAAATATTTTGGCTATTTTAAAACCCATAATCAAAAAAGTATATCTATTCGAAATTACTCATCCTAGGATAGAAAAACCTCAGAATTTAATCCAAGCATTTAAAAACGTAGGACTAGATTATGCAGTTTTTGATAGAATATTAGACGAAGAAAAGTATTTAGTATTTGGGTCATTTACTCTTATAGAGAAATTTTTAAAACATAGGAAGATAATTGAAGCATAGGTTTACAGTAACTATAAGCGATTTAGGTAGTACCAAAAGCTATACCTTACTTCAAGTTGTAAAAAAATATCTTATTGCTTTGCTTGTTATATTTTTGGTTTCTATCTTCATAATAGTCAATGTCATCAAAACATTTAATGATCAAGTCATCTCTTTAAAGTCAGATGTAGATCAAATCACAAATAAAAAACAAAATGTACTTCAAGAATATAATGAGGTATTAGAACAACTCAATCTAAAATCAGTAGAACTAAATAATTTCAAAAATGAGTTATCTGAAATAGAAACTCTTGTAGGTCTAAAAGAGATACAAGAGGACCAAAACCTTACTCAAAGGCTAGCTGAACTTAAAGTTGGAGCTTCGTTACAAAATATAATATTTGAACTAATACCAAGTGGAAGTCCTATAAAGTATTCAAGAATAACATCAAGTTATGGAAACAGGTACCATCCAATAAAAAAACGACAAGAGCTACATAAGGGAATTGATTTAAAAGCTCGTATAGGCGTTCCAATACATGCACCAGCAGATGGAATTGTAAGATATACAAAAAGAAGTAAATTTGGATATGGAAATGTTATAATACTTAGTCATAATTATGGTTTCGAAACTCTTTATGGTCACTTGAAGTCTATTGGTGTAAAAGAGTATCAACATATCAAAAAAGGTGACGTAATAGGACTTGTAGGTAATAGTGGAATGAGTACAGGCTCACACTTACATTACGAAGTTAAATTTGGGTTAAGAACACTTAATCCTATTTATTTTATGAACTGGAATAGACAAAATTTTAATGAAATCTTTACAAAGGAAAGGAGACTCCAATGGGAAAACTTAATAAAAAGAATAAAACAAGACTTTCGTCAGATACTACAGTAATATCAGAAGCAGCAGTACTTGATGGAGATATAAGTATAGAGGGGAATATCAATATATATGGTAATGTTACAGGTAATCTTAGCAGTAATGGAACTATCATAATTGGTGAGTGTGCTAATGTAGTAGGTAATGTAAAAGCTGAAAAGTTATATATTAGTGGAAGACTAAAAGGTGATATCGATGCACATTCTGTTGAGATACTTCAAGGTGGTGTGTTTATAGGAAACATCAAATCAGACAATCTTTCAATTGAAACTGGGGCTGTTTTTGAGGGGGCTAGTTTAGGTAGTGCAAGCACAGACTCTTGAGTATCTAAAGGCCTATAATCAAACAAGGGTAATTATAACCCTTGATGAAAACAGTATAGATAAAATTTCTGATATAGTTTCATACTTAGGGTATGAAGCTGTATCTTTTCCTGATTTTAGAGCATCTAGTTATGATGATCTTAGAAGCTATACTACTGAACTTAGTTCTATATTAATAGCTCTTAGAAAATTCTATTCCAATCCAAAATCAATTTTAATAAGCCCTTATAATACTCTATTGCATGCTTTACCTGCAAAAGAATATTTGTTACAAACACTAACTTTGTCTTTTGGAGATACTCTTGATACCGAAAATCTAAAGAGTAATCTTTATAGATGGGGATATGAATTTGTTGATATTGTTGAGTGTAAAGGTGAAGTCTCTTTTAGAGGGGATATATTTGATATATACCCAATAGATGCAACCTACCCTTACCGTATAAGTTTGTTTGATACTGAAATTGAAGAGATTAGAGAATTTGATGAAGTGTCACAAAAAACAATAACTAAAGACTTAGAAGATGTCAATATCCCTCCTGCTCTATTTGGATTAAGCCAAAGTGAATATGAAAACTTAAATAGCAAAATTGAAAACTTTGATACAAACTTAATACAAAAAGACGTACATTCATTAGGATTTTGGTTTCTAAAAAACTCTATCCATCTCACTGATAAATACCAAAGTGTTTTTGTACAAAGTTTAGAAAAAGAGTTTGATGAAGCTAAAGCTTTTGATAAAGATTGTTCTATATTAAAAAATATTTCTGTTATGTCAGGAGCAAAAGTCTATCAAGATGTATTATCTACAGAACCAAAAAATTTACTTAAAATTCACTCAAATAAAAAGATTAAAATATTAGCACATAATAAAGAGCTATTAAAAGCTAATGATCTTGAACATTATCTTGAGTACTTTGAAGAATCTAATTTAAAAGTAAATATACTAAGTAATAAAGAGATTATTATATCTCTAAATAAAAAAACAAAAACAAAAAATGAACGCAAAAAACCGACAATTTTATTAGACGACTTAAAAGTCAACGACTATATTGTGCACACTGATTATGGTGTAGGTAAATTTATAGGTCTCAATAAACATACGGTTTTGGGAACTACTAAAGATTACCTTGAAGTTATGTACCAAAATGATGATAAAGTCTTAGTTCCTATCGAAAATATATCATTAATAGATAGATATATAAGTGACTCTGGAGTTCTTGCTTCAATGGATAAGCTTGGACGCGGAACGTTTGCTAAACTCAAAGCAAAAGCAAAAGTAAAGCTTCTTGAAATTGCAGATGAGATAATCAAAACAGCAGCTCGTAGAGAGCTCATCAAAATACCAAAAGTAAATATCTCTAAACACCAAATATCAGAATTTAGAGATAATATAGGGTTTGACTATACTCTTGATCAAGTAAAGTGTTGTGAAGAGATATTTGAGGATTTACAAAAACCTCTTATTATGGATA
Organism: uncultured Campylobacterales bacterium; assembly: GCA_902727925.1. Classification (GTDB taxonomy): domain Bacteria; phylum Campylobacterota; class Campylobacteria; order Campylobacterales; family CACVAW01; genus CACVAW01. Next base: position 11,076 of record CACVAW010000054.1, on the reverse strand, counting down.
GACTACTCAGTGCTGACGTGGGATTTGGCAAAACTGAAATTGCTTTAAATGTAGCTTTTAGTGTTTTAAAAGAAGGTTATCAAGTAGCTCTTGCTGCACCTACAACTCTACTATCAAACCAACTTTATTTGACTTTTAAAAAAAGATTTGAAAAATATCATGATATCAAGATAGCTCAGGTAAACTCCAAAATATCAGCAAAAGAAAAAGCCACTATTAAAGAGAGTCTTAAAAATGGAGATATAAATCTTGTTATCGGGACTCATTCTATATTTAATTTGGAATTCAAAAACTTGCTTCTTCTTATCATTGATGAAGAACATAAATTTGGAGTAAAACAAAAAGAGACACTCAAACAACTAAAATCAAACATCCATGTACTTTCAATGAGTGCTACACCAATACCTAGAAGCCTCAATCTCGCACTTTCGCAGGTAAAACAGTACTCAATGATAAGCACTCCTCCAAAAAATAGAAAAGATATAAGAACTTTCGTCAAAAATCATGATAAAAATGTAATAAAAGAAGCAATTTCAAGAGAATTAAAAAGAAATGGACAAGTATTTTACTTGCATAATAGAATAGCTACTATAGAAAATAAACAAAAAGAACTGCAAAGTCTATTACCAAACTTACGCATAGTTACACTTCACTCAAAAATATCTCCAGTAAAACTTGAAAATGAGATGCTAAAATTTCAAAATAAAGAATATGATTTATTACTTTGTACTTCTATTATAGAATCAGGCTTACATATTCCAAATGCTAATACCCTTATAGTAGAAAATGCCAATACTTTTGGAATAGCCGACTTACATCAATTAAGAGGTCGTGTAGGAAGAAGTGATACTCAAGGGTATTGTTATTTATTAATAAAAGATGAAGAAGAAATTACCGAGAATGCTAGTAAAAGACTACTATCACTTCAAAATAATTCTTATCTTGGTAGTGGAGCAGCTCTTGCTATGCATGACCTTGAAATCAGAGGTGGTGGAAACATCGTAGGAAAAGATCAAAGTGGTCATATCAAAAACATTGGTTATGCTCTATATCTTAGGATGCTTGAAGATGCAATTAACTTACTTTTAAATAAAGAAAGCACTAACTCTAATAATGTAGATTTGAATTTAAGTGTATCCTCATATATAAATGAAAGCTATATACCACAAGATAGACTTAGACTTGAAATATATAGAAGACTGGGTAATTGTAAAAGTATTCATGAAGTATATGAGATAGAACAAGAGTTAATAGATAGATTTGGTAATCTTGACTCTGATACTTCAGCTTTTCTCTCACTCATAATTATAAAAATACTTGCTGCTAAACATAACATTGTTCAAGTATCAAATTACAAAAAATCAATAACTCTTATTTATAAAAATGAAAAAAAAACTTATATTGAAGCAAGAAGTAATGATGAAGATGATATATTGCAAGACTTACTGATATACTTAAAGGAGTTAAAATTAAAAGAATAGTTATAAAAATAGGTACACATATACTCACAAATGGTGATTATATTTCAAAACAGAGATTAGAAAATCTAGCTACTTTAGTTACACATCTATCTAAAAAACATGAAATTTTACTAGTAAGCTCAGGTGCAGTTGGTGCAGGATACACAAAAATAGATTTAGACAAAACAAAAATAGCGTCAAAGCAAGCCTTAGCTGCTATTGGCCAACCATATCTAATGTCTCTTTACCATGATAAATTTTCAAAACATAATATTCAAATAGCTCAAATACTAATGGGTCAAGCTGAACTTGATTCAAGAAGAAGTACAAGTCACTCTTATAATGCAATAAAAATTCTTCTAAAAAACAATGTTATTCCAATAATAAATGAAAATGATGTAACATCAGTAAAAGAACTTGTATTTGGTGATAATGATCAACTCGCAGCTCATATAACTCATTACTTCAATGCTGATATGTTAGTAATACTATCTGATATAAAAGGCTACTATGATAAAGATCCAAAAATTCATAGTGATGCAAAAATCAAAAAAGTAGTAACCCGACTTTCAAAAGAAGAATTAAATTCAAACTCAAAATCAGGCTCAAAGTTCGGTACTGGTGGAATATACACTAAACTAAAAGCTGCTAATTTCTTACTTAAACGTGATAAAGAGATGTTCTTAACTAGTGGGTTTGATCTTACCGCTTTAGAAGACTTCTTGTTAGATGACAATCATACTAGCGGAACTCTTTTTAGACCAAGCTTAGAGGATTAGAATAAATCCAGTTATTAAGATATTCAAAATAGCTAATGGCATTAATATCTTCCAACAAAACTCCATTAGCTGATCAGGTCTAATATGTGGCCAAGCTGCTCTTGTCCATAAAAACAAAAATATCAAAAATGCCACTTTAAGAAGTATCATAACTCCTCCTGGAATTATCCAAAGAGAGTTAAACCCACCTAAGAATATAATACTAACTAAAAATGAAGCTATAATCATAGCCGCATACTCAGCTACAAAGAATATCCCCCATCTAAGACCTGAATACTCAGTAGCATACCCTGAAACAATCTCAGCTTCAAACTCAATTAAATCAAAAGGAGTTCTATTCGTCTCAGCAAATATTGCAATCATAAAAAGAATAAAAGCAATAGGTTGAGTGAATATTAACCAGTTTTGAATGCCTCCAACTTGATAATTATTTATATCAATCAAAGAAAGTGATCCTATCATCATAATAGGTGCAAGAAGAGATAAGGCTGCTATTACTTCAAATGATATCATTTGAGATACTGCTCTTGCTCCTCCTATTAAAGACCATTTGTTGTTTGAGCTAATTCCAGCAAGAAGTGGACCGTACATTGCAGTACTCCCTACAGCAAGAACAAAAAGTATACCAATATTAATATCTGCAATAATAGGACTAACTGTAATTCCAAAAATAGTAAATTCAGGAAGTAATGGAATAGCACTAAGTGCTGTAAAAGTAGCTATAACTGATATAACCGGTGCGATTTTAAATATAGGTTTAATTGCTCCGGCTGGAACAACATCTTCTTTTGTAAGTAACTTTATCATATCAGGTATAATCTGAAGCATACCATAAGGACCCATATTCATAGGTCCTAATCTTCTTTGCATAAATGCTAAAATTTTTCTCTCAATTACAGTGATATATCCACCAATTCCGGCAAAAACAGCAATAATAACCAAGCACTTCAAACTAATAGCAATTAAAAATCCTATATCCATTAGTTTGCTCCTTTTTTTATTGATACTGGTTTAAACCTATATCCATTTTTGAAAATATTTTCTGTTGGAATGGCACTGTTAAAGTCAGTTATATAACAGATATTTCCATTTATTTTGTTATCTACATATATATTTGTATCAAATGTGGTGTTTTCTATATTCAGAGATATAGTGTCAGATGACTTAAGGTCTAATGAGTCTAAATACTCTTTACTTGCATATACACCATGTGATTCTGTGATATTCTTAGATGCCCCTGTTAGGTAGTTGAACTGCTTTATAGGATTACATCTATATATATATGTCTCATCTTTATTTTCTAACTCTTTTTTTGAACTTGTCTGAGGAATAAAACAAAAATTATCTTCTATCTCATAGCCTCTATATTCAATATTATCATTACCATAAAAGTTATCTAATTCGTCAAACTTAATATTTTTATAACCTTTAAATACTGGAAGTTCATGAGTATAATCAATTGTATTTTTTGCTTCAAGTCCCATAAAGTTTGCTATATCGTTCAAATTATATCCATCAAAAGTAACTGCTACATTTGTAGGAACTACTTTTTTATTAATATTAGTAAAAGTACCTTCTTGCTGAGCTAGTGATGGTATTTGTATATCACCAGTACCCAAAGCTGACATTGTAAAGTCACCTTTTTGATTATACCCTATACTATATTCTCCCTCATCTTTATCAAGATCACAAATAAGAGATACCCCAAGAGAATTTGTTTTTGGTGGAATAAGCATTACTTTGATATTGGAATTTATACTTATTTCATGAAGCAAACTACTAAGATAGCTGCTATTTGGGTGAGTATAATAATCCTCACCAACGACTATAGTCACGGTACTATTTGTATCACAAAAAGAATCAATCTGTTCTTGTAACTCATCATCAAACTTAAACTCTGTATCAATATTTATAGGTGTCATTTTGTTTGCTATATATTCAAGAATGTTTTCTTCTTCATAAACCTTATGAGTGATACTAAGAAGTGACTTTGGCTTTGCAAATGAAGATACAATATTATTTTCTATAGGATGGAAATAAAGAGCTTTTGCTTTATTCATTTTAAGTGCTTTATTAATAGCATACCCAGTATTTGGGTGATCATGAGAAAGGTTTGTTCCTAAAACTATTATCAAATCACTTGATTTTATATCTTTAGTGTTTGCACTATAAAGATGCCCAAAATTATATAAAAAGTCTTGATAAGCTTTTGCTTCATGATTAATAAGCTTGTATCCATATTTTTCTTTTAATCGTTGTAAGATGAGGGCTTCTTCATTTGTAATAAAACTATCAAAAATAATAGTATCAGCTTTCTTGAATGCTATAAGAGTATTTGAAAGTTCTTTTTCATTTTTAGCACTATTACTTATGTAGTCAAACCCAAATCTAGCCGCACCATGTAGGTTAGAAAACCCAAAATCGTTAGTAACTCTATAAATTTTTGCTTCATTTGAAGTGCCTGAGCTATGTTTGACTTCGTAATACATAAGTTCACAATCACTACTATGAGGATTACTTGCTGGAATTTTAGTTAGCTCCCAAGCATTTGAAGTATATTCAAAGTGTTTACTTGTAAGTGAGCCTACAGGACATACACTAATACATTCACCACAAGAACTACAATCTAAGTTTTCACCTGAAGTTGGAGCAATAAGAGATTTTTGAAGCTTATTCCACATCGCAAAAAGATCTTTGCTTATAGTCTCTTTTAAATCTTTATTTAAAGACTCACCTTCTCTTTGTCTTGTTCCTAATGCACCCTCACCTACACTATCGTTACATACAGTGATACACCTCTCACACATAATACAAAGACCAGGATTATATAAAATATCTTCGTTAAACTCTTCTTGAGGTCTTGGGGTATCAGCTATAGTGTGATTTTGAGTTGATACCTCTGTGTAGTGAGTATAGTTTTGTAATTCACACTCTCCACTTTTGTCACACACTCCACACTCAAGTGGATGATTGACATCGTATACTTGCATTACATCATTTCTATGTGATTCTAACTCTTTATTTGATGTAGTAATAACTACGCCATCTTTTGCTTTTGCATTACATGCAAATACTTGTTTTCCATCAGATTGAACCATACACAGTCTACAAGCAAGAGTAGGTGAACAATCGTTTAAGTAACAAATAGCAGGTATAAAAACATCATTTGCTCTTGCTACATTTAATATAGTTTCATTTTCATTACATTCAATAGCTTTATTATCTATTGTAATATTAATTTTTGCCATTATACTTCTTTTTTGACTACTATAGTCCAATCTACTTCATTAAACTTAAGAGAATTCATTAGCGTTAATGATCTCTCTTTAACTATATCTGCTGTTTTTTGTACGGGAGTAAAATCGCCAATTTCAAATAAATATATTGCTGTTTCATTATCTTTTAAACTACCTAGAAGTTCTTCAAATCTAGGGTAAAAATTCTCTTTAAGGTGTCTTAAATCATATCTTTTCAAACTCTAATCCCTCAAAAATTAATATTAAGAATTATACCAAAATTAATTTAGGGAACTTCACATAGAAGTTCCCAATATATAAGATTATTCTATTATTACAAAAGGAGATACTAAAGCTGTTTTATCTCTACTGTTAACTACTAATTTAACTGGTTCATAATTTGCTTTAGTAGTGTATACATCACCTAAGTCTTCTATAAAACCTTCACTTATATAATAAGCTAGTTGTTCTGAAGGAACACGTAAAAGACCTGCAATACTTTTAATCACTTCTAAGCTTACCTCAGCTTTAAAACTATTAGCTAATACCGTTGGTAACTCATACTCAAAGTCGTCTATTCTATTTGGAATACCATCTGCTATATAATCAGCTTTAAAATCAAGTTTATTTTCTTTATTAATATTTGCATCTATTTTTAAATTTGTTTTATTTAGAACTAATACATTTTTTATTAATGGCATTATTTTACCTGCAATTTCAGAATTAAGAGCTTCAATTTCTTGATATATTAAAGTGATATTAGCATCTTTATTACTCATCTTATCAAAAAGAGCAAGTTGTTTATTTTGTACCTCTTTAAAGTAAGTACTAAGTACAAGAAGAGATGATTTATCTAATTTATTTAAAGCCATAGATATATTTGCATTGTTAACTTTAATAGGAGAAAGCTGTCCTTTTAAGTTTTTATAAACTAGCTTTGCATTAATATCTAAAAGTCCTTTTTCATTTTCATTCATACCCACTTCAACTCTTGGTTGAAACTGAAATTCATTTCCTGCTAAAGAAACTTTTTCTATATCAAGTACAAAATCTCCAAGCAAAGTTGTTTCTATAAATTCTTTTATATTTGCATGAAGATCAATGTTTTCAATTGTTACTTTTTTAGCAGGATTAGTAAGGTCTGTAAGTTCAACACTAGGGATATTAACTGTACCTGAGCCTAAAAGAGTTTTTATATCTGTTTTTGAAACAAGTGAAGACTCTGCAACTTTAACATTAACAGCACCCATTATATTTATATTGATTTCATCCATAAATACATCACAAATAAGTTTATCTGAAAAAGTTATTCTTCCTTTTGTAACTAAATTTGTCTCTTTACCTTTAAATATACCTGTTGACAAGTCCTTTGCCAATACTGAGTTTAAAGATTTTTTAGAATAAAAGCCAGCATAACCTAGACCAAACCCATTTCTAAAAAGTAATGGACCAAACTCTACATCATATTCAAAAACCATAGGAAGAGTATAGAATTCAGCTATAATTTTTTTCATGTTTTCATTTGTATAGTCCATACTGAGTTCGTATTTAGCTGTAAAAAAAGATTTTTTAATTAACTTTGATTTTAGTTCTATACCATGCTTTTGATATATTTTATTTACTTGATTTATATATTTTTCATGATGTTCTTCTGATTTTGACCCAACAAATGCGACTGATCCAAAATAGCCAATCAACACAACTACTATAAAAACTAATATTTTTTTCATTTTATACCTTTATCTATTAAATTAGCGTGATTATACGTGAAAATTCTTTATTTTTTTGGAGTCATACCACCACATAAAAGCATACATTACACCTGGAGTTTTTACTTTAGATTCATCAAAAATAAAATTTTTGTACTCTTTTATATCAAGATAAAAAAGTTCTATATCTTCATCTTCAAGACCACCACCATCATTTACCTTCATACTGTCATCAATCTCAGTATAATAAAGATACTGACTAGCCCCACTTATACCAACATTAGTCACAAACGAAGTGATCTTTTCTATATTTTGAGTATTAACTTTGTATCCACACTCTTCATATATCTCTTCTTGAACTATTGTTTTAAGACCTTTATCTTTATCAATAAGGCCTGCACATAATTCATAAGTAAAAGTATAGTTCTGATTATGAAGATATACAGGCGCACGGAACTGCTTAACTAATAAAAAAGCTTTTTTATCTTTATGATAAAGAAGTACAGCCACACTCTCATGGGCACGTACAGCTTCCCAAGATCTATCTTTACCATTAAGATTATAGTTTAACAGTAATGGTTTTTGATAGACTTGATGTTTGTTTTGTGAAGTTTTAAACTCAGTTATAATATTTTTCATTTTACAGACTATTGTAATTATCTGAAGAGATACTTACTCTTCTTGTAGTCCCACTAACTCCAGGAAAATTCACGAACAAAGCTTGTATCATTTCATCAATTACATTTAAAATTTCTTCACTTGAACCCTTGCTTACTGCTCTTGCTTCATAGATGTATTTATTTGTATTTTTATTAAACATTTTCAAACTTACTACTCTTCTATACTCCCTATAGCTTTCTAAAGAATTTCCAAGAAATTGATAACTATAATTTAAGTTAAACCCACTTCTTCTACCTCCACGTCCACGCCCTTTTCCCCCGCATTTTCTACTTCTAAAAAAGTTATTATTGTAAACAAGTCCTACTACTGGACGTGAAACTACTCTTCTTTTTCCTTCATCAATATCATAATCAAACTCAACTAATATCTTAGCATTTGGATTTTCTTTTATATTATATTTTAATAATTCTTGTTTTATTTTTTGTTTATATGCTCTAGATTCAAGACTATCGTCTGAGTTATCAAAAGTATATTTAAACCCATGGTTACTCTTGAGATCATGAAATACCGTTACATTAGATACAACAGAACCACATCCAATAAATAAATAACCTAAGACAAACAATATTGATATTTTTTTCATAATTTACTACCTTTTTATATTTCTACCATTTTATTCAAAACGCTTAAAAGCTTCACTAAAATTAAAGTTTTTTCTCTTGACCTAACCGATACATCACAAAATCATATTTAACAGGATCAAATTCATCAAACTTTTTTAAGGTATTTGTGAGTTCTATCGCTGACTTGTAATCATAAGTTTTTCTTTTTATTAATCCCAAATTCTTAGCTATTCTAAAAGTATGTGTATCAAGTGGTATTATCAAATTCTCTTTATCTACACTTTTCCAAAGCCCAAGGTCAATAAAATCATCTCTTACCATCCATCTAAGATACATATTATACCTTTTATATGCACCTTTACTGTTAGCTTTACCTATTAAAAATTCATATCCTTTGCTTCTATATGGATTAATATCATAAATAACAGTGATTATATTTCTAATTCCATCAATAATAGCCTGATTTTTACTAAAACCTTCTAAAAATATCTTTTCTAAACTATAAAGCTTTTTAAATTTACTCATAGTTACAAAAAACTCTAAAACATCTTGTTTACTTTGAAACCTGTAATACCCTAAATCATTATTTAAGATATTCTCACTTGAACTTTCTAATAAAGAAAAATCAAGCTTTGACAAGAACTTAACTATAAGAGATGCATTACCATAAGAAAACATAGCACAAATAAAAGATATATATTCATCATTATATTTTCTAGCTACTAAAAGTGGGTCTGGTTTTTCTTCGGATATTTCTGATGTATTATTTCTAATAGCGATTTCATCATCTAATAGTCTCTTTAAATCTTGCATAAATTACCTTTATGTTAAAATTCTATCAAACAAAGAATAAGGAATATGTATTGTTAGTAGCTCCTAGTATATTAAGCGCTGATTTTGGAAACTTACAAAGAGATGTAGAGGCTATTTGTAATGCAGGATGTGATTATGTTCATATAGATGTTATGGATGGTCATTTTGTACCTAATATGACTATAGGTCCTGTTGTAGTTAGTAGTGTTGCTAAGGCTTCAACTAAACCTCTTGATATTCACCTAATGGTTGAAAACAACAGCTTTTTTGTAGATCTATTTGCCAAATACAATCCTGCTTTTATCTCTTTTCATATAGAAGAGGAAAAACACCCACATAGACTTATCCAAAAGATAAAATCACTTGGAATAAAAGCTGGAATTGTACTCAACCCTCATACAAGAATTGAAAGTATAGAGTACTTATTAAGTGACCTTGATCTAGTACTACTAATGAGTGTGAATCCTGGTTTTGGAGGACAAAGCTTTATACCAAGTGTAATACCTAAAGTAAAGCTATTAAAAGAACTAATAAATAAGACTAATTCAAAGGCAATTATAGAAGTTGACGGTGGAGTAAGTGACAAAAATATAAAAGAGCTAAAAGTTGCTGGCGTTGATATGGTTGTAGCTGGATCTTATGTCTTTAAGAATGATTATAAAGAAGCGATTAATAGCCTAAAAGTATGACAAATAAACAATATCAAGAAAAACTAGAAATACTCAAAAAACTTGGGTTTGCTTACTATGTACTTGACGAGCCACAAGTTAGTGACTATGAGTATGATTTATTATATCATGAGGTATTAGTATACGAAGAAAATAACCCTACATTAGTAGACCCTTCCTCAGTTACCAAAAGAATTGGAGGAATAATTCAAGAAAGCTTTAGTAAATCAACACACATCAAAAAGATGTGGAGTATGCAAGATATATTCACAGATGATGAACTTCTAGACTGGATAAGTAAAATTGAAAAAAACTTTCCAAATATAAAATATATAGTTGAACCTAAATTCGATGGAGCAAGCCTAAACCTACTATATGAAAACGGTAAACTCATAACTGCTTCAACAAGAGGTGATGGAAGTATTGGCGAAGATGTAACAAAGAATATTTTAACCGTGCATTCAATACCTCTTACAATTAATCATAAAGAAAAAATAGAAATTAGAGGCGAAATAGTAATAAAAAAAGATGACTTTAATACTATAAATGAACAAAGAATAAAAGAAAATAAACCACTATTTGCAAATCCTAGAAATGCAGCTGCTGGAAGTCTTAGACAACTTGATACGAGTGTAACAGCAAAAAGAAAACTATTCTTTTATCCTTGGGGTGTAGGCCAAAACAATCTTGTTTATAATAGCTATAATGACCTAATGAGCTATATATATTCATTAGGATTTTTAAAACCTCCAGTTAAAGATCTTGTAAATTCCGTGCAAGATATACAAAATTTTTATCAAAAACTAATAGATACAAAAAATGATATTCCGATGCTCATGGACGGATTAGTTATAAAGATAGATGATATAAACTCGCATGAAGCTCTAGGGTATACTGCAAAGTATCCAAAATGGATGGTAGCCTACAAATTCCCAGCTGTAGAAAAAACTACAATCATTAACAGTATAGATTTGCAAGTAGGTAAAACTGGCGTTGTAACTCCAGTTGCAAATGTAGAAACTGTAAATATAGATGGAGCAAATATAAGCCGTGTAACACTTCATAACTTTGATGAAATACTAAAAAAAGATTTGCGAATTCATGACAAAGTAATCATCATAAGAAGTGGTGATGTAATACCAAAGATAATCAAACCTATAAAAGAAT
>CACVAW010000053.1 GCA_902727925.1 uncultured Campylobacterales bacterium | reverse complement strand
AAATTTTTGCGTTTTTAGATACTTAACGTCAAACTTAATTACATATAAGTTTATGATTTTAATGACTGCAATAAGAGGGATAATACCCTCCTTGTATTCATTCATGATTTTTAGTATCTCTTTTTTTTCAATACTACTAATCATAGTTTTAAAATAACCAAATAAATGCTCAAGTACATTATATGTTTTGTTTATACTGTTTTTTATACTAATTGTTTTTAGAAATTCTTGACTATAAGTATTTAACACCTCTTTAAAATCTTTTTTCAAATGATTTGCTACAATATTACCTAATACTTTGTATTGTACCTGCGATTTTGAATAAATCAAATATTTATAATTGGTATGAAAATCGACTAAAGATTTATACTCTTTTGTTTGTAACAAGTTTTTAAGATCTGCGTAGGCATAAACTTGTGCCATAAAATTTTCTTTAAGCCATGAGTCATTAAGCCTACCCTCTTCTTCTATAGGAAGATATGGATATAATGACTTCACTTCTTTAACAAATACTCCAACACCATCCCACTTGCTAGGTCTATTATCTCCTTGATACACTTTAACACGCTCAACTCCACAAGTAGGAGATTTTGATTTAAATACAAAACCAGATAAGTTATCATTTTCAAAACGAAGGGCGAGTTCATGACACTTAGCTTCTAATGGTTTTGTTAAATTTCTCTTTGTACTATTTGATAAAATCTGAGTCTTACCATCAATATTGATTTGTCTTATAGATTCTCTAGGAATCCCAAAAATTTCAGCCTCTGGACAATAAGGTATTAACTCAAAATACTTACCAAGAGTCTGTGATACAAAATCATCAGTCTTGGCATCTCCATCATACCTACATTTATTGCCTATAAGGCAAGATGATACACCTAAATTCATTTATACACTAAAATATTTTGCTTCTTCGTGATAACACACTATTGCATTTGTACTTTGTTCTGGGTGCATTTGGAATGTCTCACTTAGTACTATCCCAAGTTCTTCAGGACGAAGTAACTCAAACAAGTCTTTACTATAACTAAGATCAGGACATGCAGGATATCCAAAAGAGTATCTACAACCTGTATATTTTCTCATATTTACATCTCTTAAGTTTGGCTTTTCATAAACATCTGTGATACCAAGTTCTATTCTTATTTGTTTATGAATCACTTCAGCAAGAGCTTCAGCTAAATCTATTCCAATGCCATGAATTTTATTGTATTTATTATATTCATGATTAGCATAAAGCTTAGCTTCATACTCAGCAAATGCATCTCCAGCACTTACACAAGTAAGTGGCATCACATCATGTGAGTCTCTATTATAATAATCTGTGATTGCTCGGTAAGGTGACTTTGATTGTCTTGGAAACCCAAACTTATGTGTAGCTCTTGCTCTTATATCTTCAAGATTTTCCTTATTTCTTTGATCTTCTGTATGGAATCCCTCTTTTGGATCAAATATCAAAAGATCTCTATCATCCGCACGTACAGGGAAATAACCATAAACAACTTTAGGGTTAAATAAGTTTTTTTCTAAGATTTCAGCTTTTAATTCTTCAAAATCTTCCCAAAGTTTGGCTTTTTGTTTGATTTTTGCATTTTTATCAAGACCTTTACTATTATATCCCCATCTTTGAGAAAACAGTAACTTATGATTGATCCAATTAAATGCTAGTTCTTTAACTTTGTCTGTATCAAATATTTTTCTTCCCCAAAATGGAGGTATTATCTTTTTACTGTTTTTAGTTGGTAATATCACATCTTCGTATTTGATATTTATAGACTCTGCTATAGCTTTTTTCTTTGCTAATCTTTTTTCACGTCTAGCAACTGAACCATCTTTATCTTCATTTCCTAGGTTTGTATCTAAAGGAGCTCCAGTTTCACTAGAGGCTTCTATTCTTTTCATAGCTTCTACACCATCAAATGCATCTTTACAATAAAATATAGGTCCATCATAGTTTGGAATACAAAAATCATTAATGAATTCCCTATTAAGTGCCGCACCACCAAGAAGTATAGGTATTTTAATTCCCATACCTTTTAACTTTTCTAAGTTTTCTTTCATCACAGCAGTTGATTTTACAAGTAGTCCACTCATACCTATAGCGTCAGCTTTGTGTTCATTATAAGTTTCTATGAATTTACTAATATCTACTTTGATACCAAGGTTAATTACTTTGAATCCATTATTTGTAAGTATAATATCAACAAGATTTTTACCCACATCGTGAACATCACCTTTTACTGTACCTATAATAAGAGTTGTAGTTGTAGTTTTTTCTTTTTTAGGTAGATATGGATTTAGCCAATCTACACTTGTTTTCATCACCTCAGCACTCTGAAGTACAAAAGGAAGTTGCATCTTACCACTACCAAAAAGCTCACCTACTTCTTTCATAGCATTAATAAGAACAACATTCACTATTTCATCAGCTTCTATCTCATCTTTTGCAGAGGGTAATAATTCTAACATTCTTTCTTTTTCGCCGTCTACAAGAAGTTTGTGAATTTTTTCGCTTGTACTTAGAGCTTCATACTCTTCATCACTTTGCTCATCAATATCGTCAGCATTCTCAAAGTGTCTGATGAAATTCATCAAAACATCACCTTTTGTATCACGTCTATCAAGAAGAAGGTCTTCACATATGATTCTATCTTCCTCACTTATCTTATACATTGGTAAAGTATGAGTTACATTTACTATAGCCATACTAAGACCAGCTTCAACACAAAGATGTAAGAACACCGAATTCAAATAAAATCTTGCTTTTTTATCAAGCCCAAAAGATATATTGGATATCCCAAGTACAAACCCAACTTCAGGGTAAAGCTCATGAAACTCTCTTATAGCTTCTATAGTCTCAATCGCTGCAGAAAAATACTCAGCATCCCCGCTACCAACCGTAAAAGTAAGCATATCAAAGACTAGATCTCTACCATCAAGACCATGTCTTTTTGTACATAACTCATATATTCTAGTTGCTTGAGCTACTTTTTCTTGCTTAGTTTTTGCCATACCTACTTCATCTATAGTAAGACATACCAAAGAAGCACCATGTTTTTTGGCAAGAGAACAAACTTTATCAAACTTCTCTTCCCCGTCTTCAAGGTTTACAGAATTAATAATAGGTTTTGACCCTATACATTTGAGACCTATTTCAAGAGCGTCTACTTGAGTAGTATCTATCATAAGAGGAAGTGAAACTTTACTAGCATACAAAGACGCAAGTATTTTCATATCTTTATTCTCATCACGTCCAGCAAACCCAACACTTAGATCAATACCATGTGCGCCGTTTCGCACTTGTTCAGTTGCAACACTTAAAGTTTTATCATACTCTTCGGCTAAGAGTAAGTCTTTAAAAGCTTTTGATCCAGTTGCATTACTTCTCTCACCTACAAGAAATGGAGATGGATTTTGGATTAATTCACGAGGTTCATAAAGTGAAGCTATAGATTTCTCATGTGAACCTATTGGCTTAAGTGGAATTTTGCCTTTAACACTTTTTGCAAGTTTTTCTATATGCTCAGGAGTTGAACCACAACATCCACCTAATACTGCTATACCATCAATATCTAAGAACTCATTTTGACGCTTCACAAATTCATCTGGTCCCATAGGATAATGGGTACAGCCTCCACGGTTCTCTGGGAGTCCAGCATTTGCATGAACTGATATTGGTCTATTCCAAACTTTACTAAGATCTTCTAAATGTGTTTTTACTTGTGCTGGACCAGTTCCACAGTTAAACCCTAGACTAAGAATATCAAAAGGTTCAAGTATAGTTGCAAGCGTTGCAGCGTCTGTACCTATTAGCATACTTCCTGTAAGCTCTATTGTTGCTGATACCATTATAGGTATGTCTACGCCTTTTTTCTTTGCCACGTCTTCACACGCATGAAGTGCTACTTTTATTTGAAGTGGATCTTGAGCAGTTTCAAGTAAAAACAAATCACATCCACCGTCAATCAGACCTTCAGCCATGATAGAATAACCATCATACATCTCATCATAATCAATATGCCCTAAAGAAGGAAGCTTTGTACCTGGACCTATACCGCCAGCTACAAATACAGGATGAGTAGGATTTAATTCGTCTATACATTCACGGATCAGCTTTACGCCCAAACGTGAAAGCTCGTACGCTGTTTCAGGAATATCATATTCATCTAATACCCAAGGCATAGTTCCAAATGTATTTGATGTTATTATATTTGCACCTGCAGTGATATATGAAGAGTATATATCTTTAATGATATTAGGAGCACTTAGATTAAGTAACTCATTACATCCATCGTTGTCTAAGCCTTTATAAATCCAAGCTTCACTCGGTATCTCTTTTTTTTGTATTTCAGTACCATAAGCACCATCAAGTATTAAAATTTGATTTTTTATTGAGTCTTTTATATTGTTTACTTTTACGTCCAAGAGAAATCCTATTTTTTATCACATATTAGGTAAAATTCTACCTGAAAATTATTATTACATAATGAAAAAGGACTTTACTATTATGCTATCAAGAAGAATTCAAACATTATCATCTTCACTAACTATCAAAATATCAACCCTAGCAAATAAGCTAAAATCTGAAGGTAAAGATATACTAAGTTTTTCAGCAGGTGAGCCTGACTTTGATACGCCTGAACTCATAAAAAACGAAGCTAAAAAAGCTCTTGATGATGGATTCACAAAATATACTGCTGTTCCAGGTATAGACTCACTTCTTAAAGCTGTATCAGACAAACTAAAAAGAGAAAACAACCTAGAATATAAACCATCACAAATAATCACAAGTAATGGTGCAAAACACTCTTTATTTAACTTATGTCAAGCACTTATTGATGATGGTGATGAAGTGATAATTCCTGCTCCATACTGGGTTACATATCCAGAGCTTGTAACTTATAGTGGTGGAACTAATGTATTTGTTGAGACTGATGATAAAAGTGGCTTTAAAATAACTCCTCAGCAACTCAAAAATGCAATAACACCAAAAACAAAAATGCTAATACTTACAACTCCATCAAACCCAACAGGCTCAGTATACTCTAAAAGTGAGCTACAAGATCTTGCTGATGTACTTAAAGGTACTGATATTTGGGTATGCTCTGATGAAATGTACGAAAAACTTCTTTACGATGGAAAAACTTTTACTTCAGCTGCAGCTATAAGTGAAGATATGTACAAAAGAACTATCACTGTAAATGGACTTAGTAAATCTGTCGCCATGACAGGATGGAGATTTGGATACTTAGCATCTCCAAATGATGAGCTAATCTCAGTGATGAAAAAACTTCAATCTCAAAGTGCATCAAACATAAACTCTATCACACAAAAAGCTTCTATATTAGGTCTTGATGAATCTGTTGATGATGTAGTAGAGAGTATGAGAACAGAGTTTGAAAAACGAAGAAATGTAGCATGTGAATTAATCAATGCACATCCAAAACTCTCAGTCGTAATTCCTGATGGAGCATTTTATCTATTCATCAACATCAAGGCCGTTACTAATGACTCTATGAAGTTTTGTGAAGAACTACTTGAACTTAAAGGTGTCGCAGTAATTCCAGGTATTGGATTTGGATCTGATGGATATGTGAGATTTTCTTTTGCTACTGATATGGATAGTATAAAAGAAGGAATAAAAAGAATTATAGAATTTATTGAACAAAAAGGTATCTAATGAATATCAAGCTAGAAAATATTGGTATTTTAAAAAATGCTGATGTTACTATAGATGGGCTTACTGTAATAGCTGGAGAAAATGATACAGGTAAAAGTACAGTAGGCAAATCATTATATTTTGCATTAAAGTCTTTATTTGATTTGAAAAACTTACTCGGTTTTATAAATAAAGATGAAAAACTTAATACTGAAAGTGATAAAAGATTCGGTTTAATAGAAAAACTGATTTTTGATAATCAAATTAGTGAAATCAACAATGATGGATATATATCTTTAGCTATTAAAGAAGATAGATATAAGTTTAATATTATTAATCAACAAGCTCATATACCAGAAAATTTTGAGGGAACAAATAGACAAATAAAGAATATTAAATTACCAATTATGATAGAGACTCCACTTGTTTGGAATTTTAATAAATTTTTTAATCAAATGTCTATTTTAGAATCTCGTAGTGGAATGATAGGCGAGGAAATAAGTATAGATTATCCGTATTTTTTAAAAGAACTACATTATAGGCTTAATATACCAAGTAAAAAACAGGGTTTAAATATAGTTGATAATATATCACTTTTGATAAATGGAGATTTTAGGCAAGATGGGATAGGTAATTTCTTTTTTTATAAAGATGGTAAAAAAATAGAATTATTAAATACAGCTACAGGAATTAAATATTTTGGTATTTTACAAATTTTGTCAAAAAATAATTATTTAAATGAAAATACACTTTTAATTCTTGATGAACCTGAAGTTCACTTACATCCTAAATGGCAATTAGAAATGGCAAAAGTTATAGTCAATCTAGTGAAAAATGGAGTAAAAATACTCGTTAATTCTCATAGTCCTTATATGATAGAAGCACTAAAGAGATATAGTGATATAGAGGGAATAAAAGATAAAACAAATTTTTATTTAGCTGAAGATGGATATATCAAGAAAGAGAATGATTCAAATACTGATACACTAGCAAAGATATTTGAAAAACTTTCAGAACCTTTTGATTTATTTGAAGAAATGGAAAATGAAAGATTTAAAAATGGCTGAGATTAGCTATGCTTTTAGCAAATGCTATAAAGACTATTTTTCTACTTTTAAAGAAACTAGTATAGATGACAATAATAAAGATAAACCACCTAAATATTTATGTACTGACGAAAGTGTAAGTGTAATTAACTTTGACGAGATGATTAAAGATAAATATCCTAACGCAGATGAACGACCTCAAAGTTTTGATGCTATATATATTTTTGATAAAAAAATATATTGTATTGAATTTAAAAATGAAAAAAAACCTAATAATAAAAATATAGTTGGTAAATTGGTTGATGGGAAAAAAGAGTTAGATATAATTCTTGGTCAAGTTAAAGTACAAAAAAATAATTATCAATTTATTTACTGTGTCGTTCACAAAAATCACAAACCTAAATATACTAGGTATAAGTCTGGAATAATAAGAGGTCAAACCAACTTTGCGCTTTTAAAATATAAAGAGAATAAATTAATAGACGATGTATTTGTTGAAGATGTAAGTTTTTTCACAAATAAATTTCAAGAATTAACTTTAAAGGAATTAATTTGCTAACATTTAGTGATATGATACTAAAACTCCAGACTTACTGGAAAGACGAAGGGTGTAATATAATGCAACCTTATGATATACCTGCAGGTGCTGGAACTTTTCATAGAGCTACCTTCTTAGGCGCATTGGGTACAGATGAGATATCATCTGCTTACGTAGCACCAAGTAGACGCCCTACAGATGGAAGATATGGTGAGAACCCAAACCGTCTTGGTTCATATTACCAATTTCAAGTACTTCTTAAACCAAGTCCTGATAATGTGCAAGAACTATATTTAAAAAGTCTTGAAGCTTTAGGTCTTGATTTAAAATCTCACGATATAAGATTTGTAGAAGATAACTGGGAATCTCCAACTCTAGGAGCGTGGGGTCTTGGATGGGAAGTATGGCTTGATGGTATGGAAGTATCACAATTCACTTACTTTCAACAAGTTGGTGGAATACCTTGTGAAGTAGTAAGCGCTGAACTTACTTACGGTATAGAAAGACTTGCTCTTTATCTTCAAAACAAAGAAAGTATTTATGATATTGTTTGGAATAATGTAAATAACAAAATCACAACGTATGGAGATATTCATAAAAGAAGTGAAATTGAGTTTTCAAAATACAATTTTGAAGTAGCTAATACAGAGATGTTGTTTCAGCATTTTGAGGACTATTCAAAAGAGTGTAGAAATGCACTTGAAAAAAACCTTGCACTTCCAGCATATGATTACTGTATGCTAGCATCACACACATTTAATGTTCTTGATGCAAGAGGAGTTATATCAGTAACAAATAGACAAAACTATATATTAAATATTAGAGAACTATCGAAAGCTTGTGCAGAAGTTTACGTAGAAAACAAGTAAATTATATTTAACCAAATAAAAAAGGGGATGCAGAAGTAAAAACTTCTACATCCCCTTTTTTGTACTATCTTTTAATGGTCTATTTCAACTGCACTAGCAATATATACATAACTAAGTATCATAAATACAAAAGTTTGTAGAAATGCCATAATAAAAAGCATACCATAAGCAGGAAAAGCAATTCCTGGTACATAAACAGGTACTAAGAATAATAGTACAGCCAAGAATAAATCATCACCTTTGATATTACCAAACAATCTAAACGAAAGAGATACTACTCTTGATAAGTGTGAGATAATTTCTATAGGGAATATAAATATTCTTAAAGCTAATGGCATATCAGGGCTACCTGCAAAATGTCCTAAGTAAGCTACAATACCATTTTCTCTAGCTCCTTCAAAATGATAATATAAAAATACTATCAATGTTAAAGCCAAAGTAAAATCCAAAAATGCTGTTGGAGATTCAAATCCAGGTATAAGACCGATTATATTTGCAACAAATATAAAAAGACCTAAACTTGCGATCAAAGGTATATATCTTTTTGCTTTTTCAGATAATACATCTTCTCCCATAGATAAAACGCCGTTTATATACAGTTCAAATATATTTTGAATACGTCCTGGGACTATAGTCATCTTTTTTGTAGCAACTTTAGCTAGTATAAATACTATCAATGCTACTAATCCAACATGAAAAAGATAAACATAGTCATGATAATGTGGACTATCTTTTGTAAATATTCCTATAAAAGTAAAAATTTCACCCATAAATTCTGTTTCCTATATATTAAGGCATTAAAAGCCTATTAAATTTGTTCTAGTATTATATGTTATTTTTCTAAAATATCTTTTAATATTGGAGCGAAATCATCTGCTTCTATATATCCTGATACTCGAGAACTCTTAAGTTCATTTTTATTCACATCAAAAAATATAATAGCAGGTGGACCACTTACCTCAAAAACATCCATTAACTCATATTTTCCTTCGTCCATAGATGTCAAATCTATCTTGATAAGTTCAAACTGCTCCATAAGAGCTGATATTTCAGGTTTGGCAAAGGTATTAACCTCTAATTCTTTACAATATATACACCAATCAGCTGTAAAGTTCAATAAAATTGGTTTTTGTGCGTTGTAAGATTTTAATTCTTTGATACTTGATACATTATCCCAAGAACTATTATCTTCAAACTTCACAAAAGGAGCCAAAGGACTAACTGCGCCATTAACTGCGCCATAAAATATAACTAATCCATAAACTAAAAACAATCCTGAAATTATCTTACTAACAATATTTCTAAACTTAAAAAATACAAAAGATGATACGAGAGCTAATACTCCCCAAAGTATCATAGTTGCTTGAAATGATAAAATTCTTGAAATCATTATAATAGCAACTCCAAGAAGAACAAGTCCGAATATCTTAGATATCACACTCATCCAACCACCAGGTTTTGGCATAAACTTACCAAACCCAAGACCAACAACAAGTAAAGGTAACCCAACACCAAAGCCCATAAAGAAAAATCCAATTGCCCCAAAAATAGGATCATTCAAAAATGACACAAGTAAAAATGCCCCAGCAACAACTGGACCTGTACAAGCACCTACTATAAGAGCTGACAAAAACCCCATCACAAAAGTACCTAAAAATCCACCTTTGTTACTTGCTTCGTCACTTTTTTTGCTTAATTTTGTCTGCAAAGACGCGGGTAGTTTAATCTCATACAATCCAAAAAGCGAAAGCGAAAGCAATACAAAGATGATAGAAAAAATTGACAATACCCAAGGATTTTGGAAACTTCCCTGTACACTAAAGCCCCAAGTTCCAGCAATCGCTCCTACTATAGCATAAGCAAACGCCATACCTAATACATAAATAAATGAAAGCAAAAATCCTTTTTTACCAGTCATACCTTTTGAATTTGATACCAGTATTGATGAGAGAATAGGCACTATTGGGAAGATACAAGGAGTCAAAGAAAGTAACGCTCCTATTAGTAAAAAAAGTAATAGACTATATACATACCCATAATCACTAAAAAAGCCTTTAAGCGTATCAAGTACATCTTGGTCGTTAGTACTAAAGAGTGATGAGAATAGATTATCTGAAGACTCAGTCTTAGCTGACTTGATTTCTATTTCATATTTTTTAGGAGGATAGCAAAAACCTGACTTTGCACACCCTTGATATTTCAGAGTATATAGACCATTTTTAGGATTATTAACACCAATATTAAGTTCATCAAAATATACATCAAAAGTTTCATACTTAGTTGTTTTAGGTAACTTTATATCAACCTCTTCACCATCTTTTAAAAGTTTTATAGAGTCTCCATAAAGATATATATTCTTTGCAATATCTATTTTAAAATCAAGACTTTTTTCTGATTCTTCGTGCGATACTTTAAAAGCATCCTTTACACTTACGAAATCACCTTTTACCTCATAAGCAAAAACACTAAGCATCAAACCTAGTATTAATATCAACTTTTTCATATATTATCCTTTAATTTCTATAACTTAGTTCTAAATTTTTATCTACTAAAATTATTTTTTCTTTAGTCTTAATATCACTATTTATCATAAGCGATGTTGAGTATATACCACTTGTCAAACTAGAATTTGATATTACCGTTGCGCTCAAATACTCATTTTGAACATCGGAAGCAATTATATGAGAAAATATTTTATCTTCTATCATATAACTTCTTTCATATCCACCTGAGGTGGCTATAGCCTGATTATATAGCTCTAAAGATATTATATTATTTTTTGGGAATTTAGGATTTTTAATACCTATTTTATACTTTGAACCATCAGGTTTTAGACCAAGTATATACATATCTCCACCATAATTTATAAAAGCAGATTTTATTTTATGCTTTTTAAGGATATTCACACTTCTATCTACTGCGTACTCTTTGACATATCCACCCAAATCTATCTTAGTATGTGGATTTGAAAAAACTATTTTTGTTCTTTGTATCTTGAAGTTTTCACACCCAACAAAAGGAGTTAAAAACTCTTTTTTACTATAAAACTCTTTTAAAGTATCTGATTTAAATATATCCTTGATAGTAGCTATAGTTACATCAAATACTTTATTAGTTATATCATAGTAATTTAAACAATTTTTTAATATATCTTTTGTCTCTATATCAAGAACATTTTCATTACGATTATTTATTTGGGATAAGTAAGAAGTAAGATTATAATAATTGTATTTTTTCTCTAATCTTTTAACTTCTTTTAGGACTTCTGAGGCTACTGTATCTGCTTTGATTTTGTTTTCAGATACAAGATGTATTTCACATCTTGTATTCATAGCTTCAAAAAGATACTTAAAATTTATACTTAAACCCTAAAGTATAATAAGTAGCACTCAAATCTGTACTTTGATCATAAGAGTTATAACTAAAATTAGTACTTAACTTGTCCGTGATATTATATTTTGCTTCAAAAGTATAAGTAACTGCACTAAAATCAGACAACCTCTCATCACTAGATAAATACCTAGCACTAGGCTCAAAATATCCCTCTTGATAAAAATCAGCTTCACTTTGCTTGTAATACCTAAGCCCAAAACCTAATGTCAAATCATTTGTAGCTTCATAATAATACTTTGTATTTACAGTATTAGACAATATTCCCCAATCATCACTATAGAGCCTGTAGTCCACTTGAAAAGTTTGATTGTCTCTAAAAGCATTTTTGTATGACAAGTAGGCACCATATCCTAATCTTGTATCAGGTCGTTGATCACTCTCTAACGTTAAAGATACACCATCATCTTTAACAGCTTTTAAGTATGGATTTGAAAGATATCCATCTTCATACTTGAGAAACAAACTCCCTTTTATAATAGAGTTCTTATCAAGTATCTGAGATAGTCCTATCTCTGTACCTATACCTATAGATGTTGCAGCCTCACTACTACCACTACTAGCATCACAAACTTCCGTATCAGTACTACTAGCACAATAAACAAGTATCTCATTAAACTGCGCAGAAAGACCATAATTAAGAGACCTATTCTTTGCAGTATCTAAGTACTGCAAATATCCCCCTGAGAGTTCGTAAGAATAATAATCACTTTCAAGTGAAACAGTTGTTCCAATTGATATTTCATTTCTATTCTCTAACCTCTTAGTTAGATTTAAAGTATAAGCATTTCTAACTTCGTCAAATTCATTTGATTGATTGTATACAGGTACAACTGAAGTGGTAGTAGCAACAGAAGTTGCTCCAGAACTTGCAACAACATTTTCTTCTACATATGTAGGTGTCGCTCCACTAACTGAGTCAGATACGACATATACATCAAGTGTATAATCCTTGCCAAAGTCTTTTTGAATTGCAATTGCAGGAGCTGAAACAGAAACTCTATTGTTGTCTTCATCATATTGTAAATATGATATTGATATACTATCCTCAGCACTAAGAGTAGCAATACATGCTAATGCTACTAATGAATACTTTAATTGCATCCACAACCTCCACCAGCTATACCAAATCCAGCCTTTGTAGCTTCTTTTGAGTAATATATATGTGTATCAAACTTCATTCTCATCTTATCAATACCAGCATCTTTCATAGTCTCTTTTGCGTGAGTTCCTTTTTCCCAAGGCTTTACATCACTTATATGCAAACAACCTGTGATTAAAAATGGTATTACTAAAAATAGTACTTTCTTCATAAGCTTTTTAAGTCCATTTGAATAACTTTACCAATATCATCCTCAGCTCCAAATCTAGCTTTTTTCACTTTGCCTTCTTTGATATAGTATATTGCAGGTATTCCATCAGGATCAAAATATGATATCAAAGATTGATCTGTATCATTAATAACTCTAAAATTAAGTCCCATCTTCTTTTGAAAAGCGATTCCTTCGTCTAATTCTTCGTCTACATCTACACCAATAATCTCAAACTTATTTTTATCTTTGATAAGTTTTTTATTAAACTCTACAATACCAGGTAATTCAGCCTTACAGCTTGTACACCAAGAAGCAAAAAAGTTAACAATATAAACTTTATTAGGATCAGTAATTTGCATCTTCTTTAAAACATCAGTACTAATTGTCTTTGCAAAAACAATCGACCCCAAAAATAAAATTAAAAACATTTTTTTCATAAATAAACTCCTTTCTATATTTTCAAGCATTATATAATTTTACTATAAACCAATAATGAATAATCTCTTACGAACTACAAGAAAGCATTGAACAACCTACTTTTGTCTTTGCCCAAGCAGGACGTTTTTCATACCATTTTTCTAATTCTGGTTGTTCATCATATGGATTTAATAACAATGTATAAAGTTCATTTAATGTATTGCTATTACCTTTTTTTAAATCCTGGGTAGCTAAGTGTGCCATATAGTTTCTAAGTACATATTTAGGATTCACTAACTTCATTTTTTCTTCTCTTTTATTATCGTTTTCATTAGTGATAAGTTCACTATATTTTGTATAAAACTTTTGCCAACTGCTTTTATCATCTTCATCTTTATAACTTGACTTTAAAACACCTTCATAAAACTTATCAAAATCATCGCTACTGATACTACAAAGCTCTCTAAAAAATATTGTCATATCAATTTCAGAGTTCACTAAATTCATCTTTAATTCTTTTATGAAGTTCTCAGACACATCTTCAACTCTATATAATCCCAACTTACTACAAATCATCTTATGATAATCACTAGCATACTCTTTTTCATAATCGTTTAAAATCTTTTGTAAAGGCGCAGCATCTTCAATCAAAGGATATATTGACTTAGCTAACTGAATCAAGTTCCAAAGCCCAACATTACCTTGACTCTCATATCTATAACGCTTTTGATAGCTGTCTGTTGTATTTGGTGTCCAACTTGGATCATAATCCTCAAGCCAGCCATACGGTCCGTAATCTATAGTAAGACCAAGTATAGACATATTGTCAGTATTCATAACCCCATGAACAAAACCTACTCTTTGCCAATGAATAATCATCTCTTTTGTCTTAACCACAACTTCTCTAAAAAACTCTATATAAGTTTCTTTTGAAGGTACGCCAAGGTGACTATAATGCTGAGTGATAGTATAATCAAGCAACTTCTTAAGATTATCATAATCTTTTCTAATACTAAAAATCTCAAAATTACCAAAACGAATAAAACTTGGTGCTACCCTACATACAATCGCACCATCTTCATCTTCAGGATGTCCATCATATAAAACATCCCTAGTAACTGCGTCTCCAGTCTTAACCAAAGACAAAGCCCTTGTTGTTGGGACTCCTAGATAATGCATCGCTTCACTACACAAATACTCTCTAACAGATGAACGCAAAACTGCTAACCCATCAGCTGTTCTTGAATAAGGAGTTGGTCCTGCACCTTTGAGCTGAAAACTCCAATTTTTGTTATTAATATCAAACTCTGCTATATTAATAGCCCTACCATCCCCAAGCTGTCCAGCCCAAGAGCCAAACTGATGTCCCCCATAACACATAGAAAAAGACTTAAACCCCTCAATAGGTTTAGCCCCACTCATAACTTGAGTAAAATAATCAATATCTTGTATCTCAACACCTAATTCTTTTATAAATTCCTCAGCATGATGAATTAATTCTGGATTAAAAGGAGTTTTAGTATACACATAAGAATAAAAAGAGTTATATACCTGCCTAGGCTCATTGACTAGCGATGAATCTGCCCTAAGATTAGATGTGAAATTGCTAGTAATATCTTGTGAGAATATATCATTCATTTATTGTTTCCTTCAACCTAATAGTTAAAATTGTTTTGGCACATAAAAATAAAATAAACCTTTCTAGATTTTATTTTTGAATTAATCAATATTCCTACTATTACTTCAAGCAATTGCCAAAACAAAACTTCGTTTTAATAACCCAAGTTCTAATTTTCTTCCTCTTTTAGTATTTTATATAGAAACTACTTACCTAGTTTTGACAATTCTCTTACAAGAGTTTTCGCTATCATAGCTATATCTTTTGGTTCATCCTCAGCATCCCATTTAAATATAGCTATTTCGGTAGATATTGCGAGATCTTTAAAAGTCCCATAAGTTGTAGTACTCTTAGGTATACTAAAGTTAGCTAACAACTTATTTTGAACACTATACACACTTACAGTATAGAAAAACTCTGGTTTATTTAAAGCATTTCCACCATAATTATAATTTCTTGTATAGTCCATATCTATAGCTACTTTAAAACTATTTTTAGCTCCAAGTAAACCTTGCTCTTTCAACTCCAAGTTAACAAATTCTATAAAAGACTTTCTTAAATCAGCTTCAGATTTAAATGTTTTATTATTTATATTTTGTCCATGTCCATGCTGTAAATTAAGATCAAACTTCTTAAGCACATATTTAGCACTATCTTTTTTTATTGGTGTTGGATCAACTGTATAATTATACATAGACCCACACCCACTAATACCTAACAATACAAATATTGCCACTACAAATAAACTCATTTTTTTCATAATTTTCCAAAATTTAAATCCGAAGTGCAATATTTCTAGAGGAAAAAGAGAAATGAGAGAAAGCAGGATTTAAAGAGGTTAAATGATGTAATATTTTCTTCTTTAAAGTACAAAAGAAAGGAAGAAAGATTGAGAGATTACAAACATTTAACCCAAGAAGAAAGATATCATATAGGAGCTTTGAGAAAAGTTGGATATAAACAATATGAAATAGCAAAAGAGATAGGTAGAGATGCTGGTACAATATCACGAGAG
>CACVAW010000052.1:6272-16744 GCA_902727925.1 uncultured Campylobacterales bacterium | reverse complement strand
AATATATACGCATCATCATCTTTTGCATGTCTATAAAAAGCACAAAACTTACAATCAACCCAACATATATTTGTATAGTTAATATTTCTATCAACTATAAAACTTACTGTATCATCAGGGTGTTTAAACTTCTTTATATTATTCGCTTGAATTCCTAAATTTAATAAACTTTCATTTTGAAATAAGTCAAGAGCTTCCTTTTTTGTTAACCTAGTCATTTTGGAAATTCTCCTTTAACATAAATAAGATATAATTTCCGGAATAATACCAAAACACCACTTAGTAATGGAGTATTCACCATGAAAATAAGAAAAAAAGCTCTCACATTTGAAGATATACTTTTAGTACCAAAATATTCAGAGGTGCTACCAAAAGAAGTGTCCCTAAAAACACGCCTAACAAAAAATATAAACCTAAATATACCATTTGTATCTGCTGCCATGGATACAGTAACTGAACATAACGCGGCAATTACAATGGCTAGACTAGGTGGAATAGGTATAGTACACAAAAATATGGACATAGCCTCACAAGCAAAAGAGATAAAAAGAGTCAAAAAAAGCGAAAATGGTGTTATAACTGATCCCATATCAATAAAACTTGAAGCTACACTTCAAGATGCTGAAAATATAATGGCTGAATACAAAATATCAGGTGTACCAGTAGTTGATGCCGAAAAAAAGCTACTTGGAATCATCACAAACCGTGATATGAGATTCGAAACTGACTTCACTAAAAAAATAATTGACACAATGACACCAATGCCACTAGTAACTGCAAAAAAAGGCACAACTCTAAAAGAAGCAACAGCAATACTACATAAACACAAGATAGAAAAGCTTCCACTTGTAGATGACAAAAACAAATTAATCGGTCTTATAACAATAAAAGATATACAAAAAAATATCAAATACCCAAATGCGGCTAAAGATGAATTCGGAAGACTTCTTGTTGGAGCTGCTATTGGTGTAGGTCAACTTGACCGTGCTAAAGCCTTATGCGAAGCTGGAGTTGATCTGCTTGTACTTGACTCTGCACACGGACATAGTAAAGGTATAATAGATACTGTAAAACTAATCAAAAAAGAATTAGATATAGATGTAATAGCAGGAAATGTAGCAACAAGTGAAGCAGTACGTGCACTATGTGAAGCTGGAGCAGATGGAGTAAAAGTAGGAATTGGACCAGGAAGTATTTGTACTACTAGAATAGTCGCAGGTGTAGGAGTACCACAAATAAGCGCTCTTGATGAATGTGCAAATGAAGCAAAAAAACACGGTGTACCTATAATAGCAGATGGTGGAATAAGATATAGTGGAGATGTAGCTAAAGCTCTTGCTGTAGGAGCGAGTTCTGTAATGATGGGAGGAGCTCTAGCTGGAACAAAAGAAAGCCCAGGAGAGTTAATACTCTATAACGGAAGAAAGTTCAAAACATACAGAGGTATGGGTAGTATTGGAGCAATGACAAAAGGAAGTACAGATAGATACTTCCAAGAAGGAACAGCTGCTGACAAACTTGTACCTGAAGGAATTGAAGGACGAGTAGCATACAGAGGTACAATATCAGATGTAATTCATCAATTCACAGGAGGACTAAGATCTTCTATGGGGTACTTAGGAAGCAAAGATATCTTAGTATTTCAAGAAAAAGCAGAGTTTGTAGAAATAACATCAGCAGGACTTAAAGAGTCTCACGTTCATGATGTAACAATCACAAACGAAGCACCAAACTATCACGCATAGGAGTAAAGTCCCTTATGACTAAATGTCATAAGGAAACTTTACGAGTCTAATCTACGACAACAAGTTATATGATATCAAGAATAATACTAAACTTAAAACTAATCTGTACAATATAATGGTAACAGCGACTTTTTAGCAAAAGTAACCTAATACAAATCCTAAATTAAATTACTTCAACTTCCTAGATATACCAATACCAGCAATTACAATTAAAACCATACCTAATATCACACTTATATCAGGAAAAACATCTCCCATAAGAGTACCTGCTATAACGGCAAAGAGAATTCTAGAATATCCTATTGTCCCTATAATATTCACAGAAGAATAACTAAAAGCTTTGGTCTTTAAAATATTTGAGAACATTGTAAAAAGTGTAACAAATAAAATAAACATCCATTCTTTTATATTTAATGGAACTAAACTAGGTGATAAAAACTCTAATTCAGGAATATTGACAAATCCAAATATAATAATAGACACACCACCACAAATTACATGAATAAAAAATGAGTAAAAAACCATGCTACTAGAGTCATAATAATTTCTTAGATATCTAATACAGGTATAAGTTAACCCCATAAAGACACCTGTACAAACTCCTAAGAGTTCAAAAATACTAAATTCTAAGCTTGGTTGAATAACCAAAATGATACCAACAAATCCAAGTATAAGAAATATAAAATGAATTTTTGATAATTTTTCTTTTAAAAATATCAAAGAAAAAACAGCACCAAAAAGTGTTGCAGATTGAATAAAGGTAGTTAAGTTACCAAGAGGTATTTTTGTAATTAAATAGTAAGCAAGAACAAAACCAATCCAACCAAAAAATCCTCTAAGAAAAAGAATTATTTTCTTTCCACCAATTTTTTTATTCGATTTACTTTTAAACTTAAAATATACTCCTAAAATAAAAACTATAAAAAACGCCCGTAAAGTAATAATTTGTATTGCAGGAATACTCGATAAAGGAGTCTTTATCAATAAATCCACACTTAGAGACAAAAGCACAGAAATAAGCATTATTACAGCTCCAAAATCTATGCCTAATTTATTTACTACTCTATAAAATATTTTAGTAACTATACATTATCCTAATTACCGAATAAAATCAAAAAGATTTATACGATTATCGCTATAAATCTCTTGACTCTGTTTTTTCCTACATATATAAAGTATATTAGAATTTGTTTTAAATCCTATTGGTATTGTCATACAATTAAAATTATTCAAAATCGTATTATAAGATTTAAGTGAAAAAGAATTACCAAAAGTAGGATCTCCTACAACATTAATAAATACATATCCATCATCAATTAAACGATCCGAAACTTGTTTATAAAACTCATTTGTCAACAAAGCAGAAGGAACACTAAATCTATTTGTAAAAGCATCTAAAACAATCACTTTGTATTTTAGATTAGGATATTTATTAAAAAAATATCTAATTTCCATAGGTATAAAAGATCCATTAATATTTTTCTTTAAAAAATATCTTTCACTTATTTCTTTTAATTTCTTATCAATATCAACATATGTATAATTATTTAAAGTGTCATTTAACGAAACAGTAAATCCACCAGCACCAATCACGAGTATATTACTCTCTTTAATTTTCAAATGATTTTTAATTATATCTTGTATCTTTAGTATATACGTAAATGTTGTATTAATAGTATCAATATCAAAAGATGATGCTATTGAATTATTTATAGACAATATTCTAGTAGTATTATTTTCTTCAAATATTTCTATATTCGAGTGCATATTATTTGATAAAAAAGGATATTGATTAATTGTTACAAAAAATAAAAAAAAGAAAGCAAAAATGAATAAATAACCTATTCTTTTCAAATAAATATTAATAATAGCTAATAATAAAAATATTAAAAACGAGAAAAAAACAATTGTATTATTAACACCTATATAATTCATTAAAATAGCAGAAGTGCATATTGCACCAAGAAAAGAACCTATTGTTGATAGAAACAATAAAGTTCCACTGACTCTTGAGATATTATCTTTAAAGAAGTTTGTTGCAAGAGGTATAGTTTGTCCTAAAAAATATATAGATGGAATTATTACCAATACAGAAAAAGCAAGTACACCTAATAAAATATTAGGAACTAAGTAAAACAAAAATAATATAAAAAAGTATGAAATACCTATAGAAAATATAATAAAAGTAATAGTAAGATTAAGTGATAATTTTTCTAAATAATTTTTATTTACAAGACCCCCTCTATAATATCCTAAAGATAAAGATAGTAAAAAAAATCCTATAATAATACTTGTATTTAATATATTACTCCCGGCAAAAGGAACTATTTGCCTAATAGCTATTAACTCTATACCTAAAGATATAAATCCCTCTACACAGACTATTATAAAAAGTAAAATTTTTAAATTTTTATTATCTACATTCAATCTTTACAACATCTTCATAGAAAAATCAAGCCAAGTAGCCTGATGAGTTATACTTCCGACACTTATAGCATCTATTTTTATATCTTTTAACTGATCTAATCTTTTTTCATCCATATTACCACTACATTCAATCAAAGTTTTAATACTGTTTTTATTTCTATACTCTAAGACTTCTTTTATATCACTTGTACTCATATTGTCGCACATTATAATATCAACATCTAAGCTAAGCATCTCTTTACATTGAGCTACATTCTCACATTCTACTTCTATTTTTGATGTCCAAGGTATATTTTTTCTTGCTGTTTCTAAAAAGCTTTTTATATCTTTTATGCCTGCAAGATGTGTGTCTTTGAGCATTAAGGTATCATATAGCCCCATTCTGTGATTATACCCTCCACCATTTCTTACAGAGTATTTTTCAAGAGTTCTCAAGAGTGGTCTTGTTTTTCTGGTGTCAAGGAGTTTTATATCTGAGTTGCTAAGTTTTTTAACAAATCTATTTGTTTGTGTTGCAATTCCTGAGCTATGTTGAAGTGTATTAAGAAGAGTTCGCTCAATTTGTAAAAGGTCTTTAAAGTTGCCTTCAAGAGTTAATATAATATCTCCTTTAGAGATGATATCTCCATCTTGATAATTAAGCTGAATTTCTATCTCTTTCATCTCACATAAGACTAAAGCATACTCTATCCCTGAAAGTATTCCACTCTCTTTACAAAGTATTTTTGCTTTAGCTTTTTTATCATCAATCAAATTATAAAAAAGATCACCACTTCCTATATCTTCATTCAGTACTTGTATTAAAAAAGAATTTATTTGACTCACTTTGAACCCTTTTTATAAAATATTTTTCCAACTCTTTTTATATGATCTTTTAAGTTTTGGTTATCTATTTGCTTATAGATACTAATATCCAATATGTATATAAGATTTAACTCTTCGATTTTATCTTGTAATTTATATAATAACTCTAAATCTAAGTCTTTTCCAAATAATGTCAAATCTATATCTGAGCCTTTATTTTGGGTACCCTTCGCACGAGAACCATAAATAATAACTTCATCAATTTGACTAAAATGAGTAAATACATTTTTCAAACTACTTATAACTTCATCACGAAGACCAAACTTCATAGTTTAAACCATCTCTTTATCTTTGATGCTCTCAAACTTACGCTCAAACTCTTCAAATCTAATAATATAATTAAACAAAATTTCGTCTACTATTTCGTTAGTTACACTTTCATTATAAGTATGAGAACAAAGATTTCTAGACTTTATCATATTCATCCAGTCTTTATCAGTATCTAATAAATTGTTTCTAAAACCTTGCCTGACAGCATCTTTAGATCCAAAAATCTGTTCAGTACTTCCACGATGTTCTAAAAAATTTTTCAAAACTTTCCAAGAAAGTTCATGAACATACTCAAAAGATTGAATTAAACCTTGTTTTTCTAATGCACTTAAATCTCTTTTTGTAGATAACTCAACTGCACTCTTTAACTGTAAAAGAGCTTTTTTATAGTTATCAAACCTTTGAATCCATCTGATATCTTTCATTATTTAAAAATAACTTTAGGTTCACCACTTACAAGTTCACCTATAACATAAGCGTCCGAATTAGTTAATATAAAGTCAACATTTTTCTTATCAGCAGAAATAACCATACCTACACCCATATTAAAAGTAAGATACATCTCTTCAAGTTCCACATACTTACTCATAAAGTCAAAGACTGGGAGTGTTCTAATATCACTTCTGTTTACAACGGCACTTAGATTACTAGGCAATATTCTTGGTAGATTTTCTGTTATCCCACCACCTGTGATATGAGCTATAGCATTAATTTTGTCTTTTAGTTTTTTATAAGTTTTTACATATATACGAGTAGGTTCGAGTAATATATCTTTTAACTTTTTGCCTTCTATCTCATCATCCAAAGTCATTTCAAGTTTATCAAAAAACAACTTTCTTACAAGAGAATACCCATTTGAATGAATTCCACTACTTGGAAGTGCAAGGAGTATATCACCCTCTTTTGCACCCTTGCTTTTAGCCTCTTCCTCTTCTGCAATTCCAGTTGCAAATCCAGCAAGGTCAAAATCATCATTTGAATACATCCCAGGCATCTCAGCAGTTTCTCCACCTATTAGTGAGCATTCACTTTGCTTACACCCCTCTGCTATCCCACGTACTACATCAGTAGCTTCATCAACATCAAGTCTAGCAGTAGCATAATAATCAAGAAAAAACATAGGATTAGCAAAACTACATATAAGGTCATTCACACACATAGCAACAAGATCAATACCTATAGTATCAAACTTCTTTGCTTCAATCGCGAGTTTAAGCTTTGTACCAACACCATCAGTTGCACCAAAAAGTATCGGATTTTTGTATCCAGTAGGTAATCTATACGCACCTGAAAAAGAGCCTATACCACCCATTACATTTTTATCAAACGTAGACTTTACAATAGGCTTTATATTATCTACAAAGCTATTACCTTTAGCTATATCAACACCTGCATCTTTATACGATATACTCAATTAAAATCCTTAATTTATTTTTATATCTTCACAAATACTTTTAACAATTCTTTTATGTCTGTTATCAAATTTATTTTCAGTAACTGTTTCCCATCTACATAATTCTTTAGTCATTTCTAAAATTGTTTTTTTATAATCTAATCTTTTCTTTGAAAAACTATAGTTTTTTACCTTTGCATTCATATTATGAGTTAGTAATGTCATATTGCCAAGTTTATAAGTGAAGCTTTCAATAAAATCTTCGTCAAACAATTCTAACCAATCACTATTTTTATCTGGATTTTGTGGTAAGATATGTTCTAATGATGCTTTTTTATAATTTAAATATTGATTAACTAATTCATCGCTTGAATTTGTATAAAAATATTTAGATAACAATAATTTAGCAACTTGATTATCAAAAATATTTCCATCTATTAAACTTTTTAATTTTTCTTTTTCTTTTTCTGTTAATCTTAAAATTTCTTTTGATTTTTCCAATTCTTTTTGATTTAAACTTTTAATTGCTTGATATGTCTTTGTACTAGAAAATCTTTTAGAAGGAGCAAGTAAAAAGTATAATCTATGCTGTTCATATATGGATAAAATATCTATGATTTCATCAATATTTTCTTTATTAAAATATCTAAATACTGACATTAAAAAGCTATAACTATATCTAACATTTCCAAGAAGCTTTATAAACTTTATTTTATTTCTTATTTCTTCATTATCTATATTATTTTCATTTGTTATCTTTGTATAATATCCCAAATTTTTTTCTATATCTTTATAAAATAATTCTATTTTATTTTCATTCAAAGATTTATCTAACTTATTATAATAATCTTTTAATTCATTAAATGCTGATTTCTGTGGTTGAGATGATTTTTTACTTTCTACAAAACGACCTAAAAAATCACTTGTCACATCATAACTTTCTTCAAGAAAATCCCACTTTGATTCAGGATCTTTTTCATTTATATCTGAAAACTGCTTAATAATAAAATTTCTAAACAAATCTTTAGTAGATAAAGGAAGTCCTCTATTATTTAAAACTTCAAAAATACTATAAGCTGTATCAAAATCAACTGTTTTTATAACTACAACTGATATTTTTGTTCTTAAAAATTCAGCAAAATAATCTAACTCTTCAGCCTTTTTTCGAGTGAATATTCCATCATCTAAGAACCTTTCCTTCAATTTTTCTTTCAAATAATTTCTAGTATCAAAATATCTTTCTGCTATAACTTTATATTTAAGTTTTATTTCTTTTAAAGTTTCGAATTTATCGTCACAATTAATAGCCTGATTTAATATACTATCAAAATCAAATCCACTAGCTCTTTCAATTTTTAATTTGAGATTTTGTTTAAAACCTATTCCACTTTCTTTATTGAAGATAAGATTGTTTAGAGTGTTTAAGGCACCTTTAATAAATTCTTTAAAAACCTGAGTAGATTCTTCATCTAGCTCTTCAATTTTATTTTCATATTCCATTAAAAAACATTTCATTGCAGAAAAAAACAATAATAAAGAGGTAAGTCTTTGCTGACCATCTACAACTTCAGACTCATTGTTGCCATTATGAAAAACAACAATAGATCCAAAAAAATATTCTTTTTCAGGATTATTTTCAAAAAAACTTATAAAATCATCCCACATATTATTAATTTGATTATTAGTGTCATTTTTACCTAAACTTTCCCATGAGTAAGGTCTTTGATAAGATGGTACAACATAGTTCACTTTCTCAATAAATAGTTTATTTAAAGATAAATGTTCTGGATCAAAAATTTCTTTTGACATATTTAATTCCTTAAAAAAGTTTTAACATTTTGTATTGGTCTACCAATCACAGCTTTACCATCTTTTACGACTATTGGTCTTTGAATAAGTTTAGGATTATTTAACATCGCTTCTATGATTTTATCTTCATCATTTTCTTCTTTTAAATTCAACTCTTTATATTCTTGTTCAGTTGTTCGTAGAAGTTCTGAAGCACTTATCCCAAGTTCTGAAATAACTTGCTTTAAATCATCTTTTGAAGGTAGCTCTTTTAAATACTCTACTACTTCTATATCACAGTTTTGTTCTTTTAAATAATTAAGTGATTCACGAGATTTTTTACATCTTGAGTTATGCCATATTTTTATCATTATTTTTTCCTTTTTTTAAACCAACTTATTATTTTTTCATACATTAAAATAAATAATTCTAACCCTAAACAAAACAATTCTATTGTTATTAAATATAAAAGAAAAATTTGAAATGGCTTATTTAATAAATAACCATATATTAATATTAAAATAAAAAATATTAATGAAGTTATTATTGCCGTATCAAAAAGTAAATCAAAAGGCTTATCTTTATCTAAAGTTTTATTTCGACTTTTATATCCAATAATTGTTATAAACATATTAAATAAAAAAATTGGTGCTGATAAACAAATTGAAAATAATAATAATTTCAATATCCCAGATTCCATAAATAAGTGATATTCATATAAGTATATTAGCATAAATCCTGGTGCTATTATTGATGTAAATAATAAAATACATAAAATAATTTGTTGAGAGTCAAATTCTTTAACAGTTTCTAACAAGTCTTTAAAAATAAACAAACTTATACTCCACTATCCACAAATGAACCCAAGAACTTAATATCATAGCCAGAGTCAAATATAACTCTCACATTCTCATCTTGATAATATCCCTCAAATTCTATATAAAAAAGTCTTGAAATACCCTCTTCTTGTATAGGTCTTGATTCTATTTTTGTTAGGTTGATATTATTTGCTTTGAATAGTTCTAAAAACTCTAGTAATGCTCCTGCTTTGTCGCTAGTTTTGGCAAGTATTGCTGTTTTTTCATTGCCCTCTTTTGCATTTTGAAAATCACTTAGTATCAAAAATCTTGTCTCATTGGCAAGATTGTCTTCGATACGCTCAAAAAGAATAGGTAGTTGATTCATAGACGCGGCAATCTTTGGACAAATGGCTGCTGATGAGCTATCTGCTAGCGCCATCTTTGCAGCTTCTGCTGTCGATTTTGTAGGTATAAACTCAGCGTTATTCAAGAAATGTTCATCAAGAAAACCAAGACATTGATTGTATCCTTGAGGATGTGAGTATATTCTTTTGATACTTTTAATATCATTTGCGGTACTTGCAAATGAGTGATGTATATCCATCTTCATAGAAGCTACTATTTTGACATCATATTTTAGTAGTGAGTCTATAGTGCTTCCTACTATACCATCAGTATTGTTTTCTATTGGAACTATGGCGAACTTTACTTCTTTGTTATGAAGAGCTTTAAATACATTGGCTATTGAGTTCATAGGTATATACTCTGTAATACCACCAAATCTTGCTTTGGCTGCTTGATGAGTATATGTCCCCTCAGGTCCAAGATATCCTACTCTATCAGGATGTTCTATGTTTCTTGCTACTGAGATTATTTCAAAGAATATTGATTCTATTGCTTTGTCTGTTAGCTCACCGTTATTAAGATGTTTTAGTCTACTTAATATATCATTTTCTCTTTGTGGTCTGTATATACTAGATTTTGTTTGGGCTTTGTATAGACCTACATTTTTGACAACTTCTAATCTTTTGTTTATGAGTTCTAATATTTTGTTGTCAATATCGTCTATACTATTTCTAAGCTCATTTAAATCCATTATATAAAATCCACCTCATTTTTAATCAAATCTTCAAAATCTTCTTTTGCTCTTACTACTCTATCATTTCCATTTTCTATAGCTATTTC
>CACVAW010000052.1:0-6172 GCA_902727925.1 uncultured Campylobacterales bacterium | reverse complement strand
CTGTTTTGCTATTACGGATACTCTCTCGTACTCAGCCAAGCTCTCTATATTAATAAGTAATATATCTTGCTCAATCGCAAACTCTATTTCCTCATCACTCTTACCAACACCTGAAAATATAATCTTATATTTCTTAGCACCAATCTTAAGCACACGGCGAATTTCATTAGCACTAACACAATCAAACCCAGCACCCTCAATTTCAAGCATCTTAAGAAGACTAAGGTTTGAGTTTGCTTTTGTAGCATAAAAAATTATAGATTTTCTAGCGTTAAAAGCGCTTTTAAGATTTTGATATCTTCTTTTGATATCATCAAAATCATATACATAAAATGGAGTAGGATATTTGGAAGCTAATTCTTTAAAGTTTATCATTTATATAGTCTCGTTATTAATTATTTTTTAAGGTGCAATTATACTATAATGAGGCTTTATAAAAAATTTAATTTGTTATGATATAATATATCACCTTAACTAATAAAAGATGATTTTTGGAGTGAGGGTGCAATCTGTTTAAAAATCGAAGCTGGCTTCAATATTAAAATGAAATATAATATTGAAGAAAAACGAACAAACGATATTGAAGGTTCAAATCCTTCTGGAAATAAACTTATACAAATTAAAGGAGTTTTTATGAAAAAAACAAATCTATTCTTTGCTACCCTATTTCTACTGGTGATGGTGAACCACCACCCCAAAAATCATTTTTAAAATACTTTAAAATAAAAAACCATAATTTTATAAAATTTATTTGAAGTTTTATTCAGGTTTGCAGGTAAAATAATAAGCTGTACATCAAGTACAGCGTTTATTTTACCTGTGAAGATGGATGAAAATCCAAATAAAATTATTCCCACTCGATTGTTGCTGGTGGTTTTGATGATATATCATACACTACTCTGTTTATCCCATCAACCTCATTAATTATTCTCCTACTCATAGTTTCTAATATATCATGTGGGATATGTGCAAATGTCGCTGTCATACCGTCTATTGCTTCTACTATTCTTATGCAGGCTGTATTTTCGTATGTTCTGTTGTCTCCCATTACACCTACACTTTTTACATTTAGTAGTACTGTGAATGCTTGCCAAGTTTTATCATAGAATCCAGTTGATCTTAGGACGTCTAGCATTATAGTATCAGCTTTGCGTAGTATTTCAAGGTCAGGAGTGTTTACCTCTCCCATTATTCTTATTGCTAGACCTGGTCCAGGGAATGGATGACGACCTATCATATCACGAGGCAATCCTATCTCAAGACCAAGAGCTCTTACTTCATCTTTGAATATTTCACGAAGAGGCTCTATAAGCTCAAACGTCATCCAGTCAGGGAGTCCACCTACATTATGATGAGATTTGATAGTTTTGCTTGGTCCTTTTACTGATACTGATTCTATTACATCAGTATAAAGGGTACCTTGAGCTAAGAACTCAATGCCATCATGTTTTTTTGCTTCTTCATCAAATACTTTTATGAATGTTTCGCCTATGATTTTACGCTTTTGTTCAGGATCACTTACACCTTTAAGCTTACTTAAGAACTCTTCACTCGCATCTATAGTAATAAGACCCACACCCCTAGCTTTAAACATCTCTTGAACTTGCTCTTTTTCATTTGCACGTAAGAGTCCATTATCTACAAATACCGGTACAAGATTGTCTCCTATAGCTTGAGCTAAAAGAGTTGCTACAACAGAGCTATCAACTCCACCACTAACACCACAAAGGACTTTTTTGTTCCCTACTTTGTCTTTGATTAGTTTTATTTGCTCTTTTGCAAAGTTTTTCATACTCCAAGAAGTATCACATCCACATATATTAATAGCAAAGTTACGAAGAAGAAGACCTCCTTGTGCCGAATGCACAACCTCAGGATGAAACTGAAATGCATATATTTTTTCTTGCTCATTTGCAATAGCTGCGTAAGGAGAGTTTTCACTTGTAGCTATGACTTCAAAGTTTTTAGGCAGTACTTTTACTCTATCGCCATGGCTCATCCATACGATTTGATTATCAGCTGTATTTTCTAAAATTTTTGAGTTTGATGCAAATTTTAGATGAGCTTTTCCGTATTCATGGTGGTCAGCTGGTATTACTTCACCACCAAGATAATGAGCGATTGTTTGCATACCATAGCAAATACCTAGTATTGGTATACCAAGATTAAATACTTTTTTATCTATCTTATAAGCATCCTCAGCATATACAGAAGCTGGACCACCACTTAGTACTATACCACGTGGAGACATCTCTTTTATTTTTTCTATAGGTTCGTTATATGGTACTATCTCTGTATAAACCCCATGTTCTCTTAATCTTTTTGCTATTAGCTGAGTGTACTGAGAGCCAAAATCAAATACAAGAATGGGAATTTGTTTCATAGATATACCTTAGATTATTTTTAATTTGTTTTTTGAAATGATATTTTAGCAAATTTTGGTTAGGAGTAAGATGTATTTAATCTATCTTATTTAGTCTCTTTATATTTATTAATGTTAAAATATTGGACAAATTAACCTAAGGTATATATTAAATGAAACTTTTTGGAACAGATGGTGTTAGAGGAGAAGCTGGAGGTAAACTAACAGCTAGTGTAGCTCTTAGACTTGCTATGGCTGGAGGAATTTACTTTCGTAAGTTCTCACAAACAAACAAAATAATTATAGGAAAAGATACAAGAAGAAGTGGATATATGATAGAAAATGCAATGGTTTCAGGTCTTCTTGCTGTTGGGTATGATGTCAAGCTTGTAGGTCCATTACCTACTCCAGCAGTTGCATTCCTGAGCGAAAACATGAGATGTGACGCTGGTATTATGATAAGCGCTTCACACAACCCATACTATGATAATGGAATCAAGTTTTTTGACTCAAAAGGAAACAAACTCGGCTCAGAAATAGAAGACGAAATAGAAAAGATATATCACAACGATGAACTCATAGAGGAGCACCAACAAACATTAGAAAAGATTGGAGTTGCTAAGAGAATTGAAGATGCTATAGGAAGATATATAGTTCATATCAAAAACTCATTCCCTCACAACCTCTCACTTGCAAAAGTAAGAATAGTTGTAGATGTTGCAAACGGGGCAGCATACAAGGTAGCTCCTACCATATTTAGAGAACTTGGAGCTGAGCTTATAGTCATCAATGAAAGTCCAAATGGACTTAATATCAATCAAAACTCAGGTGCAATGCACCCTGAAATACTCCAAAATATGGTAAAAGAATATAGAGCAGATATAGGATTTGCCCTCGACGGTGATGCTGATAGACTAGTAGTAGTCACAGAAGACGGAGAAATAGCAGACGGAGACAAACTTCTTGGTGCGTTAGCAGTATATCTCAAAAGCAAAAATGAGCTTAAAAACAACGCTATAAGTGCCACTATCATGAGCAACAAAGCACTACAAGACTACCTAAACACTCAAGATATCAAGCTACACAGATGTAACGTAGGAGACAAACATGTACTTCAAACTCTTCAAAAGCAAGATCTGAATTTCGGAGGAGAACAAAGCGGTCATGTCATATTTAGCGATTACGCTAAAACTGGAGATGGACTTGTAAGCGCTTTACAAGTACTTGCATTCATGCTTGAAAGTAAGAAAAAAGCAAGCGAAATACTAAACCCCTTTGATCTATATCCTCAAAAACTAACAAACCTAAAAGTAAATTCAAAAAAAGATTTAAACAAACTAGAAGGTTATAATGAACTTATAAAAGAGATTGAAGATAAAGATATCTATCAAGTCATTAGATATTCAGGTACTGAAAATCTTCTTAGAATACTCCTTGAATCAAAAAACCAAAAAGACATAGATACTTATACAAACAAATGTATAGAATTCTTTGAAAAAAATTTGTAGGTTAAAAATGATAAAATATCTACTACCTGCCAAATTAATAACACTTTTAGTATTCATCGTAGATCAAAGCATAAAAACTATCTTCGTGAATGGATACGAATATCATAATATATACTTCTCACTAGAACTTCACTACAACACAGGAGTTGCATTCTCAATGTTCGCATTTTTAGGTGAATACCTAAAATACATCCAAATTGGTATCCTTATATTTGTGATATACTATGCACTCCAGCACAAAGAAATACTCAAAAAAAGTATAATACCTTTTGCTATTTTCTTAGGTGCTGGTCTTAGTAATGTATATGATAGATTTATCCATACAGGTGTCGTTGATTATTTTTATTGGCACTATTGGTTTGATTTTGCTGTATTTAATCTAGCTGACGTACTTATAAACTTCTCTTTTTTACTTTTTGTGATAATCTATTTTGTGAATTTTCGTAAGAAGTAGCTATTATTATCTTTTTTTAGTCAAGTTATAAAGCTGATCCTTTAGCTTTATAACTTAACTATGTTTATTCTACTTTTGAAATAAATTCTTAAAAAAACTACTAACATTATTATCTACATTAGTAATTTCATCTCTATAATCAGAAATATCACTACCTGTAACTTTCTTAACCAAAGGTTTTTTAATATCTATTATACTTTCTTTTTCTCCATTTACTCTATAAAGTTTGGCATCATCACTATCATAATAAGTATCATTTGAACCACTTTCTTGCCATGCTAATTCTTGACCATACTTTTTATTGTAACTCAAACTAAAATCTTCAGGTGTTTGACTCCATAAGCTTCTTATTTCTTGAAGATAACTTTGATCAATACTACTACCATCACTTTTATCTAACCTTATACGATCGCCACTACTTGTTATTACACTTATACCACCTCTTTCCATATTTAAGTCTTCTATATTCTTTTGTTCTTTGGTTGCATCAAATACTTTATCTGAAAAATTCACTATTTCTTGTTCATTGTTATTCAAAGGTTGATAATTAGTGTAACCGTTAGTTCTCATTAATCTAGCCTTAAAGCTTGCATGTGGAATTTTACTAGCGTGTAAATCCATTTGAGCACTAAATCCTTCTGGTGATTTTTCTCTAAATTCAGAAACAACTTTATTATCAAAAGGATAAGCTTGAGACCTTGCATAATCATCAGCAAGAAATTCTCTCTCTTTTTTAAAGAATCTTTTTTCTGTGAAAAAAAACTTTTCAGGATCTTTCAAGTTATCATCTAAGTTTTTTATATTGATTTTATCCAAATCACTTATTCTTTGATGATCTCTATTCGCCCAATGCCCTGCTTCATGAAGTAAAATACTTTTTGAATTAAATTTTTTATTTAACATTATAGTTGGCATGTCATTATTTCCCTTCAATAAAACTGACATTTCTCCTTGATGAACAGGTAGATTTAAGCCTGTAGTTTTTTGTACAAAAGCTTCCTCTTTTTCTAGCCTTGTACCTTTTTTATTTAAAAGATCTTCTTCTGTAGCATTTAAACTTACACTTTTTTTCAGATTTTCTTTATCTTCCATACTGTAAAACAATGGCTCACTTTTATCATTTCCAACTATCCCCTCAGCTCCACTTTCCCCTTTTGGACCTTGCGTTCCTTCTGAACTATCAATTTGTTGAGAGTTATAATTCTCTTGAAACTCAGCTGGTTCTGGTATTTCTTCTCCAGCTTCATTGAAGTAAGTTTTTAGACCATTACCATCTGTTTGTATTCGAACTTCTTGATTGTGACTCATACTCCATATTGTATGATTTTGGACTTCTTGACTTCTTTTTAAATATAAAGCTTCTTTAAAATTTATATCACTTTGTTCTAAGAGATTTGTATTGCACTCTTTATAGCCTTTGACTCCCTCAACTAGTGAATACTCTTGTTTGGGATTCAATGGAGTAGGATTATTTTCTTCTTGAACTTTTTCTAAATGCTTTTCATAATCTTCTTTTGTGACTTCTTCTAATTTATTTAAATCATAATAAAAG
The DNA here is from genome assembly GCA_902727925.1 of uncultured Campylobacterales bacterium. Classification (GTDB taxonomy): domain Bacteria; phylum Campylobacterota; class Campylobacteria; order Campylobacterales; family CACVAW01; genus CACVAW01. The sequence goes on along the minus strand of CACVAW010000052.1, from coordinate 296 downwards.
TTTTGTGAATGCACTCCTATAACACTCCTACTAAGATCATCTCGTTTTTCTCCACTAAAAGAGGTGGGATCATAAGGAATATTAGTTTTGATTATAGAACCATCATTATTTACAATATCAAATGAATTGTTGCTATGATCAGTTATTACTGTAGCTTTTTCACCGTTTACACCAATATGAGTAAGCTGCTCTGTATAATCAAATTCATCTGGTTCACTTATATTTATTTTTTTTCTCCATTTTTCACCCCCTGTATCTTTATCCAAAGCCACAAAGTCACCCGTACTCTTATCATT
>CACVAW010000051.1 GCA_902727925.1 uncultured Campylobacterales bacterium | reverse complement strand
CCATCCGTGATTGGAGCCTAACTATTTCTCAACTTAATATCCATTTTAAGGAAAGGTTGAAACATGATCTAGATTTGCTATAATTTCAATCAATATTAGTTGTTGACACAGATTTTGTTACACTCCCCAATACTATATATCTCTTAATATTTCTTCATTTGGTTTTGCTAGTTCTGTTGCGTGGCATGGTTCTATTATTTGAAATTCATGGTATCCACAAAAGTATTGATAGTATGGATTTCTTTTTAGTTGTACAACTATACTTTCGTCACTCAAATTCTCTAGTTGTTTTAAAATGAGCAGCCCGACCATTAATCTTATTGGTTTTCCTGGTCTCCCTTTTTTTGAGTAGAATTTTCTAAACTCATTTTCTAGTTCTGACCACTTTATTGTGTCTGCTAGTACGCATAGTGGATCATATCTATCTAGCATTTCTTCTAGTCTGTTATTGTATAGGTTTAGTTGATTTTTATTCTCTGGTTTTGCTATCACTTTTTTTACTCTTTTCGACCAATGTTTTTTCTGATTCTTCTATCTTATTGGTCTTTATTATACCCTGTTTTTCTATGCAATAGCCTACTGTATAGGAGTTCTTGGAGTTTTTCAGGCTTGACTAATTAGTCATCTCACAAAATACTGAATATCAAGTTGTAATTTCCTCTAAAAATATTTTTTATACACCTGTTTAAAAAGAATTTTTTCTTAAAAAACTCTCTCTTAGTAGTACTAACATACATCCCAAGATAAATGAGCTTATAAAAGAGATTATTAAAATAAGGCTTCTTTTGGGTTTTGTTTTTTCTTTTACATTTGAGATTTTAGGTTTTGTTATTTGTTTGAATAAGTAAAACTCTGATGAGTCAGATAGAACTTTTTTTTGTATTAATGAGCTTAATACTGAACTTATAGTTGTTCTAAGTTCAACTATAGGAGTTATTTGTAATTGGTCTTTATAATAAGTGATTTGCTTATTTAAGTCTTTTAAGTCTTTTTTCTTTAAGTAATTTATAGACTCTTTTAAATATATATCAACTAATTCACGGGCAAGTATTCTATCAGAACTGATTATGCCTAAATTAATAAGTGAAGTTTTTTTATTTTTGGATAAGCTTAACATACTCAGTAATTGTTTATATGTTGTGAAATATCCCATTTCATCATATTTGAAATCTTTTTTGCCAAGTTTACGCATAAAAGTCAATCCGAGTGGATATAGATAGTTTTTTCTTGAATTTAATTTTTCTATTAATTTATATTTTTTTATTAAAGAGTAATTAAAATCTTTATCATAAATTATAGTTTTTAGATAGTCAAAATTATCTAGTTCATCACTTGATGTATCTATACCAGCAAGTGAAGCTAAACCTCCAAGGTTTCCACCCAGTTTACTACTACTGCTTTCACTTGAGAGTATAGTTGAAGAGCTATATACATTAGGCCTACAAATAACTATTAAAAGAGTTATTAAAGTTACACTAAAAGTTAAGAGTAATATTTTTTTGATATTACTCTTAAGTGTAAAAAATATTTTGGCTAAATCAATTTCATCTTCTATATAAGAGTCACTCATTAAATAGCTCCTACAGTATGAAGAGATGCAATCGTAACAGCTAATTTATAAGTAATCTCAGCAACATCTTTAAAGATACTCATTTTAGACTTTATATTGATTTTCTTAGGTATTACTATTATCTCACCTAAAGATATAGTTGGGTTATCTTTAAAAAACCAACCATTTTTTACCTTTTTAGCCTCACCATTTGCTTTTACTATATAAATACTTTTATTATCGGCACTATATTTTAGTCCACCTGCTTTTTTAAGATAATCTTGAAGCTTTAAGTTTGGTTTATATACAAATGAAGTTGGATTAAAAACTTCTCCTACTATAGTTACAGTTGAATTAACTGTAGGAATATAAAGTCTATCATTATTTTCTAATATTGTATAATTACTATCAAGTTCATTATTTAAGTCTATTGAAAGACGTCCAATTACTTCTATCTTTTTAGCTTCTTCAATTATATTATTGATATTAGCCATTAAGTTACTTTTATCTTCGCCTATATCTTCTGGACTAGCAGCTATTAGAGCTGATTTTGTTTTAAGTTCACGAAGAGATTTGTCTAGTTCTATTTTTTGAAGCTCTTTAATTGAAGCTCTTGTAAACACCGCTCCATCTAAAAATGCATTACGACTATATCCACCCGCTCTTATTATTATATCAGCTAAACTTTCTCCATTTTCTATGGCGTATCTACCAGGAAACATTATCTCTCCACTTAGATATACTGACTTTTTATCATTATAGTTTGGTATTCTTCTAATAAATACTTCATCATCATCTTCTAGTTTAAAGTTTAGGTTTTTATTTAAACTTAGGGTATATACTTTTTTTTCTCTTTGGTTATTTATAATACTGTATCTGACAATTTCAATTTTGTTTGTATATGCTTTTTTATTAAGCCCACCTGAAAGCTCAATTAAGTCGCTTAAAATCATATTTGAGACTTTGTTGTATACTCCAGATCTTAGAATTTCTCCATAAATTGAAACTTGAATTTTTTTATTATTTTGATAATAATCAAAATACTCAACTTCATCAAAAGCTTTTAATTCAAAATATGGGTTAGTACTTGTATCAATTAAATATTCTTTTATACCATCGTTAGTAATTCTTTTAATAAGAACATTTTTATCATTTTTTATTAATTCTCTTCTACAGTTTTTCTTTAAATTTTTACATTCATTATTATCAACGTCAAGATAAATTTCATTTCTAAAGTTCACTATATTTGATAAGTTTTTTATTCTCATATTTGAGTTAAACTGTATCTTTACAGGCGCTGTTAGTACTCTACCTTTCACATAGATATAAGGGTTTTCTTTAAGCTCTAGGTTATTAAAGAAATATACTTCATCATTTGTATTTAAGCTTATTTTTTCTAAACCATTTAATATATTTTCCAAACTCGTTATTTCTATAGTATTATTTTTTAAAGAATTTCTTTTTATGGAAACAACATCTGAAAGATTTGACAAAAAGAAATTACCTTGTTTTTGTGATTTTAAAATAAGCGTTTTAAGAGACTTGTCACTTGGTATTTCATATGATCCACTTCTTAATATATTGCCTTGAATAAGTACTTGCATTGACTCTAATACTGATATGGGATATATCTCAATTGTATCTCCATTAACTGGATAATAAGAATAGAGTTGATTTAAACTTAGTGTATAAGTTTTACGAGTTTTGTTATTTTGATACCTTGTAAGTTTTATTTTATTCTTATTTGCTTTTGGACTTAAACCTGAAGCATATTTAAACAAACTTCTGAAGTTTTCACTATTTTTAAGCTCATATATTGCAGGACTTGAAACTTCACCTTTTAAAGATATTAATTTATCTGCTTTAGGAATATAGATTTTATCTTTGTTTTTTAATAAGGTATCATTAGCTTGTGAAGCGCCAAATACTTTATATAAATCTATAGTGTGTATTTTATCACCACTAATAAGTTTAATATTTCTTAAACTTCCAATATTATTAATACCGTTTGAAAGTATTAATACATCTTTTATAGAAGAAAAAGCTGGTATATTATAAATACCTGGATTTTTTACATTACCACTAATTTGAATTTGAATACTTGCAAATTCATTAACATCAATAAAAATATCAATATTAGGATAAGCTGTTTCTAGTCTGTTTTTTATTTTATTTTTTGCATCTATAAATGTTTGATTCGCAATATTTATATTACCTACATTAGGTACATTTATATTACCATTTTTATCTATTTGTACCTTATATTCTATATATTTAGGTCCATTTATTGTTATTTTTAATATGTCTTTAGTTTTTAACTTATATTTGTTGGGAGTTGGTAGGTTTGAAGGTTCAAGTTTATTACTATTTTTAAAAAAACTTTCAGAAAACCTATATAGTTTATCTGATGAATTGTTTATCTTTAATGATTGATATTTTGTAAGTAAGTCTTTATTTTTTTTAAAAGTAAATGGATTACTAACTTCTATAGTTTTTTCATTAATCTTTACTCTTTTCTTTTTTATAGGAAGACTTTCTTCTTTCTTTTGTATGCTTATAGTAGAAGGAGTTGAACTTTTTACAGTCTCACTTTTTATTTGTTTTGATTTTTTATTTATGTCCATCATATTGAAGTCTACACAAAATATAAATGAAGTTAATAGTAGTAATAGTTTTATTTTTTTCAAGATTTAATTTCCTTCTAAAGTATTTTTTGCAAATGCGAAAGCCTCTTTTAAAGCTTTATCTATTTTTGTGGTATCTTTCCCACCAGCTTGTGCAAAGTCATCTCGACCACCACCACCGCCAGCAACTATTGGGGCAATTGATTTTATCCAAAGACCTGCTTTAAGACTAGTGTTTTTATTACCAGCTACAAGCATTACTTTATCACCTTTTTTTTGTAGCAATAGTATTGCTAAGTTTTCAAATTTATTTTTATAAGTATCTATAATATCTTTTATATCACCATTATTTATAAGTTCAACTATAACATTATATCCGTTGACAACTTGAACATTTAACTCTTTTGACTCATTTTTATTTAATTCTTTAATTTCAGTTTTTAAAGTTTTAACTTGGTTTTGAAGTTTTTGTATTCCAGTATTAAGTGTTTGTGCTTTTAATAGTACTAAATTAGATTGCACGTCATTTTGTATCTCTTTTACATAGTTATATGCATTTTTACCACAAAGTGCTTCTATCCTTCTTACTCCTGCACTTACACCACTCTCTTTTGTGATTAAAAACATTCCTATTTCTGAAGTATTACTTACGTGTGTTCCTCCACAAAGTTCAATTGAATTTTGTCCAATACTTACAACTCTTACTTCATCATCATATTTCTCACCAAAAAGAGCCATTGCTCCAAATTTCTTAGCATCTTCTATATTTGATATTTTTGTTAATGTTTTTGTTGATATTTGGATTTGAGTATTTACTAATTCTTCAATTTTTTCAAGAGTATTCTTATCTATTGCTTCATTATGAGTGAAATCAAACCTAAGATACTCGTGAGTCACTAAACTCCCAGCTTGTCTTATATTATCTCCTAAAACTTCTTGTAATACCTTATGTAATAGATGTGTAGCACTATGATGTTTTGAAGTTTCATTTCTTTTAGTATCAACTTCACATAGGACTACTTCATTAGTCTTTATCTCTTTAAGTACTTTAACTTTAGAAGTAATGATACCAAGTTTTTTCTCAGTATTTAGTATACTTGCTATCACGTTACCATTACTAGATAATATTCCCTCATCACCAATTTGTCCACCACTTGTTGGATAAAATATGCTTTTGTCAAATACTATATATCCAGTACCATTTTTTAGAACTTCAACTAGATTTAGGCTATCATCTAATAGGTATAATATCTTAGCATCACTCTGGGTTTCATTGTATCCTATAAATTCATTTGTACCAGTTTTTTCTAATATCTTTTTAAAAATTTTAGAGTCAATATCAGCTTCGAACTTTGAGTTTTGTTTTGATCTCTCTTTTTGTTTTTGCATCTCTTGATTATAAGTATCTATATCAAGAGTTAGATTACTCTCTTTTAACATATCAGCAGTTAAATCAATAGGAAAACCATAAGTATCATATAGCTTAAAAGCTACCTTACCATCAAATAAGTCTTTTGAAGTATTTAATTCATTATTAAAAAGCTTTATCCCATCTTCTATAGTCTCAAAAAATCTTATTTCTTCGGTTTTTATTTGATTTTTTATAAACTCTTTTTTTTCACCTAGATATGAATAGTTTTCACCCATTATACTTTCTAATACATCTACAAGTTGATAAAGAAAAGGCTTTTTAATTCCTAGCTTATATCCATGTCTAACAGCACGTCTAAGAATTCTTCTAAGTACATAACCACGTCCTATCTTATCAAAGGTTATACCTTGAGCTAGTAAAAAGCTTATACTTCTTATATGATCAGCAATTACCCTAAAACTTGCTCCTTTTTCGTATTCATATTTAGTATTTGATATTTTTTGTATTTCATTAATTATTGGCATAAAAAGTGAACTTGAATAGTTACTTTGAACACCCTCTTTTATCGCTACAACACGTTCGTAGCCCATACCTGTATCAATTGAAGGATTTGGTAATGGTTTTAGTTCACCATTTTTTTGTTTTTCATATTGCATAAAAACCAAGTTCCAAATTTCTAAAAATCTATCTCCATCTCCACCAAGGTAGTCTTCATCAGAATTAAACTGCGTACTTCCTTGATCATAAAATATTTCACTACAAGGTCCACAAGGTCCAGTATCACCCATTTGCCAAAAATTATCTTTATCACCTAATCTTTTAATTCTATCTTCAGCTATATAGTTTTTCCATATATCATAAGCTTCATCATCACTATTGTGTATTGTTACCCAGAGTTTATCTACTGGAAGTTTGAGTACATTTGTTATGAAGTCCCAAGCATTCGCTATTGCTTTTTCTTTAAAGTAATCTCCAAAAGAAAAGTTACCAAGCATTTCAAATAAAGTATGATGACGAGAAGTAAAACCTACATTTTCAAGGTCATTATGTTTACCACCAGCTCTTAAACAAGTCTGTGCTGAAGTTCCTCTTGGAGGATTTGGTACAGGTATATTACCTGTAAATATATCTTTAAACGGTACCATACCTGCATTTGTAAACAATAAACTAGCATCATTAGGGACTATTGGTGCACTTGGATAGATTTTATGATCTTTATTCTTGAAATATTCTAAAAATTCTGCTCTTATATTCATATACAATACTCTTTTAATATTTTTATTATTGTTTCTTTCTCTATGTCATTTTTTATTTTATTATCACCTATACTATTTGGTAATATAAACTTTATTTTGTTTTCTAAGGTTTTTTTATCCATAAAAAAGTCCTCATAAAATAAGTTTTCATCTTCTATTTTATAAGTTATTGGTAAATTATATTTTTTTAATACATTAGTTATTGTGTCATTATCAGTAGGGCTAAGTAAGCCTAATTCTATAGCTAATTTATTTGCCATACACATACCTATAGCTACAGCTTCACCATGAAGATATTTTTTGTACTCAGTTTGTTGTTCTATTATATGAGCAAATGTATGTCCATAGTTTAATACTGCTCTAAGCCCTTTTTCTTTTTCATCTTGAGCTACAACGGTAGCTTTTAATTCTACACTTCTTTTTATAGTATATTGAAGATTTTCTTTTATTTTCAAATCTTTTGTCCTTAGGAACTCAAAAAAATCTTTATCAAACATGACAGCTATTTTAATTATTTCAGCTATTCCAGCACTAAAGTTTCTACTATCAAGAGTCTTTAAAAATTCAGTTTCACAAAACACAGCTTTAGGTTGATAAAAACTTCCAACTAGATTTTTACCAAACTTATTATTAAATCCTGTCTTACCACCCACACTTGAATCGACTTGAGAAAGCAAAGTCGTAGGAACTTGAACAAAATCAATACCTCTAAGATAAATAGAAGCTACAAATCCAGTTATATCGCCAACTATACCACCACCAAAAGCAATAAGTGTTGAGTTTCTATCTAGTTTATGATCAAATAACCTTTCAAGAATAAACTCTACAGTATTCCAATTCTTATACTGCTCTCCATCAGCAATTGTGATTATATAGACATCTTTATTTTTTAATAATTCTAATAAACTTTGTAAATGAAGACCCGAGACTAAGGGATTTGTTATAATAGCTATTTTTTTTGATACTACCTCATTAAGAGTACTCATATCATCTATGTTTATTTTATAACTATTATTTAAATTGATATCTATAGTCATTAAATACCTTTTTAGTTTGACTTCACTGTAGGAGTTAATATTTGATGAGAATTCTCAAAATGAAAATAAAACCTACTAGTACTAGTTGTAAAATATGCATTTAATCTATTTTTTAAAATATTTTTTGTAAACCTAAAAAAGAATAAATTATTTTGAGACTTCTTAAGACCAAATATAGGATTTTTACTATTTTTTATTATATTTAACTTCTGAGAATAAATCTTTGATAAGTTTTCATAATGTTCAATAGTAGTCTCTGAATCTTCTTGAAAACACTGTAAGTCAATTTCTAGTGACATTTGTGATGATATATCATGTACTACTGAAGATATTTTTTCACCTTCTTCTTCTGAAGCTGTAAAGATTACACTTTTTTTGAGATTTTTAAAAGGTGTGTTACCAAGTTTAAGAATCACTGTTTTGATGCCAAAAAATGTTTTTTTATGTAAATCAAATAATTTGCTATCAGTAATAACAAGTCCAACATCATAAGCAATACGGTCTTTTTCAATAAATTCTCTAATTCTTTTACTTTTAAAATCAAATATTACACTTGTATTTTTATTTTCATAGTTTTTGATTAAATGATAAATATTAGAAAACACTGTAGGGTTAATAACTTTGATTACTATAGATGAGTTTTTAAAAGCATTTTGTACTTGTAGTGATTGTTTAAGTATATCTTTGATTTGCTCATCACTTTGAGTAAACATATCAAGTACAATATAAATATTTTTTCCATAAGGAAGTGGGAATTGTCCTGTTTGATTTGATATTCTTTGATATACACTAGACAGTACTTCTGGTCTACCTACACAAAGAAGAGTATCATTAGGTCTTATCATAAACTCTCTAGTTGGAAATATGAATTTATTTTTTCTGTATATTGCAGATATTCTCCAATTTTTCTGAGATATATTACCAATATGTCTATAAGCATATGAACTTGAACTAGGAACACTTACTTCCATAATCTCACCTTGACCAATACCTACATATTGAGCAGTCACAGGAATTCCAGGAAGATAATTAAAAAGTTTTGAAGCTAGAAATTTTCTAGTATTTAGTATCTGAAGATGTTGATCGTTTGGAAAATTTAGTTTTTGTGAAGTTAAAAGTGAAGTATAAAGCCTAGCTGAAATAGCTCTTATATTCTTATAAGTCTGCAAAGAATCATTTTCATTTTCCATCACAATGAGAGCTTTAGCGTATTCTTTTGTGAATATTTTTTCTATTTTTGTTGGACTTGTAGGGTCAAGTTTCATAAGCTCAAATCTATTCTCTGGCAATGAAACATCAGGTAAAGTAGCATCTTGATAATAAACTATTACATATTTATTACCTGTTTTTTCCTCTTTTATTAACATTGTTAAAAATTGTTTAGCTAAAGCACCATCAGCAAATATTACAACATTTTTCAAATAAAGCTCCGTTATATTCTAGTATAATAGTTGACATAATACCAAAAATTATTTGAGTATTGATATAATGCTGCCTCATATTGAGTACCTATAGGATTTTAAATGGATTTTCAATTACAAAACACTGATAATAGAGCAAGAGCAGGAACAATAAAAACTGCAAATAGTACAATACAAACTCCTGTATTTATGCCTGTAGGTACGCTAGCCTCAGTCAAAGCTCTTGATAGTATTGATATGCTTGAGCTTAAAGCTGACATAATTCTTGGTAATACTTATCATTTATATTTAAGACCAACAAGCAAAGTAATTAAACATTTTGGTGGGTTACATGAGTTTACTAAATACAATAAAAGCTTCTTGACTGATAGTGGAGGATTTCAAGCATTTTCACTTTCAAGTATGAGTAAAACCACAGAAAATGGAATACATTTTACAAGCCATATTGATGGCTCAAAACATTTTTTTACGCCAAGCAGTGTAATAGATACACAAAATGATTTAAACAGTGATATTATGATGGTACTAGATGACCTTATAGCTTTGCCAGCTGAAACTAAACGAATAAAAGACTCTATATCAAGAACTACCCAGTGGGCAAAAGAGTCTTTGATATATCATAAAGACAATCAAAAAAGAGGTATAGGAATAGATCAGAATTTGTTTGCCATTATTCAAGGTGGGACAAGCCCAGAATTTAGAGAGATATCAGCAAAAGAATTAGTAGATATAGAGTATCAAAACAGTAAGTTTGATGGATATGCTATTGGAGGTTTGAGTGTAGGTGAAAGCAGTAATGAAATGTATGACACTGTTGAATTTACAACACAGTTTATGCCTACAGAAAAACCAAGGTATTTAATGGGAGTAGGAACACCTACAGATTTATTAGAAAACATTGAACGTGGTGTTGATATGTTTGATTGTGTTATGCCTACAAGAAATGCAAGAAATGGAACTCTTTTTACCAGTAAAGGTAAAGTAAATATTAAAAAAAATGAAAACAAACTAAGTAGTGATCCAATAGATGTTAACTGTTCTTGTCATACCTGCACAAACTATTCAAGAGGCTATCTTAACCACTTATTCAAAGCAAAAGAAATAGCTTATTTTAGACTAGCCTCTTTACATAATGTTCATTTTTATTTAGAACTTATGAGAGAAGCTAGAGTTGCTATTCTTAATAATGACTTTAAAGCTTTCAAAAAGAAAAAACTAGCAAGTTTTGAAAGCTAAATAATACTCTTATAGAGATCGTCCCAGAACTGTATATGTAGGTCAATCTCTTTTTTCATATAACTTTTAAGTAACTCTATATCATCAAAGAGTTTAATTAATGGAGCTATTTCTTCTAAAAAATGCTCAAGCTCAAGCTCTTCATGTTTATCCCACCAAACCTGTCTTTTGATATCTATCTTTGAAAAATAATTTTTAATAACATAAGAATTTCTTATACAAGAACTTAACTCTCTTCCTGTTATTCTTGCACACATCTCCAAAAAATCATCATTTTGATTAAAATGTCTATTTGCAAATGAGTCTATATACTCTTTTGTTATATCATTTGTTTTAATATTATTAATTTCATCTTTGCTTACGCCAAGATTTAATAGAAATTTTCTATATAATTCATCATGATTTTCAGACATTTCTATGGATATATGAGAAGCAAATGAATGTACTACTTCTTTTTTTGTTTTTGTTGAGCAATCTTTACTTTTGTATATTAATAATCCAAACCAAGTATGAAATTCATTTCTCCATTTATAAAATTGAGAATAAATTAATCTAACTTTTTCTATAGGTATATTAAGGTTTGATAGTTCTTGATGGAAAATTGAGTTTTGAATTTTATTTAAAGAGTAATTATAAATTTCATCTCGTATAGTGTTATGTATAGACAATATTTTCAATCCTTATTAAAAATTGTGTAATTTTACTACTGTATTCTTAGCGTCATTAAAGAACTTAGTCTCAAGCAAATAAAAACATAATAAAATTATGTATAATTACACTTACAAAAATCTCTAAACAGAATATATGTATGTTTTTAAAAAATGTTTTGTTTAGAGATTTTAAATATTAATACATAAGGGATGATATAAATGGGATTTTTACAAGAATCTGATAGTCAAGTTTTCGACTTAATACAAAAAGAATATACACGTCAAGAAGATCACCTTGAAATGATTGCAAGTGAAAACTTTACAAGTCCAGCTGTGATGGAAGCTATGGGAAGCATACTTACAAATAAATATGCAGAAGGATACCCCTATAAAAGATATTATGGTGGATGTGAATTTGTAGATGAAATAGAACAAATAGCAATTAACAGAGTCAAAAAGATCTTTGGTTGTGAATACGCAAATGTACAACCACATTCAGGTTCACAAGCAAATGGCGCTGTATATGCAGCACTACTTAAAGCTGGTGACAAAATACTTGGTATGGATCTAAGTCATGGTGGACACTTAACTCATGGTTCAAAAGTGAATTTTTCAGGTAAGAACTATCAAAGCTTTTTTTATGGTGTTGAACTTGATGGTAGAATCAACTATGATGAAGTTGAAAAAATAGCAAACGTAGTAAAACCAAAAATCATAGTATGTGGAGCAAGTGCCTACCCTAGAGAAATAGACTTTAAAAGATTTAGAGAAATAGCTGACAAAGTAGGAGCTCTACTTTTTGCTGATATTGCTCATATCGCAGGTCTTGTAGCAGCTGGTATTCACCCTAGTCCATTCCCTCATGCAGATATTGTAACTTCAACTACACATAAAACCCTAAGAGGTCCAAGAGGTGGAATAATACTTACAAATGATGCAGATATTTCAAAAAAAGTTAATAGTGCAATATTCCCAGGAATCCAAGGTGGACCACTTGAACATGTAATAGCAGCAAAAGCAGTAGCATTCAAAGAAGTTTTAGCTCCAGAATGGAAAACATATGCTCAAAATGTAATAACAAATGCTAAAGTCTTAGCTGATGTTATAATCAAAAGAGGATACAACGTAGTAAGTGATGGTACAGATAATCATTTAATACTTGTTTCATTTTTGAATAAAGAATTTAGTGGTAAAGACGCTGATACAGCTCTTAATAATGCTGGAATTACAATTAACAAAAATACAGTTCCAGGTGAAATAAGAAGTCCATTTGTAACAAGTGGTATTAGAATAGGAAGTCCAGCACTCACAGCTAAAGGTATGGGTGAAAAAGAATTTGAGTTCATAGGACATAAGATTTGTGATATATTAGATGATATCAATAATACTGATTTACAAATAAGCATAAAAGCTGAACTCAAAGTACTAGCAAATAAGTTTGTGATATATGATAGAGCTATTTATTAATGAGTGATTTAAATGACATTGTTTTAGAACAATCACAAAAAAAGAAGTGGCTACTAATAGCCACTTTCATATCTTTAGTTATATTTGCACTTGTTCTTTACTTTGCACTTAAAAGCTATATTGACTCTAACAAAACATTAGTAACAAATGATAAAAATATTACTACTAGAACTCAAAACTTATATAAAGTTAATGAAGAAAAAGTAATAGAGCAAAATATTTCAAAAGACAGGCTAGATATTTTAATTAAAAAGTTAAAAGAAAAAAAATTAGGGGAAAAGCCTAAAAAGATTGTAGATAAAACCACAAAAAAAATAGATGAAGAAATTAACATAAAAAAAGAAATTAATAAAAATTCAAATTCAAATATTTATATCCAAGTTGGAGCAACTTTTAAAGTTCCATCAATAAAATTTCTAGAAACAATAAAAGAAAAGGGCTATAACTACAAGTTACATAAAATTGAAGTTAATAACAAGACAGTTACTAAAATACTTGTTGGTCCATTTCAAGAAAATAATATAAAACAAGAATTAGAAAAAATCAAAAAAGATATAGCAACTGGTGCATATATCTACAAAATAAAATGAAAACATTCGCAATATTTGGAGATCCTGTAGCTCATTCAGTATCTCCCATCCTTCACAACCTTGCTATTAAAGGACTTGGTATTAATGCAAGTTACAGTAGAATTGCTATTCCTGAAGGCAATGAACTCAAAAATATATTCAACAGATATAACCTTGATGGTGTAAACGTAACGGTCCCACATAAAGAAACTGCGTATAAACTTTGTGATGAGATTAAAGGGATTGCAAAAGATATCCAAGCTGTTAACACAATAGTAAAGCTTAAAAATAAACTAGTAGGTTTTAATACTGACGCAGCTGGTTTTTATCAATCAGTAGAACAATTCAAAACAGACAAAGTACTTATTCTAGGAGCTGGTGGAACAGCACGTGCAATTGCATATATTTTAAGATTAAAAAACAAAGATGTAACGATATTAAATAGAAGTGAAACAAAGCTTAACTCATTTGAACAAAATGGTTTTAAAACATTTTCTTGGAAAAATTTTAAAATGCAAAAATATGATACAGTAATCAATACAACAAGTGCTGGTATGAAAGATAACTCTTATCCACTTGACTATAAGATTTTAGAAGAGCTTTTAAGCAATGCCAAATATGCTGTTGACGTTATTTATAATATTGAAACTCCATTTTTAAAACTAGCAAAAAAGTATGTCGAAATAAAAAATGGAAAAGATATGTTACTCTATCAAGCAGTATTAGCATTTAATCTTTTCTTCAATAATAGGTACGATAATGAAAAAATCAAAGAGTATATGGAACAAGGGTTTAATTTATAAAGCTATAGGCTTAATAATAGTTGTTATAAGTAGTATTATGGGCATAAATTTAAACGAGACCTCTAATTCAAGTGAATATTCAAAACCAATCTCAAAAAAAAATATTAGAATTGCAAATTACAATGTGGAAAATCTATTTGATACTAAAAAAAGTGGTAAAGAGTATAAAGAATATATTCCAAGTGCAAAAAATTGGAATGAAAAAATGTATAAAATCAAGTTAAAAAACAGTGTAAAAGTAATTAAAGATTTGAATGCAGATATCTTAAGCTTGCAAGAAATTGAAAATAAAAATGTTTTACTTGAGCTAAAAAGAGAACTTAAAATATATCCATACTTTTCAATTTCAAAAACTAATAGTGTAATTAAGTGTGCAATTCTTTCTAAGTATCCTATTACTAAAACTCATGATATAAGATCAAAAAATAAAAGAGCTAAAAGAACTATACTTGAGGCTCATATAAAGATAAATAATCATAATCTAATACTTTTTGTAAATCACTGGAAATCAAAAAGAGGACCTGAAAAAAGAAGAATAGATTATGCAAAAGCCCTAAAAGAAAGATTAAATAAGCTTACATCAAAAGATGAATTTATTTTAATTGGAGATTTTAACTCAAACTATAATGAATTTAAGACATTTAAACAAAACCGTAAACTCAATAATACAAAGGGTATTACTGGTATAAATCATATTTTAAAAACTATCAAAAACAATAAACTTATTACCCGGAATGAACTAAAAGATGATTACTTGTATAATCTGTGGCTTGAACTTCCTGTAGAACAAAGATTCTCACACCGTTTTTTTGATGAATTAAATACTCTTGACAATATAATACTTCCAGCAAATATGTTTGATAATAAAAAATTAGAATATGTAAATAAAAGCTTTGATGTATTTGATGCATCATACTTGATAGAAAAAAATGGAAGAATTAAAAGATGGTGGATAAGAAGAGGCATACATAAAGGAGAGGGTTTTTCAGACCATTTGCCTATATATGCAGATTTTGAAGTTTTATAAGAATAAGCCTGTAGAATTTGATGTTAAAAAAATTTTAAAAGGATTAAAAGTTATGAATAAACTTTTACAAGTTAGTATAGTATGTGGTGCAACAGCATTACTACTTAATGGTTGTGGTAATACACAAGAGAGCGTTTCATCAGTTAGTGATGTTTCAGAATTAAGAAGTGAAATTGAAGTAAAAAACGATGCTTTAAAATCAAAAGAACAACAAATAGCTAGACTTGAAGCTATATTAAATGAAAAAGCAGCGAATAATAACAGTAATGAAAATAACTCATTATTACCACCAAATGCTAAAGCAGGTGAATGTTATTCAAGAGTTTTAATTCCTGCAAGTTATACATTAAAACAAGAAAGAGTTTTAAAACAAGAAGCTTCTCAAGATATAAAAATAGTTCCTGCAACTTATAGAACAACTACTAAAAGAGTTTTAGCTAATGCTGAGAGTTATAAATTAGTAACTATTCCAGCTACATATAAATATGTAACTCAAAAAATTCAAGTTGAACCAGCAAAAACACAAATTATTGAAGTACCTGCTAGATATAAAACTGTTACTGAAAAAGTTTTAATTAAGCCAGCTTATACTACTTGGAAAAAAGGTAGAGGTGAAGTTGAAAAAGTAAATCATTCAACTGGCGAAATCATGTGTTTAGTTGAAGTACCTGCTGAATATAAAAGTGTTACAAAAAGAGTTCTTGTAAATGCAGCTGGAACTAAAAAAATAACAACTCCACCTGTATATAAAACAGTAAAAGTAAAAGTAGAAAATACTCCAGCTACAACTAAGAAAATTGTAATTCCTGCGACTTATACTACAATTAGAGTTAAAGAAGTTAGCACTCCTGCTAAAGAATTAACAACTACAATTCCTGCAACATATCAAACAGTTACAAAAAGAGTTCTTACAAAAGATTCTGAACTTAAGTGGCAACCAATTTTATGTGAAACAAATACTACTCCTACTTTAGTAAGAGACTTACAAATAGCTCTTAAAAGAGAAGGTTATAATGTAGGACCAATAGATAGCATATATGGTTCACAAACAAAAACAGCTGTAAAAGCTTATCAAAAAGACAAGAGACTAGCAATTGGAGCATTAACTTTAGAAACTTTAAAATCACTTAAAGTACTATAATGAGCAGAGAAACTTCAATCCTAAATATTTTGAAGTAAACTCTGCGAGTCTAATACTAAACGAAAGTTTAGTATTAGACTCTTCAAATCTTCTCTTATAAGTCGCTAACTTATTTATAGAATTGGCATTTTTTAATTATCAATGTAATAGAGATGACTTTGACTCAAATGATAATTGTGATGATTGCTACAAACCTTACTTTGATGATGCAAAAGCTCGTAATGGTGGAACATTTAATCCAGGTACACCTGATATATATTGCACAAGTCCGAGTAGAGTTTGCTCAATAGGTATGACTAACCCTTATACTTGTACTTATCCACAAAAAAATAATCCTGATAATAATACCAGAATTTAAATCCGAAGTGTATATTGATACATTTTTTCATAACAGATAAGACACCACCATCTAAAGAATTAGCGGGTATTATTTATCTTGAGATCAGGGTACTTAAATAAGGTAAATTTGTCTTCAAACTTCTATAAACATATTTACCTAACCTATTCACATCGCCAATTCGATAAATAAGTGCAATTTTTTTTAAGAAGGAGAAAAGGGGAGGGTTAACCAAGAGTTAGCTATTCTTTTTTTCTACTACAAAGAAAGGAATTGGCATGAGATACAATCAGTTAACCTT
>CACVAW010000050.1 GCA_902727925.1 uncultured Campylobacterales bacterium | reverse complement strand
TAAAAGTAGTTTTTTCATTATGCACCTTTAAGAAAAGAGATAAGAGCTAAGCTACCAATCACAGGAACAGATATATTAACCATTATTGACAAGAAGTAGTTAAGTACCACATCAGATGTAAACCCAATAATTACTATATCCATTCGATTATCTCCTACATACCAAGATTGTTAGACCTATAAAAAGGCAAAAACCAATCATAAGACCAGTTTGAGCCATTAAATAGTTATAATCTTGATAAGATATATTTAGTTGTTGGGCTATACGTGTCGCGTTATAATCCTCAGCTATAAGCAAAGTTGAAAAAAGTATTATTAATAAATTCTTCATTTCATCGCTCTTTTCATAACTTCTATAGTTTTATTGAAACCGTAAATGGCTAAGAATAAAGTAAAATAAGAGCCAAAAAGTAAGCTAAGGTCATAAAGAGAAATCGTAAAGCCCATAATTGTTAACCTCTTTTAAGAGCACCCCAAACTTTGTATATCCCAATAAGAACAACATATAATCCAATTATTGCAACAGCAATAACACCAAGATTTGCAATTACATCAGTAAAATCTATATCTCCTGCTGTGAGTGTGAAAGCACTTGCACTTTGACTAAGTCCTAAAAGACCAACTAAACCTAAAGTTAATTTTGAAAACATTTTTTTCATTACGAAAAACCTTTTAAAGAAATTTTTTAGCTTATTCCTAGAATATAAGCTTAATAAGAGAGTTCAAAAACTCCCCTATAAACTTATGCGAATGTTTTGACTTCTTTCACTTTTTTGACTTTTGAAAAATCTGATCTTAATTTGATACCTTTGTCTTTGATTGTTTTAATAACTACATTTGATATAAGGTCTATAGTTAAGTCTTGACCTATCATTTTGTTATATTTTTGTACTTGGGTTTTTAAATCTTCTTGCTGTGTTAAGTCTATAAAAATATCTATATTATCGCTTTCAAGTGTTTCGATATCTTCTTTAATAACTTTAGTTTCGTAGTTAAAAGTTAAAGTTACAGCGTCGCCATATTTAACAAGTTCGCCTGTTTTGTTATTTGTAAACTCATCAGCTTTTCTAAAAGCAACTCCTGATAATGTTCCTGATATTGTTAATTGTAAAGTGTTCATATTCATAACTCCTATTTTTTTGTTTTAGCTCCGTTTTGAGAGGTACTGGAATAGGAGCAACTAAACCAGTACCAAAGATTTTTTAGGTAGGAGTTCTTTATCTCCAAATCAGTTTTATGACTTGACTAGGTCAGTTATTATTTATTTTTCACTAAGAATAAAACCAGCAACAAAAGTAGCAAGTACAAAAAATAATAAAATTTCTGTAAAAGATAAATCTGGTATTAAATATAAAGCACTCATTTTAAGGTCTTATAAATTCAAAAATGAATAAAAAAATATAAACAATAAAAAATATAAACAAGTGAAAAGCAATAAATTTAATTAAAGATTTCATCTCTATGCCTCCAAAACTCTATCTATCACAGTTTTTGAAATAGAGTGAGAAAGTGTTAAGTATTTTTGCGTGGTTGTAATGTCTGTATGTCCTAAAACTTTTGATACATGTTCTACTGGTACATTTAGATGATTAACTGAATAAGTAGCTATCAAGTGCCTTATATCGTGTAATCTCATATCTGGAAGATTGTTATCTTTCAAAAATCTTTTCCAAGACTTTCTAAAGTTTGAGTATCCTTTTTTTGTGAATGGGTTTTCAAAAACTAACTGTTCATCATCTCTATAATATTTGTCATATCTTTTGAATAACATTAATTTAAGATCATCAGTCATTAAGTGAACTTGATTTTGTTTTGCTTTGTTTATCGCTGATGGTATCATATACACACCTGTATACAAATCGACCATATTCCAACGAAGCTTAAGAACCTCGCCTAGTCTTCGACCGTGAAGCAAGAAGAAAAGAACATCTGAAAAAGGGTTATCACTTGTTTTATGATAGTGTTTGATACAGTCAATTATATATTTTTGTGTTTGTATTGATTTGTTAAAATATCTCTTATTGTCGAACTTTGGAAGCTTTACGGCTTTGAGTGGGTTTTTTTCAGTTTTATTGATTTGAATAGCTAAGTTATACATCACACTAAGTAGTGCTTTGATGTTTTTTACTGTTTTTGTTTTTAAGCCCGATTTAAGCAAGTTATTAATAAATATTTGATAATCTGTGAAGTTGAGCGAACCAATTTGCTTTTCTTGAAATTGTGCGAAATGTTTTCTATTGATTGAGTGATATGTCTTTAATGTTTGAGATGACAGTAAAGGCTCATTTAGTTGTATGTATGTTTTGAATAATTCTTGGAATATCATTTTTTTTGCTCCTGTATCTTAATAATTCAGATGTCCTAAAATAATCATAATTATTTTGATTTAAAGAAATATATCACACTAATTATTAAGATAAACTTAAATAAGGCAAAATAATTAAGATGACAAAAAAAGAAATATCACAAATATTAGGAATAGATCAAAATACAATCAAAAATTGGGAAAGAACGAGACCTAAACTTCACAATATAGTAATAGAGTACTTTTCAAAAGAAAATCAAATAAAAGATTATAATGATATAGATTTTTTAAAAAGTGAAATGATAAAAGCTATAGATAAGCTACCTGATGCAAAAACTAAAAAATTTTATCACTTAATGATGGCAGAACTATCAGAATTAGGATATTAAAAAATGAATGAATTTATCTACAATGTGAAACAGAATAAAATACTAGCAACTTTGTTTATAATATGTCTAATCGGAATAATATCAATATTAAAAATTTTTATTGATGAACTAATACCTGATTTCTCAATATTGTTATTTATATTTTCTTTTGGATTATTTTTTTATGGAATTTTATATATTCATTATTTTATTCAAGTAATTTCAAATGACTTTAAAAAAGATAATAAAGTTGTTTGGGTTTTAATTTTTATATTTGTACCTTTTTCTGTTTTTTTATATTTGTTTATTGGTAAAAAATATTTAGAGAAAAAAAGAAAAATAAATAAATTTATTTTATTAATATATGTTCTCTTTAGCTTAATACTTGGATCAATACCATATCAAATAATAAAATCTTGGTCTAATCCTAAAACAAACATAATAAACAGAGCAATACAAGAAGACTTAAACAAAGTAATTAGAGCTTATCCAAATCCATTAAATTTAAAACAATAAAATAAATAATTTGGGAAAAACAAAAAAGAGGATTATTATATATTATATAACGAAGTTATATAAGAAAAAGTTAAGTATTTCATAAAACTCATAACCCGAAGGTCGGCGGTTCAAATCCGTCTCCCGCAACCAATTTTTTTTCATT
>CACVAW010000049.1 GCA_902727925.1 uncultured Campylobacterales bacterium | reverse complement strand
ACCATACAAGTGATATACTTCAAGAAGTTCAAAAAGCTTATTTGTCATAGTTGCACTATCTATTGTAATCTTTGCTCCCATACTCCAGTTGGGATGATTAAGAGCTTGTTTTACTGTGACTTTTGCTAGTTTATCTATAGGAGTATCACGAAATGATCCTCCACTTGCAGTGATAATCATTTTTTTAATTGGTTTGTCTTGAAGTAAGTACCATAATCCAAAATGCTCACTATCTACAGTGATAAGATTCTTACTATCTATAAATTTCCCTGCTATTACAAGACTCTCTTTATTTGCAAGAGCTACTTTTTTACCTAGTTTAATAGCCTTTAGAGTAGGTTTTAAGCCCGAAAATCCTACTAAAGCATTAAGTACTAGCTTTGATTCACAAAGTTCTAAAATCTCTAATATACCCTGTTCGCCAAAATATACATTATTATGATTTACTTTGTGTCTTTGTGACTTATCTCTGATAGCTACGTATTTAGGTTTAAACTCTTTTATTTGAGTATTTAATAATTCTATATTAGAGCCACATACTAATGCCTCAACACTTAATCCCTGTTCACGAACAACATTAAGAGCATTTGTCCCGATTGAACCTGTTGAGCCTAATATAATCATTTCTAAACAATCATACTTAATAATGTATACATAGCGACTACGCCAAACATATGACCATCAACCCTATCAAGTATACCACCATGACCTGGTAATATATTTCCACTATCTTTAAGCCCTACTTTTCTTTTTAAGTAGCTTTGAAAGAGATCTCCATAAATTGATACAAAAGTAGTAACAAAAGAGATAACTAATGCACTAATAAAAGAGATATAATTAGGACTTATAAATGCACCTATAATAGTACCTAAAACAATAGCCCCAAAAAATCCCTCTAATGTTTTATTTGGAGATATTTCTGAAAATTTAGTTTTACCGAACTTTTTACCTACAAAATAAGCACCACTATCAGCAATAGCTACAACTAAAACCAGCCATATAAAGGTATACATTCCGTAATTCACATAAAGCATAAACATTAAAATAAAAGAGACACTAGGATATAAAAATAGTTTTATCTCATCAAAGTTTGTTTTGTTTTTATACAAACAAACACTTATATAAAGAACTACAAAAAGAGCTACTAAACTAAGACTAGGAAAGAATATTGCACATACCCAAAATACCCCACCAATAATATATATATAATTTTTCTGCGTTGTTAATCCAAATAAACTTTTAGCTTCTAGTAAAGCTAATATATAAGCAATACCTAAACTTAGCCATGTAAAGTATGTATTATCAATCATATACAAAATAATAAAAAATATTAAAAACCCTAAAGATGTTAGTAATCTATTTCTTAATTCCATTTAATTATTCCAATCTAGTATAAATTTTTCTGTATCTATCAAAGATGATTTTGATGCCATACTGCCAACGATAAATTCAATTTTTTGGTAAGTTTCTTTTAAGTCATCATTTACAAGAAGATAATCATATTCATCAATCTCTATCATCTCATTTAAAGCGTTTAAAAGTCTGCCTTTTATTGAATCTGTACTATCAGTAGCTCTTGCTTCAAGTCTTTGTTTTAGTATAGCTTTACTTGGAGGGGTGAGAAATATTGAAGTTAAATATTTTTTATACTCATTTTTAAGTTGCAAAAAACCTTGAACATCAATATCAAGAACAAGAATATTATTAGGTTTAACTATAGCTTCATTTAAGACCCGTTTTGAAGTTCCATAATAATTACCGTGAACCTCTGCATATTCTATGAAGTCGCCATTTTTAATACCAAACTCAAATTCTTCTTTACTAATAAAATAATAATCTACACCTTCAACCTCACCGTCTCTTGGGAGTCTTGATGTACTAGAGATAGAAAATGATATATTCTCACAGTTTGATTTTAACATCTTAAAGATTGTACTTTTCCCACTTCCACTTGGTCCTGAAAGCACTAATAAATTACCATATATGTTATTCATTATGATACTTTTTTAATCTCTATATCAATTTCAAAGTCATCTATTACTTTATGTATTCTTCTTGTTTTTGTTTTGATCTTTTTAAACGGATTTTTAAATTTGATTTTTTTTAAAAAGCCAAATTTAGATTTAGTCTTAATTTCTTTGCTCCCAGATTCTTCGTAACTACCAAGTAACGACTTTACATCATCTATTTTTTCCGTATCAAGAACAGCACCTGAGAATGGAGTACTCTCTTCTATGTCCTCTGTTAAGAACTCTTTTTCTATATCTGATAAAAAAGAATATAACCTAAATGGCAAAAAAGGCTTTAAAAAAGTATTATCGAACTTACTTCTATAAGGGTCTATCTTAGAACATAAATAAATTCTTGTTTTATATTCTATATTTAATTCATCTAATAAGTTTTTATTAAAACTTCCACTATCAATCACTACCAAGTCATAATAATCACTTTTTATATCTTCAACAAAACTAACAATTTCAAGAGTTTCATCAATATAAAAGTCATTAAATACTTTAGATATGAAAGGATGTTTATTTATTAAAAGTATTTTCATTTTTTATCCAATTTTAAAATCATAATATAGTAACACATAATTCTTACTCCGATACGTTCATTGTTTTTTCCAAATCTCTAACTTCTTTTTCGTCTAATTTCAATTTTGACTCTACAGCAAAAAGTGGATTTTTAATATCTATATAAATAATACCTGCCATATCTATTAGATTCATAAGAGCATTATTTGTGTAGTATATATCATTTATGAGTGATGATGCCATGTCTGAGTCTATAAGGTTTTGTCTTATTAGTTTGTCCAATACACCGTTTGTTGCTATATCATTCTTTTTGATTTCTCTTTTTAAGATTTTGAGTTGTTTATATACATTATTTGGATGATCTTGAATATCTTCTAAGCCATAAATTTCTTTTAATAAATTCAAAATCTCAAATCTAATATTGTTATATTCTGCCACCATATGTTTATTAGACGAATTTGAATATTTTACGATGTTTCGTTGAAGTTCTCTAACCATTTTTACAGTATGCACTATTCTTCTATTAGCTAATTTAATTCTATATATTTTATCACTATCTTCATCATCAAGTTTAGTTCCTGCTAGCGTAGCAAAATCTATTATAGCACTATATATTGGCTTAACTCTCTTAGAATATATGAGGCCTAGTTTTCGGCTCTCTTGTGGTTTACTATGTTGTAGTAATTGGTTTAATCTACTTGTTTCTTTAGCTTCTTTTCTATCTACATGAAGTCCCATACAAATTACCAAAAACGCTTTATCATATAAGTTTGAGGTCTCTTTTAGTAATACCTCAAATATTGTCTCTTTTGTTGAGAGTGCTGCTTTATTAATATACTTAGGTAATGAAACTTTGTTAAATTCATCTTCTTTTACGGGGAATACCATATTCAAAAACTTAATCATAGGATTAATGAATGGCAACACTATAACAAGTCCTATAATATTAATAATGGTATTAAACAAAGCAACTTTAAGTGCATAGTCCTCATCTCCTATATATATATACCCAGACATATAATCAATCAAATCAATCAAAGGATATATAAAAACAAGAATCACTAGCGTAAAAAAGAACTTCGATATGAAATGTGCACCTGCGAGTTTTTTGGCCTCTGAGTTTGAACCGATTGAACCAAGTATAGCAGTGATAGTAGTACCTACATTTGCACCAAGAACAAGTGCCAATGCACTAAAATAAGATATCTGTGAAGCTGCAAGAGCAGTCAAAGTCAAAATAATAGTAGCATGAGAAGACTGCATAACTACAGTTGCTCCAATACCAAGACCAGCAAATATAAAAAGTCCCAAATAACCACCATAAGAAAAAGATGCAAAATCAATACTTTGTGAGAGTACCTCAAAGCCCTCTTTCATATAATGAATACCCAAAAACAAAAATCCAAGTCCAGCTAGAATATAGCCGATACCTTTATAAGATTTTTTGCTTTGAGTTCCTAATATAAATCCAATTACTATCATAGGCATTGCATAAGCTGATATTTTAATCTTAAGACCATACATAGCCATCAGCCAAGCACCAGTAGTTGTACCAATGTTTGAGCCAAGCATTATTCCAATACCTTGATAAAGACCGATAAACCCTGCACTCAAAAATGATATACTAAGAAGTGATACAAGTGAACTTGATTGAACAATAGTTGTAGTCACAAAACCAAAACTAATACTCTTATATAATTTATTAGTAGAACTTTTTAAAAATTGCTCTAATACTCCACCTGCAAATACTTTGAATCCATCTTCAAGATAAGTCATACCATATAAAAATATGGCGACCCCCGCTGCAATAGTTTTGAAATCTGGACTTATATAAAACCCATATATCAAGACTATTAATATTACTGGTAAAATTAGTTTTTTCAATATTTAAGATCCTTTTTATACGGAGAAAAGGAAGTGAATTCCTCTTCTCCTGCGCTATCGCTGAGATTTCTTCAGCAGAAGGCTCACGCGACTAGTCGCGTTAACGAAGTCGCTTTAATAAATTTTATTTTATTTTATTTTATTTTATTTTATTTTATTTTATTTTATTTTATTTATTCAAAACTTTCTATTTGAGCTTTCACTTTTTCTAGGTTTATTTTTGCATCATTAAGTTGTTCTGTGTTCTTTTCTACTACTTCTTTTGGAGCATTTGCTACAAATCTTTTGTTACTTAACATTCCATTTAGTTTTGATATTTCAATACCAAGTTTTGCTTTTTGGCTTTTTAATCTATTTAGTATTGATGAAAGATCAACTCCATCTAATGGTATGAAACTCTCTACATTTGAACTTATATCTACTATAGAGTTTTCAGGTTTTTCATTTACAAATTCTAGAGTCTCTACTTTTGCTAGTTTTGCAATGTATTTACAATACTCACTTAAATCTTGTTTTGAACGGATATAAGCTTTTTCGATTTTTTTATTACCTAAATCAATATTTGCTTTTGCTCTTCTTATACTTACAATAGACTCCATTACAAGTTCAAAGCTTTTTTCTTGCGGTTCATATGTATCTATATTTACTGGATATTTTTGTATTATAAGATTGGCTTGTTTCTCATTGCTAAGTTTCGTATATAGATATTCACTCAAGAATGGCATAAAAGGATTAAGTAGCTTTAACGCTTCTTTAAATATAGCTCCAAGTTCAGGTATACTTTCTTCGTCGGCTTTACTAAGCTCAATCCCCCAATCACAAAACTCACCCCAGAAAAATCTATATAGCGTAGTTGCACTATCATTAAATCTATATTCATCTATATTTGTTCTTGTCTCTTGTATACATTTTGAGAGTCTGCTATACATATACTTACCAAGATCTGTTTTGATCTCTATTTCGTCCAAGTTCTTAAAACTTGGTTCTTTCATAAGAAGATAATTACTTGCATTGTAAAGCTTATTTGTGAAGTTCTTGATTTGATCCATCTTCTCTTTACTAAAGCGTATATCCCTACCTTGAACAGCCAAGATTGCTAAAGTAAACCTAAGTATATCAGCACTATACTCTTCGATAGACTCAAGAGGATTTACCACATTGCCTTTTGATTTACTCATCTTTTCGCCGTTATCATCTTTGACAAGTGCATGAAGATATATATCATCAAATGGGATTTTCCCTGTAAAGTACTCACCCATCATAATCATACGAGCAACCCAGAAAAATAGTATATCAAAGCCAGTAATAAGAAGTGAATTTGGGAAAAAATCTTTTAAATCTGATTCGTTAAATAGATGTTTTGAATTCTCATTATTTTCCCATCCAAGAGTTGAAAACGGCCATAACCCAGAACTAAACCAAGTATCAAGTACATCAGGATCTTGTACTACATTGCTTGAACTACATTTCTCACAATTTGGATTATCCTCGGTACTTGCAAACTCATGACCACAATCATCACAAGTAAACACAGGTATTCTATGTCCCCACCAAAGCTGGCGTGAAATACACCAAGGTCTAAGCTCATTCATCCAAGCATTATAGCTATTTACCCAATGAGCGGGAAAGAAATTTGCTTCGCCGTTATTGACTTTTTTAATAGCATTACTAGCTATCTCTTTTTTTACGAACCACTGTTTTGATATATATGGCTCTACTACATTCCCACATCTATAACACGAACCTACTTGATGATTATGCTCTTCTATTTTGTCTATGAAACCTAGCTCTTTTAATTTTGCTACTATTACTTCTCTTGCTTCTAATCTTTCAAGCCCTTCAAACTCTCCACAAAGCTCATTTAAAACACCCTTTTCATCAAATATCTTAATGAATTCTAAATCATGTCTAAGCCCTACTTCGTAATCATTTTGATCATGTGCAGGAGTTACTTTAACCACTCCTGTACCAAAGTCCATATCTACATGCTCATCAGCTATTATTTTAACTTCTTTATTGATTATTGGTAACTTTATGCTTTTACCGATTAGGTGTGTATATCTTGAATCTTTTGCGTTTACCATCACAGCAGTATCACCAAAATATGTTTCAGGTCTTGTAGTTGCTACTATCACATCGCCACTTCCATCTGCTAATGGATACTTGATATGATACATCGCACCTTTGTGATCTTTGTGTTCAACTTCAATATCGCTCAATGCCCCGTCATTTGTACACCAATTAACCATATAATCACCTTTGATTATATAACCATCTTCATACATCTTTTTAAAAGCTACTTTTACAGACCTAGCAAGTCCATCATCCATAGTGAATCTCTCACGACTCCAAGCTGGAGTTACTCCAAGAGTTCTAAGCTGAGTCATAATTGAATTAGTCGAATCTTCTTTTTGTTTCCAAGCAAGTTCTAAAAACTCTTCACGGCTCAGATCTTCAATAGACTTACCTTGGGCTAAAAGTTGTTTTATCACTACATTTTGTGTAGCAATTCCTGCATGATCAACTCCTGGTTGCCATAATACTTTATAGCCATCCATTCTTTTGTATCTTGTTATTATATCTTGAAGTGTGAATGTAAGTGCGTGACCGATATGTAAACTTCCTGTTACATTTGGAGGTGGCATCATGATAGAAAAAGTTTTGTCTTTTTGTTGAATTTCCTTGTTTGAATCTACTTCAAAAAATCCATTTTCTTCCCAGTTTTTGTATAATTGTGCTTCGTTTTCTTTTGGGCTATATGACATTACTTACCTCTAATATTTATTTAGATCTTTATTTTTAAAGACGTGATTATAGCAAAATCAATTTATAAGCAGTTTACAGCCTTGGAAGCCCCCATTTTCTAGTATATGCAATCATTCTAAGCATCAAACCAAAAGCAAATACACAAATCAAAGACAAGTCATTAATATAAGAAAAATAGTTCAAAGTCACTACAATAATAGAAATAACAAAAGCCACACTCATATAAAAACCTCTATCTAAAAATACAGGTTTTGCATTAAGAAGCATATCTCTAAACATCCCACCACCAATAGCAGTAATAGAACTAAGAAAAATCACTCCAAAAAGGTTTAACCCCTCATTAATACCAACAAGAGCGCCAGTAATACTAAATGAAGCAAGTCCTATAGCATCAACAAATACAAATGACTTATGATGTTCTATATCATGTTTTTTATATATATTTGTAACATATGTAATCACAAATATAGTGATCACAACAGCAGAAGGATATATATGAGTAAAAGCAAAAGGAGTATTCCCAGCAATTGTATCTCTTATAATACCTCCAAGAAGAGCCGTAGAAAAAACCGATATAAGAGTTCCTAATAAATCAAGCTTATATTCAACAGCTATTAAAAACCCACTAATACTAAAAGCAATTAACCCAATAATATCTGTTATTAAAAAAAAGTCCAATTAAATATCTCCAAAATTTTTAAACCTGAAATTATGAAGTAAAGAGCTTAAATTAAAAATAAAATAATGAACCATAAAATCAAGTTTGAGATGTATAATAATATATATAAAAAATTATTCAAGGAATATTATGCATATCGGTTTCATGATACCTCACTGGGATCATATTGATCCTATCAAAAGTTCAACTCTAACTGTAATAAAGGAGTGTTTTGAAAGAGGTCATACAGTATCCATTCTATATACAAATAATCTCACTGTTAGAAATAACATAGTTCATGGGTTTATAAAAACTATTGCCAAAATGGAAAAAATACCTGAAAATATAACTTCATTTTATAAAAAAGTTCAACTTGAAAAAAACTTCATTGCATTACATGCTTTTGATTGTTTGATGCTTAGAAAAGATCCACCAATCAATCCTATAGTACTAAACTTCTTAGATGCTATAAAAGATGAAGTTATAATTGTAAATGATGTTGATGGTATAAGAAAAGCCAATAACAAACTATATACAACAACATTTCATGACCCTGATAATACATACTTACCAGTAACTCATGTTTCAGGAAGTAAAAAATTCATAAATAAAACAATAAATGAATCACCATCAGAAAAAATGATACTAAAGCCACTTGATGGATCAGGTGGAAGAGGTGTAATAGTATTAGAAAAAAACGCAAAAGAAAATATCAACTCATTACTTGATTTTTATATAGATGATCAAGGTGACAACTATGTAATTCTTCAAGAGTTCATTCAAGGAGCTGATGAGGGAGATGTGCGAGTACTTATGCTTGATGGTAAATTCATAGGAGCATATAATAGAAAACCAGCAGAAGGTGAGGTACGAGCAAATATGCAAACAGGCGGAAGTGCTCACAAATATACTCTTACAGAAAGCCAAAAAAAGATTTGTAAAAAAGTGGGGAGTAAACTAGTATCTGATGGACTTTTTTTTGTAGGTCTTGATATGATAGGAGACAAGATACTTGAAGTCAATGTACTAAATCCAGGTGGAATAACAAATATAAATAAACTAAACAAGCTAAAACTTCAAAAGAAAGTTGTTGACTTCATAGAAGACAAAGTTCATGAAAAAATCGAAAAAAGAGTTGAGCTTGAATACCTATTAAAAAGACTAAACAAACTAAGAGAATAAGAGGGATTATCCCTCTTTATTCGCTACAAGGCAAGTCTACTTTACATCCACCTGTTGCTGGAATAACACTAGAACCTTTTAACATATCATCTAGATTAAAAGATGGTTTACTCTTATCTTTATAGTACTCTTTTACCTTTTCTTTTGTTAACAAAATATCTATATTATCTATATTCTTAACTACAACAACAGGTATACTAGAAATCTTGAAAAATTTCATTATATACTGATTATTCATATCTAATACATCTTTGAACTCAAAAGCAACATTATTTCTATTTAAATACTCTTTTACTTCTATGCAGTGTTCACAAGTAGGAGACCCAAAAAGAAAAACTGTATTGCTAGTTTTAGTAATAACTCCATCAAGCATCACAAACTTGACCATCATATAAAAAACAACAACAGTAGCTATAGTTGTTATTGGAACAATAAATTTAAATCTAGCAACTGCTGTTAAAAGTAATATCCCATATACACCTAAACAATAATAACACATACTCCCAGATACAAAGAACTGATAACCAATCATAAGAGATTCAAACAATATACCAGCATAAAGAATAAAATTACTTAATTTTTTCTGCCATGACACAAGTATTAAAATCACACCAAATAAAGCGCCCATACAATTAAGATATAAAGAATCTATATTAATAGTGTCTTCAGCAATCTTACATCCACTACTTTCACATACTGCATTACCTGTACTTGTAAGTATATAGTTTCCCACTATATACAGTATCAAAATCATCGGCAGATATACATACCCAATTTTGTTTTTATTGTTTTTTTTCATTACTATTTCCTATATTATTTAAAATTCTTCATAATTATATATAATTAAAGTCAAAAACTATCACCATCCAATAAATAAAAATACCGATGACAAAAAGTAATTTAATACAAATATAGATACTGCTGAGTATACAACTGCACTTGTTGTAGAAAGACCTACTCCTCTTGCACCTCCGCGTGTATGATATCCCACATAAGTTCCAATAGCACTTATAACAAACCCAAAGAAAAATGCTTTGATAACACCACTTAAAATGTCTGAAAGTTCTAAATATGTAGAAATCGTATTTAAATATATACT
The DNA here is from genome assembly GCA_902727925.1 of uncultured Campylobacterales bacterium. Lineage (GTDB taxonomy): Bacteria > Campylobacterota > Campylobacteria > Campylobacterales > CACVAW01 > CACVAW01. Next base: position 6,689 of record CACVAW010000049.1, on the reverse strand, counting down.
AGGATTAATTCCTAAAGTTCCTGTACATATAAAGTATGCAGAAATGTTTGCCAAAAAGTCAAATATAATAACCAAAAGTGGTAAAGAAATAGTAGTCGCAATTATTCTTGGGATAATAAGAAGCTTTTTTGAATCAACTCCGAGTGTATCAATAGCATCTATTTGCTCAGTAACTCTCATAGTACCAATTTCTGCTGCCATCGAGCTAATAGCTCTACTTATAACCATAAGAACACCAAATACTGGAGCAAGTTCTTTTGTTACAGCAATAAATATGGTATATCCCATAAACCCTTCTGCTCCAAAATCCTCAAATCCATTATATAACTGAATAGAGACAACCAAACCTGTAAAAATAGCAACAAGAGATACCAAAGGAATTGACTTAATACCTATATTTTCAATATGAAAAAGTATATCTCTTATTCGTAAAGGCCTAATAAAGTACTTTTTGAATAATTTAAAATGAAATATAAAAAACTTACCAAATCCACCACTAGAACGGTAAATTCTAACAAACAAAAATCCAAATAAATAAAAAAACGAATCCAAAAACTTAAGCAAAAACCACTCCAAATAACTACATAATCATAAAAATACCAACCGTAGAGATTTCTATTATTTAATTTTCGCAAATAGTACCTAACTTTTACTTGAATTATGAAGATTTAATCTACTCATCAAGTATAGATTATACACTCTGTGTTATAATTCAAACAAATTTTTATGGAGAATTATAAAATGGGATTAAATGTTTATTATGATAAAGATTGTAATTTAAGTCTAATACAATCTAAAAAAGTAGCAATGATAGGTTTTGGAAGTCAAGGACACGCACACGCAGAAAACTTAAGAGATAGTGGTGTTGAAGTTGTAGTTGGGTTAAGACCTAATGGAAGTTCATGGGCTAAAGCTGAAGCTAAAAATTTTAAAGTTCTTGAAATCGCAGAAGCAACAAAAGAAGCTGACGTAGTTATGATACTTCTTCCTGATGAAAATCAAGCTGATATCTATACTAACGAAATAGCACCAAACCTAAAAAATGGAGCTACAATAGCATTTGGTCATGGGTTTAATATCCATTATGGGAAAATCCAACCAGCATCTGATATCAATGTAACTATGATAGCACCTAAAGCACCTGGACATACAGTAAGAAGTGAATTTGTAAAAGGTGGAGGGATACCTGATCTTATAGCAATACACGCTGATCCAAGTGGTACTACAAAAGACCTTTCACTAAGTTACGCATCTGCAATAGGTGGTGGAAGAACTGCAATAATTGAAACAACTTTTAAAGACGAAACTGAAACTGATCTTTTTGGTGAGCAAGCAGTTCTTTGTGGTGGAGCTGTATCATTAGTTCAAGCTGGATTTGAAACTCTTACAGAAGCTGGATATGCACCAGAATTAGCATACTTTGAGTGTCTTCATGAGCTAAAACTTATAGTTGACCTTATGTTTGAAGGTGGTATAGCTGATATGAGATATTCTATATCAAATACAGCAGAATATGGTGACTATGTAAGTGGTAAAAGAGTAATCAACGCAGAATCAAAACTAGCAATGAAAAAAATCCTAAAAGAAATTCAAGATGGAAGATTTGCAAAAGACTTCATCTTAGAAGGTCAAGCAGGATATCCTAGAATGAACGCTGAACGTGCAAATGCAAAAGCTTCACTTATAGAAAAAACTGGTAACAAACTAAGAGAAATGATGCCTTGGATAAAAGCTAATAAAATAGTAGACCAAGACAAAAACTAAAACTTACTTAATAATCTTAGAGTAGATATCTTTTATCTACTCTAACTTTTTAACCTATTTCAAAGACTTTAACGCTTTTAAAATATCTTCTGTCTGCGCTCTTACTTTATAGTTTTCGTCTATATATTCAAATTTAATCTTTTTGTCTTGTCCTATTACATAGACTGCTGGAATTGCAATAATATGATTTTTGTTTCCTGAAGCTTTTTCAATATCTATTTTATAATTATTCTTATATTTATTTACTAACTCCATTGGAACTTTGTAATCGACTTTATAATCTTTTAATATCTTAGCATCTGAATCACTAAGTAGAATCATCCCTAGAGTATTTTGGTCTTTGGTCTTTAAAGCTTCATCAGGTTTATCAACACTAATAGCTACTAATTTTGCACCCATCTTATTAACTGTTGGTAAAACATTTGCTTGTAGCTCTCTTAACTGAACATTACAATAAGGACACCACCCTCCACGGTAAAACACAAGTACAACAGGAGCATTATCTAAGCTTTTATATAAGTTAAACTCTTTTCCATCTATGTCTTTAGTATCAATCTGTACAGCTGTACTTTGCTTAGATATATCATCTGAAGAATTACACCCAGTAACTAATAAAGCCAAAAGCCCAACTAAAAAAGATTTTTTGATAAAATTCATTTCCAAACTCCTTAAAATTTCAAATACATTTTATCTGCTGTTTATCAATGAATCCTTAACAACTAACTAAAATTATATATTATCATCCAAGTAGCTGCTAAAAATAAAAAGAGTGTAAATATTATATAAAGTATACGACCTATGAAATAAAGAGTAGGGTTAACCTTCTTTGATATATATATTGTGCGTATACCTTTAGTCTGTATATATTCTAAAAAGAAAATACTCATAATTGTTATACATAAATTCACAACTAATAAATACAGACAAATTATTATCGCTATAATTTTATTTTCAAATAAAAAAAGACCTAACCCAAAAACAATATATGGAAACATCGTAACCCAAAAGTTATTCCAAAGCTTTATTATTTTTATTTGAAATTTAGAAAGAGTTTTGGAATTAAATTTTTCTATTTTTTTAAAATCTTCATTTGTAAAACTATATTGTATAGGTGCTGATTCTTGATTATATAAAAATATAAATCCAGCTATTAATAAAATAGTAATTCCAACAAGACCTGAGATAAGAACTACTGATAAAAAAGGCATATTTCTACATCTCGCTTATAGCGTATCTTGCTATCATAGCTGCATTATCACTACAGTACTCTAATGGTGCTAAGTGCATTTTAATGCCATTCTTTTTACAAAGCTTTTCAAATTTTTGTCTTAATACACTGTTAGCACTTGCTCCACCTACAATAGCAAAATCTTTGATATCTGTATTTTGTAATATCTTTTTACTTTTATGTAGTAGATGCTCTATAGCTGAGCTTTGAAAAGCGTATGCTATGTCATTTTTTTCTTGGCTGTTTAGTTTATCTATCTTTTGTATTTGCAATCTTACTTGGTTTTTAAGACCTGAGTAGCTAAATGCTTTTTTATTTGAGTTCATAAGTGGTACTGTAAATTTATATGGAGAATTATCTCCTTCAGATGCCCACTTTTCTATAGTAGGTCCTCCAGGATAAGGTCCTCCTAGCATTTTTGAGACCTTATCAAAGCTTTCACCAAAGCTATCATCAAGAGTATTAAGAAGTATCTTTATATCATCTCTTGAATTGACTTCTAAAAACTGGGTATGACCACCTGAAACAAGAAGTACGTTTATAGGGAATATTACATCTTTATTTATAAAAAGAGAATAGATATGACCTTTTAGATGATTGACTTCTATTAAAGGAATGCTTAACGATATACTAATAGCTTTTGCCATCATAATACCCTCAAGTAAACTCACCATAAGACCTGGATTTGTAGTAACCCCAACAGCTCTTAGATTGGGAAAATACTCTTTACATTCATCAAGTATCTTTGGTAATGTCTCAGCGTGAAGTCTAGCTGCGAGTTCAGGTACAACTCCGCCATAAGCAGAATGTTCAAGGTCTTGTGATATTTTTTTGTGAAAAAGCAACTTTTTTGTCTCAATTTCCATGATAGCAATCGAGCTATCATCACAACTACTCTCTATTGCAAGTATTAAGTTCTGATTATTCTTCATATTTAATTAAGAACATCCCTACAAAACTATCATCTCTTTTATCATACACTTCAACTCTATATGTATTTCTATTTTGGTCTATAGCATAATCTTGAATAAAGTTACTTCTATAAATATCTATATTAGTCTCATCTTCGTAATTATTAACATATCCTATTACATTTATTCTATAATATCTACTATCCTCTATACTAAAATGACTTTTAACATTAACCACTGAAGGCATATGAACAAATTCTCTAAACTCATTATCAATATTCACAAATACTGGCATATTAGTCAAAGACTTGTCTCTGTACTCAGGTTCAATAGAAGTAAGTATTTCGTTACCATATAAAACATTATATACATTATCCATTTCTCTAAGTGAGATCAGTGGGTTTGATGATTTATACTTTGGAGTTTTGCTTACTAGTGGTACATTTTTAATCACAGGTTTTACACCATCAAGAGATAGTAGTACATCTTCAATAACTATATCAAGACCACTATACAAAACTTCTTTAATCTCATCATTGTCTAGATTAAAGTCTCTTGAATACTCAATTCCTAATTCATTCATAGTAGCTTCGATGACCATTAAGTGATGTTTCACTCTTGTTATAACATCTAATTCAAAGCTAGTCTCAGAAGTAATTGATGGCTTATTATTATTTAGAGCAAACCAAGAAAGTGACTTGGACATACTTGCATTACCCATATTTGTTTTTGTGTTTTTTGTGCGGAAATGATGTTTACTATTATAAATATTTTGATTGATATTATTAATTATATTTTGAGATATTTCATATAGGTTCCCGAATTCATGGTTCATATTCTTTTGGTCAATAACTATACTTTGACCCCATCTGTAAGGTGCATAAGTAGAGTTAATAACTGTAGGACGATAAAAACCACTCCCATCATGTAAGTTTAGTAAAAAATTAATATTATCTTGAGCTATAAAGTTTTTTAAACGTGATACGATTTGATAATCTTTATCAAATTCTGAAATTTTATGAAATTTTCTATTCATATCACCATTTATACCTCTCTTATTCTCTATAATACTAGGCATATTTATATTTGGTATTACCCAAACAGAACCTTTTTGTATATCATACTTAGTCACAACCAAACAAGCTGCAAGATATGCACCTCTTTCATTACCATGAATTCCAGAGAGTAAGAACATTGTATTTTCATTAGAGTCACCCTTTTTATAAAGGTTCATCGACCATAACTGAGATACCAAAAACATAAATAATAATAAAATTTTCAAAAAAAACCTTAAGGTATAAAATTTCGTGATTCTATCATAAAACATTAAAATATCTGCTCTTCTTTATACCTTTGTAGGAGGTACTTCTTATATAAAATCATATAGAATTACACATTTATAAACTATGAAGGAAACATATAATGTATATTCCAAAAAAACTCTCTTCAGATCCTGATAATAACGGTCATTTTGATATATTTGGTGGTAGATATGTACCTGAAACACTTATGCCAATACTCATTGAACTTGAAAACGAATACAAAAAAATAAGATTTGATAAAGAATTTTGGAGCGAAATAAACGAATATCAAAAAAATTATACAGGAAGACCATCTCCTCTTTATTTTGCAAAAAACATATCAGAAGAACTAAACTCAAAAATATATTTAAAAAGAGAAGACTTAAACCACACAGGTGCACACAAAATAAATAATGTAATAGCCCAAGGATTACTTGCCAAAAGACTAGGTAAGAAAAAAATAATAGCTGAAACAGGAGCCGGACAACACGGCGTTGCAAGTGCTACTATAGCAGCTCTTCTAGGACTTGAATGTGAAGTTTTCATGGGTGAAAAAGATGTTATTAGACAAGAACTTAATGTATTTAGAATGAAACTCTTAGGTGCGAAAGTACACTCCGTAACAAGTGGAAGTAGAACTCTAAAAGACTCTATGAACGCAGCAATAAGACACTGGGTAACCAATGCTGATGATACATTCTATGTTATTGGTACAGTTGCAGGTCCACATCCCTACCCTATGATGGTAAGAGATTTTCAGTCTATAATTGGATATGAGACTAGACAACAAATTATAGAAGCTGAAGGAAAACTTCCTGATAAAATCATAGCTTGTATAGGAGGAGGAAGTAATGCTATAGGTATGTTTGCTCACTTCTTAGATGACAAACAAACAACTTGTATAGGAATAGAAGCTGGAGGAAAAGGAACAAATACTACTCAACATGGTGCAAGTCTTGAAAAAGGAAAACCAGGAGTACTACATGGTCAAATGAGCTACCTACTTCAAGATACTGATGGTCAAATAGAAGAAGCATTTTCTATATCTGCTGGACTTGATTATCCTGGAATTGGACCTGAACATGCATTCTTAAAAACCAAAAGTATAGTCAAGTATGACTCCATAACTGATAAAGAAGCCCTTGATGCTTTTGTATGGTTATCAAAAAGTGAAGGAATAATACCTGCATTTGAAACATCTCATGCTCTAGCATACCTTAAAAAAATAGACATAAAAGACCAAATAGTTGTAGTTAATATCTCAGGCAGAGGTGACAAAGATATGATACAAGCAAAAGAGATTTTGAGCTTTGATTAACAAAAATTTGATAAAATCGCGAAATCACAATCAAGGACACAAATGATAGATGATAAACTATTAGCAAGACTAGAAAAACTTTCTAATCTTAAAATAGAAGATTCAAAAAGAGAAGAATTCAAAAATCAACTTGAAGAGATAGTAGGTTTTGTAGAAAACTTAAATGA
>CACVAW010000048.1 GCA_902727925.1 uncultured Campylobacterales bacterium | reverse complement strand
TTCTTTACTATCACATCTTGGACACTTTTTAGAACTTTTTTATAATCCATTATAAAAATACCTTAGTTTCTTACCAATATACCATACTTTACCCAGAGTTTTAAACCCCCATTTCTTTAATTAAGTCGAAACTTCGTACCAGTTGATGAACGAACTCTAAATCCTATAGCTATAATCATATCTAGGTTATAGTGATCTATAGTTCTAGCAACCTCTCTAGAACCTTCTGTTTGAACTGTTCGATAATTCCGAATAGTTGATACATCTAGTTCTTCCTCTTCAAGGATAGCTTTAATGTGTTCACTTATCGTAGATTTTGCTTTACCGAATAGCTCGCATATTTGAGTTTGATTGAGCCATATAGTTTTATCTTCAAACTTCACATCTATTTTGATGTTACCCTTTTCATTTTGGTATATTAGGAAGTTGTTTTTTTTACTCATTATCTTTTTATCCTATCTTTGTAAGCTTCCTAGCTTTCTACTCTCATATAGTTTTTTGGCTTTTAGCTTAGAGATTTGCTTTTCCTCACGAGCTAGTTCTATTTCACTTTTAATGTTAAGTTTGTTTTTTAGTATCATTTTTGTATCTATAATTTATTTTCACAATTTTATCAAGTTTTATAAAACTATCTCCCAACTTCCTGATGTATCACTTCCTACTCTTTTTAGTAAGTTATGTTCTTTTAGGTATTTGATATTGTTTTCTATAGCAGTTGTACTGATACCCACCTTTACCGAGAGTTCAGAGATAGTTATGAAGTGGTTTTTGGCTATTAGTTTTAGAATAGCTTTTCTATTCTGAGTTAGTTTAATCTCTCCCAACTTCTCTCCCAACTTCTCTCCCAACTTTTGACTCTGTTTTACATACTCTCTTAAAGACTTTTCTAAAATCTCAAGCATAAATTCAATAAAAGGAGTACACTCGCCTACACTTCCTGAGTCTTCTAATGCTTGATAGTATCTTGATTGATTTGATTTTACGATACTTTCTATTGGTATATAAGCAAAAAGCTCTTTGAACTCTTTTAAAATCACACTTTGCCAAAGTCTCCCAACACGACCATTACCATCACTAAAAGGATGAATAAACTCAAATTCATAATGAAACACACAACTAACTATCAATAAATGCTCATCTGTACCCTCAAGCCAATCAAAAAGATTTTTCATAAGCTTAGCCACCATATTAGATGGTGGTGCTACATGTGTAACACCATCTTGAGTACCAACCCCGACATTTGATGTTCTATATTTACCTGCATTTTCTAGTAAGTTTTGCATCAAAAACTTATGAGCTTTTAGTAGGTCTTTTTCATTTTTGTATCTATAGTTATTTATATTGTCATAGGCTTTGATAGCTCCTTTTACCTCTTCTATCTCACTCATCGTACCAAGGACTATTTTACCATTTATTAGACTTGTTATTTGCTCCTCATCAAGAGTATTACCCTCTATTTGAAGTGTTCCTGTTATTGAACGAACTCTATTTTCTTTTCTTAGTTTTAGGGTATTGTATGTTTTGTTTATGTACTTTACATCTGCTATTAGTTCGGATATTTTACTTATTTGTTTTATAATTTTTGTGTTTATTGTATAGGGTGGTTTATACATTAAGTATCCTAGCTTATGCTTGGTAAAAGTTATTTATTGTTTGCTCAAACATAAATCCAACACTTTGTTAAAAGTGTATCCTTCTTCCCAATTTTGATCACAGGCAAATCTTGCATGGTCATTTGTACCGTTATAGTCATATATACTTAAACTTATATCAAATTCTCTTGACAAAAATTCATATAAAACTTCCCTTTGTCTTGAAGTATTTTGCTCACAAAATTTATTAATCTTTTCTTTTATTTCATTTTTTATTTCATTAAACTCTTCAACACTTTTTAACTCTAAACCCATTTGTTTCCTTTATTTTTTATTTACAAGAGTATTTTATCATACTGTAGCGACTACCTGTAGTCGTTTTAGAAGTGGTGAATACATTTATAAATCAAATCTCCATATCCCCAAATCACTGTACCTAAAACAATAGTAAATAATATTAAGGAATCAAATATTTTTCTTTGGTATGATTTCTTATACTCTATAGGACAGTCTTGATGATAACCTATTTTATCATTGTAATACTGGATAATTTTTTGTTGTAATATAGTTTGTTTATTTTGAGTAAACACAACAAAAATAATTACCAGTGAACCTGAACGCTGAAATAAATCTTCATTTCCATAAAGTAAAGATATAATTAGTACTAAGTAACAAAGTATCATAATCAAATACTCAAATAGTGTAATTTTATCTGATACTGGGTGTTTTTCCACTTTACTATTATCTTCTTTCGATTTTATTATTTCAGCCATTTATTCCCTCCACCATCTCTATCTCTTCATCACTCAAGCTATATAGTTCATACACTATCTCATCTATTTTAGATTCTAGTTCTGTTGTATCAAGATTTTGTTTTTTTAGTTCTATGATTTTATCTACTATTTCTATGAATGGTTTTTGTTCTTCTTTATTTATATTTGGGATAGGTAGTTTTCGTATATTTTTAGGTTTTACTTGTGCAAATCCTCTTCCACTTTCACCTGTATAGTTTTGGTATATGAATGTAGTTAGTTTTGAGTTTAGTATAGCTGTAGCGAACTTGTACTTTATCTCACATTTTGTTTTATCTATTTTAAATACCAAAATACTATCTAATACAAAATATCCATTTTCATCATAGGTAGCTATAACATCATCTGCTGTTTGTCTGATGAGGATTTTTTCTTCGGTGAAGAGTTCTTTGTATCTTTGTCTATTTAGTGAACACCAAGGTAAAATACCTTTTTTTGTTTCACTTCTTTGCGATAGTTTTTCTTGATATGGAGCTAAGTATCTTAATGTATTTGGATAGGTTGAGATGTTTATATCTCTTGTGGTGTAGATTAGTTTATGGTCTGTAGGATTTGTTTCATATTTGTTTATCTCTCTACCTACTAATACATTTTGTAAGATTTGATTTTCTATCTTGTGTTGTTTGATGCTGTTTTCATCTAGTCTAAATATTTTGTCTGCTCCTGTAGATATACCACTAGCTACTTCTAGTGCTATATCATCTATGATGTATGATTTTGTTTTGATTTTTTCTATGAGGTTTACTGTAGTTGGATTTATGCCGAAAGTGTATGTAGGGACTTTTAGCATTGATTTTTTGTTATAGTTTTCATAGTTTAAGTTATCTGTGAATTCTGTATCTCTTATATCTATATATCTGAAATTATAATCTTTATTTTTTGTATTTTTGTACTCTATGATACAAGTTGGTACACTAGCATCTTCAAAGACATTGTCTCCTAGATTTATTACTGTTTTGAGTTGGTAGTTATTTAGTAATAAATTTCTAGTTTTTTCATATTCGTTTTGATATAGAAGATTGTTTGGTACTATGAATGATAGATATGAGTTTTTATTGAGTAGTTTTGATGACATAGATATGAAGTAGTTGAAAGTATCTATAGTTCGCATATGTACATTTTCATATTTTGTTTTGTAGTACTCTTTTGTTTGGGTGTTTAGACTAGCTCCATACGGAGGATTTCCAGCTACTATATCAAACCCTACAAACTCGCCATTTTCATCTAGTATCTCAGGAAATTCGAATGCCCACTCAAAGGAGTTTTTGTAGATTTCGTTTGATTGTATGTTTTTTATGATTTGATGGTTTTTGATTATCTCTTGTTTTAGGTTTTCTTTTTGTTTGGTTCTGGCTTTGGATATGGTATCATCAGTAGTAAACATAGTGGATTGGACTTTGTAACCATTTTTGATAGCATCTAGCATATGAATATCTTCTAGTCCATCTAGTCCAAAGTCTGTGATGTATGATTTGAGTGCTTTTTGGTAGTTTTGTATCTCTTTACTATATTCGTTTAGTTCTTTTGTGAAGCTATCTTTTAGCTTTTGTATAGTGTTTGTGATCTCTTGTTTTTTAGTTTTGTTGTTGGTGCTTTTGTATTCTTTGACTGCTGTTTTGTACTCTTTGATTAGTTTTTTGTCTAAGTCTTTGTTGTTTTTTGTGTTTATGTCGTATTTGCTTATGAGTGAGTTACCACATTTGATATTGATGTCTATGTTTGGTAGGGTTTGGAACTCGTTGTTTTCGTAGTAGCTTGATTTTAGTAGTTCTATCCATAGTCTTAGTCTGGTGATTTGGACTGATTTGGGGTTGATGTCTACCCCAAAGAGTTGATTTTCTATGATGGTTTTTTTCTCTTGGAATATTGTCTTTTGGATATGGTGGGTTGAACGGTCTTTTAAAGTGTATTCTATGATATGCTCATCTTGTTTGTCTTGTATGTATAGTTCATCGTTTTCTACTACTATAAAGTATTTGCTATCTTCAAAGAGTATCCCAAACTCTGATTTGATAAGTAGTAGTTCATTGAGTGCTGAGACTAGAAAATGTCCACTTCCTACTGCTGGGTCACATATAGTGATGGAGTTTATTACATTATTTGCTTTTATTCTAAAACTTGTATTATAATTCTGTGTATGTATATACCTTGTAAGAGATTCAAAGTCTTCGAAGCTTTTGTCGAAGCTTTGGCTGAATTTATCTACTAATGATTTTCTTATACTTTCACGGCTCATATACTCTGTAATAAAGCTTGGAGTAAAGAAACTCCCATCTTTGTAGCCATTTAGCTTTTCGAATATAAGTCCTAGTACTGCTGAGTTGATAAGGTCTTTTTTCTCTTCGTGTTTGTCCTCGGTATCATCACTCCCAAAGTCATAGGTATCTAAGAATGTAAGTAGATATTCTAGTGTGTTGATTTCATTTTTATCTTTGTATTTTGTGTCGTTTTTAAGGTTTGAGTTTGGTTTTATAGATAGGGTTAGATTGTCTTTGAGGTTGCTTATACGAAGATATTTTGATTCTAGTTTATTTACTTCAAAAAGTGAGCTATTTAGGTATGGTATATCTTTTATCTGCTCTATCATCACAGAGTCTCTATCATCTAGCTTTTTGGCTAGTACTTCAAAAAATAGAGTATTGAGTACATCAAAGTCATCTATAGGGTCTTCGTAGCTGAGGAACTTTTTGGTTATTGAAGATATTTGTATGAGTTTACCCTCAAGTAGCTTTAGAAATAGTACTCTATTTAGCCAAATGATGTTTAGCTCTAGTGCTATATCAAAAAGCTTCTCTTCATCTGTGATACCACATTCGCTTTGAAGCTTGAGGATGGTATTTTCTAGTAGTGTTCCTCGTTCTCTTGTCTCTTTTGGTTTTCTTTGGATTAGTTTTGGTTTTTTCTTTGTCTCTTCTAGTCCTAGTATATAGAGTAGCTCGTCATAAAACTTTTTGTTTAGAGAGTTTGCATCGTTTGCGAATGATTGTTTGAGTAGGTTTGTGGGACTTAGAAATTTGTACAAGTTACTATAGTCTTTTATATCTCTTATATCAAAATAGGTATATTTTATATTTGATAGTAAATTTTGCTTTTCTATGCTTTTTTTAAATTCATTGTATATCGATTTTGTTGAATTAGTATCTGTGGATTTGTTTAACTCTTTTTGTTTAAATATCTTTTGAATATCTTTGTTGTCAAAAAACACTCTTCTAAACTCACTACTATCGAAGATAAACCACTCATAAGAGTTTGAGATAATGAGGTGTTTTATTTGCTCGTTTTCTTGCTTTTCTCTTAGGTAGTAGAGTATGAGTTCGTGCAAAGCTCTTTTATTCAAATCTGTTTTTGAGAGCATTTCAGATTCGTTGCCTTTGGGTTTTTTTAGTTCTATGAGTATTTCGGCTTTGTCTTTTGGAGTTTTTTTGATGACTAAGTCTATTTTGTCTTGGGTATTTATTTCATAGTTTTGATAGAAAGTTTTTTCTAAAAATGAAGCAAATATTTTTTTGTTGTTTTCTTCTGTTTCCTTATTGTTTATCTTATTTTTAAATTCGTTTATATGATTTTGAAACTCTTGTACTTGATCTTTTGGTAATTTGTATTTTTTGTATGCTTGTGAGTTTATTGATTGGGCTGGTGTTTTTTGATTCATATAGTTTTGTCCTCTATTTGGCTCTTGAAATTTTATCTTATTATCTTGTATATCTAATTTGTAATCTCATTTGAAAACTTTTTAGTTTCATTGTAGGATTACCTTTTATTTTTCGTTTTTAAAATCTTTCACATCAAAAATCAAATCAACACTTCTAAACCTATAAACATACTTTGTAATTTCACCCCAAAATTTTAAATTACCACCAGACTTTTCATAATGATTTTTAATAAACTTTCTAGCAATTTCAATTCCATTATCACCTGAGTTTAAAGCTTCCTCTTTATCAAGAGTTATAGTCTTGTTTCTAGCTAAAGCACCTAAGGTCATTAGGTTTTGTCCACCCCTTTTGAAGTTTGTTTCTATAGTTATTGTAGGTGGTTTTATAGATTCTATATTCTTAGCTCTATCATACTCTTTTAGCTCATCTTCAAGGTAGTGAATAGGAAGCTCCAAAAAGTACGAAGACTTATATAAAAAGCTTTTTGAACTATGAACTAAATCATAACAATCATCATCTAAAAATTCTTTTAGAGTGTTTGAACTATAAATCCTATCTATCCTACTTTTTGCTTTTTTGATATTTTTGTATTCGAGGTATTTGATTAACTCATCTTCACTAGTTTTTATCTTATCTTGAAGTTTAGTAAAAAATGAACCATCTTGTAAAAAGTAGTGTTTGTCTCTATTGTATCTATATGAAGCATAGCTACTATCGTTCTTCTTAATTCTCTTAAATAAAAACTCTCCATCTTCATAGATCAAAGTATCAATAGAAGAACTTGTATAATAGACTTTATAAACTATCTTCGTAGTGTTTGGGTACTTTTGTAAAACAGTATTTACAAAAGACTTAGTCTCATTTATATTCTCATCTTCATAATAGATAAAATTATCATAATCATCTACATCTGAGATAATAAACTTGTTTTTGTCACTGTGTATTGAATATTGGGCTGTAAGCATAATATTGTCCTTTTGTTGTTTTCAATCCCGACACATTTTTTGGATTGATATCGTATTGTATCATATACAAACGACTAGGGGTAGTCGTTAAAGACTATTTATTGAATTGTCAATTTTAGGTTTCTTATTAAAAATCTTGTCATAGGTACCTCTATATTTCTTCTCGTTTAACAGTCCTCTGTAGTAAGTAATGCCATAATCATTTACTCGGATCCTACTATCTAGCTTACCAGTAACATAGAGTATATCATGCTCCATTTTGATAATTGCATCATTGTATTTTTCTTTGAAGTTTTTAATACGCCAATTCGATAAATAATAGCTAAAACCAAGTTTTAAAAAGTAACTAAAGTGTAGTAAAATTAAATTTGGATTGTTTTTGTAGTTTTGAAAATACTTGTGTTAATGATGAGGTGGGGATTGTTTGTAATAAGTGGCTCCGGCACCTGGATTCGAACCAGGGGCCAAATGATTAACAGTCATCTACTCTACCGCTGAGCTATGCCGGAATGGAGCTGAAAGTATATATTATTATTCTTATATTGTCAATACTTTTTTTGAATTTTTAGATAGATTTAAAAAAGTCACTTGCTATCATTATGGTTTTGTCTATCATTTCATTTGTGATAGCAGTTGAAATGAATCCACTTTCATAGGCTGAACATGCTAGATATATGCCATTGTCTAACATATGCTTGTGGAATTTTGCGAAAAGTTTTGTATCTGAGTTTTTGGCGTCTTCGAAGTTTTTTACTTGGTTTTTGTTGAAGAAAAATCCGAACATACTACCTATAGCGTTTGATTGGAATGGTACATTATATTTTGATGCTTGTTCTTTTAATCCAGTTGTTAGTCTTTTTGCTTTTACTTCTAGGTCTTTGTATATATCTGGATTTTGTATTAGTCTTGATATTACACTTTCTCCTACACTCATAGCTACGGGATTACCACTAAGCGTTCCTGCTTGATATACACTTCCATCAGGTGAGAGTACAGCCATTATTTCATTTGTAGAGGCAAATGCACCTACAGGCATACCTCCACCTATAACCTTACCAAATGTTACTATATCAGGTTCTATACCGTATACTCCAGTTGCACCTCTTAGGTCTGCTCTAAATCCACTCATTACTTCATCAAATATCAGTAATGCACCGTTTTTTTCACATAGTTTTTTTAGGCCACTTAGAAATTCTTTGTCAGCTGGGATAAATCCCATATTCCCTGCTATTGGTTCGATGATGATACAAGCTATGTCATCACTATTTTCAAAGCATTTTTCTACACTTGCTATATCATTGTAGTGTGCAAGCATGGTGTGGTCTGTGAAGCTTTTGGGTACTCCTGATGAGCTTGGGTTACCGAATGTTACAGCGCCACTTCCAGCTTCTACTAGTAAGCAGTCACTATGTCCGTGATAACATCCTTCGAATTTTATTATATTGTTTTTGTTTGTGTATCCGCGAGCTAGTCTGATTGCACTCATGACGGCTTCAGTACCACTATTTACAAATCTTATTTTGTCTATATTATCAAATAGAGATACTATCTGTGATGCTAGGTTTGTTTCTATTGTGGTTGGTGCACCAAAGCTTAGTCCATTATTAAGAGCAGATGAAGCTGCTTGTATACTTAGCTCATCACTATGTCCAAATATGAGTGGACCCCAACTTTGTACATAGTCTATATATTTGTTACCATCTACATCTTGTATATATGCACCATTTGCACTAGCTATGAATATAGGTGTTGTACCTACACTTTTGAATGCTCTTACAGGAGAGTTTACTCCTCCTGGTATTACTTGTTTTGCTTGTTTGAATTCTTGTGAGCTTTTTTGTGTGTTCATTTGTTTACCTCTTGTATATAGTAGTATAGTTCTTGTATTTCTTTATCTGTGAAGAAATATTTTGGCATTATTTTTGTATTTTTGGAAAATACTTTTTTGAAGTTTTCAAAAGATATTTTCGTGATATCTGGAGCGTAGAGTTGTTTTTGTATACCTTTGTGTTTATATTCGGTGATTAGAGTCTTTTCACCTAGGTTACCGTGACATTTGTCACATCCTATAGATCTTGGGTTTTTGTATAACATACTGGCATATTCAAACTTAGTCATAAATGTGGAGTTAGTATCAATATCTACAACATCTGCAAGTAGTATTGTAACAGTAAGTAATAATATTGATAGTTTTTTTATACTTAGTTCCTTGATTGTACGTTTTTTTTCCTGTTTGGTATAAATTTTTTGCTATTATACACTTTGATTTTAAACTAAAAGGTGATTGATGACTATCTTAGATGGTAAAGCTTTAGCAAATGATATAGAGAAGGATATTAAGAAGGAAATTCATGAACTTGCTACTGAGAATATTTCTGTAGGTCTGGCTGTAGTTTTAATTGGTGATGATCCTGCTAGTCATGTGTATGTTGCAAAGAAAGAAAAATCATGTGAACAAAGTGGTATATACTCTGTAGTTCACAAAATGCCAAAAGATATATCAGAAGCAAAAGTCATAAAGACTATAGAAATGATGAATGATAATCCAAATATAAATGGAATACTAGTACAACTTCCACTTCCTACTCATATAAACAAAGACAAAGTCCTTGAAGCGGTAAGCCCTATAAAAGATGTAGATGGTTTTCATCCGTACAATGTAGGTAAGCTCAATTCTGGGCTAGAGTGCTTTGTACCTTGTACTCCTTTAGGTGTGATGAAGCTACTTGCTCACTATGATATAAACTTAAGAGGTCTTGATGTATGTGTTGTTGGGGCTAGCAATATAGTAGGAAAACCTCTAGCTTCACTTCTACTTCAAGAAGGAGCTACTCCAACTCTATGCCATATAGATACTAAGGATTTGGCATCACATACCAAGAAAGCTGACTTGATAGCTGTTGGGGTAGGGTATCCAGGTCTTATTAGTAAAGACATGGTAAAAGAGGGTGCAATTATAATTGATATAGGTATCAATAGACTTGAAAGTGGTAAGCTCGTAGGTGATGTAGACTATGAGAAGGTTGCACCTATAAGCTCATATATCACACCAGTACCTGGATCAGTTGGTCCTATGACTATTGCTATGCTTTTGTTAAATACATTAAAAGCTACAAAATTACAAAATACAAAACAGCTATAAAAGGAAATTAATGCTTAACTTTTTAAAGAAATTTTATCATTGGTCGAACACTTGGGTAGGTACTATAGTGATAGTACTTGTACTTGTGATGTTTTTTGTCCAATCTTTTATTATTCCAACTGGATCGATGAAAAGAACTCTTCTTATAGGAGATATGCTTTTTGTTAAGAAGTTTGATTATGGTATTCCGATACCGCATTTACCTTTTCTTGAAGTGCCGATACTGCCTGATATGTTTGGTACAGGTCAACTCATAGAGGGAAGTAAGCCAAAAAGAGAAGACATAGTAGTATTTAGATATCCCAAAAACCCAAAACAACACTTTGTAAAGAGATGTTTTGCTACACCAAATGATGAGATACTATTCCAAGATAAGAAGATGTATATCAGAATGAGTGAGGGTGATGAGTATATGAAGAGTAATTACCCAAATAAAATTCATGTAATAAACGCAAAGCTATGGGTACTTAATCCTTATATGGATAAATATAAAGGTATTAATTATGATAGCAAAGAAGATACATTTAATATAGCTTTAGCTCATCTTAGTAAAAATGATTTTGTAATGCAACCGGTGATTACGAATGTTGGGAATGCATTTTATTATAAGGTAAAAGAGAAAGAATACTTTATGGTAGGGGACAATAGAGACCACTCGTATGATAGTAGATTCTGGGGTGCTGTACCTTATAAGTATATAGTAGGAAAACCTTGGTTTGTATGGATGTCTGTAAACTCAAGTGATTTTAGTATCAGATGGAATAGAATAGGTAAAGGTATAAACACACTTCAAAATAACGAAAGATATATCGATAAGACTATAGATCTAGGAAGTGGACGAACTTGATGGAAGAGATATTTGCCAAGGGAATTACTATAGCTATAGCTGTAGTAGCTCTTATGATAGCTATCATTGGACACGAGATAATGCACGGCAAGGTAGCGTATAAATACGGTGATGATACTGCAAAAAATGCTGGAAGATTTAGTATCAATCCAATTGTACATATTGATTTGTTTGGGACGATAATACTTCCAGCAATTCTTATTCTTAGTGGTAGTGGAATACTCTTTGGTTGGGCAAAGCCAGTTCCTGTGAATATGAGTACAGTAGTAAGAAATGGTGGACATAACGCAGCTATTCATGTGAGCTTAGCTGGGATTATATATAATTTTTTACTAGCTACTTTTGTTATTGCTGTGATGCTTGTACTTGTTAAAGCTGAGGTACTTACTACAGGGATATTTAGTGAGCTATTAGTTAAATTTCTGGGCTCTTTATTTATGATTAATATAGTGCTTGGGGTATTTAATCTATTTCCTATACCTCCACTTGATGGCTCAAAAGTAGTATTACACTTGGCTATGAAAAAAGGATACTACAAGGTATCAAATTTTATTTACAAATACGAGAATTATGGAATGATAATTTTATTAGGAATTATGTTCTTAGCTCCTGATATTATATTTGTACCAATTCAATATATTTTAGGTTTTATATATGGCATCATCTTTTAATATCAGTAAGAGCTTTGACTTTTGTTATGGGCATAGAGTATGGACTCAAGAACTTAACAAGGACTTTAGTCTAGATTCATGTTCGGTGTGTAGACATCTTCATGGGCATCAAGGTAAAGTGATAGTTCATCTCAGCTCAAAAAGCTTAGTTAACGGTATGGTTACAGATTTTGCTCATCTTAATTGGTTTAAGAAATTTTTAGATGACAATCTTGATCATAGATTCATTATAGATATAAACGACCCTCTTTTTGGGACTCTTTTACCACACTTTAAAGACAAAAAGAATTTGCTTGATGTAGATGGTATATATAAGATACCTGATTTTACGTCTCTTGATATAGAGAGTCATGAAAAAGAGCTATATGAGAGCTATGTCATAGTGGATTTTGTACCTACAAGTGAGAGCTTGTCTAACTGGCTATTAGAAATTGTGCAAGCCAAAATGAGTCAAATAGATATAGATGTAAGTAAAATAGAATTTCACGAAACACCAAAGTCAAAATGTGAAGTCTATCCATAATTCACAAAAGATATTAATATTCACAGATGGTAGCGTAGACCCAAAGTCAAAGGTGGGCTACGGTGCATATATCATCACAGATAATACTGATATCAATTCACAAAATGTAAAAACCAAAAGGTTTGAAGATACAAGCTCAACAAAACTTGAATTGCAAATACTGTTATATGTATTAAGTATTATCAAGACTACTAAAAATATCACTATATATACAGATTCTCAAAATATAGTAGGGTTACAAAATAGAAGACAAAGGTTTGAGCAAAATGAGTATTATACAAAAGCAAAAAAGCTAATAGCAAATCATAGTCTATATAAAGAATTTTTTGAATTTTGTGATGTAAAAGAGTTTGAAGTAATCAAAGTAATAGGACATCAAAAAGAGTCTCTTAAAAGTGATATAGATAAAGTATTCTCACTTGTGGATAATGCATCGAGAGACAAATTACGAGAAAAGGATAATAATTGAGTGGAACTAAAAGAGCAGATATAAAAATAGGAGCAACAGTACAAATAGTACTTAAAACTGATCAAAGAAGTGGTAATCTAACTAAAGGCGTTGTAAAAGCAATTCTTACTAACAGCCCAACACATCCACACGGAATAAAAGTAAAATTAGAAGATAATCAAGTAGGTAGGGTCAAAGAGATACTATGAAACTATATATCGATGGAGATGCCTTTCCAAATCTCTTAAAACCTATTGTGTATCGTGCTATAAAAAGACTAGAACTCTTGACTTATGTAGTAGCAAACAAGAAAATAAGTATAGGTGAGAAGTCTTCATATATAGAGTATATAATAGTCGAACAGGGTGCAGATGAGGCTGATAATTATATAGTTGATATAGTAAATGAGGGTGATCTTGTAATTACAGCTGATATTCCTCTAGCTGACAGGATAATTGACAAAAAAGCTCATGCACTTGACCATAGAGGTGAGCTATATACCAAAGACAATATCAAAAGCTTTTTGCGTATGAGAGACCTTATGGCAGAACTACGTGAAAGTGGAGAGCTTATCAAAGGGCCTGCTCCTTTTGGAGCAAAAGATGCTTCATCTTTCGCGAATGCACTCAATAGATTTTTGACTAAATACAATAGATAAGGAATAAAATGAAAAAATACTTAATGATGATAATAGGTTTTATATTTGTAGGATGTGTGAAGCTTCCTGAGGGAGTAGAACCTGTAAAGAACTTTGAAATAGACAGATACTTAGGTACTTGGTATGAAGTGGCTAGACTTGATCATATCTTTGAAAAAGGAATGAGCAACGTAAGTGCAGAGTATATAAAAGAAGGTGACAAAATCAAAGTAATAAATAGAGGTTACTTTGAAAGAAAAAAAGAGTGGCGTGAAGCTATAGGAAAAGCCTACTTCGTAGATAAAAGTGATGTAGGATTTCTAAAAGTTTCTTTCTTTGGTCCATTCTATGGTTCTTATATTATCAATGAACTTGATGAGGATTATCAATACGCACTAATATCAGGACCTAATAAAGGCTACTTATGGATACTTTCACGTTCAAAGTCTTTACCTAAAGATATAATGGATAAGTTAGTAGGTAAGGCATCAAAACTAGGGTTTGATACAGAGACTTTAATATACGTAGAACAAGATAAATAACCTATGAAATACATAATAAAAATAACTTGCAATGACGAAAAAGGTTTGGTATATAAGATATCAAAAGTCATATTTGATAATAAACTTAATATAATCGAGAATGCTGAATTTGTAGATCATACAAATCAAAAATTCTTTTTTAGAGCAGTAGTGGAGGGGGATACCTCAAAAGAGATACTTGAGAAAGAGCTAAAAAACTCTTTGACTAATGCAGACATAAATATCAAAACAAAAGCTAAAAAAAAGATACTAATACTTTGTACAAAAGAATCACATGTAGTAGGGGACTTATTAGTCAAGAATTTCAGTGATGAGCTAGGTGCTGATATAGTTGGAGTGATATCAAATCATAATAACCTAAGAGAACTTGTATCAGGATTTGATATACCTTATGAGTATATATCACATAAAGACATATCAAGACAAGAACACGAAAAAGAGATTATAAAAGCTATCAAAACATATTCATTTGACTATATAGTACTAGCAAAATATATGAGAATACTAACTCCAGAATTCATCAAAAACTTTGATAATGAAGAGATAATAAATATACATCATTCATTCTTACCAGCCTTTGTAGGTGCAAATCCATATAAACAAGCATACCAAAGAGGGGTGAAAATAGTAGGAGCAACGGCTCATTTTGTAAATGAGGTGCTTGATGAAGGACCTATTATATCTCAAGATATTACAGCAATAAGCCATAGCAATCTTTGGCAAGATATCCAAAAAGTAGGAAGACTAATCGAAACCAAAGTACTGAATCAAGGGCTTAGTCTAGTGTTAAATGATAAAGTGTTTATAAATGGAAACAAAACAATAATATTATAAAAAATTATGCAACATCTTTAATGAAGTTCTCTAACATACTTTCAATGTTTAGGTGATAGTCTATAGATTCCCATTCGATACCTGTATTCATACAGATAAGCTTATAGTCTTTAAGTTCTGATATTGTAGCTTTTTGTAGAGGTTTATACCACTTTATAGGCGTTGATATAATTCTATCATCTTTTAATTTTACATGAAGATATTCTTCATCAAAATGAACCTCTTTTGCTTCAATTAAACCATTCATCCCAAATCCTTTCAAAATTATTTTTATTCTCTTTTGTTATTTCAAGAGCAATTTTTAATTCTTTTGGTTTTAAATAATTTTGGACAACTTTTAAATTAGATAATTCGATTTTTGCAAATCCACTACCATTTGTGATATGAATATGTTTTGGTTCATGCTCATTTGCATAAAAGAAAAACTTAAATCCATTTTTATTTAAGAGTGTTGGCACTATAAAACCTTTAACCTTATTAGAATATTCTAACTAAAGTATTTTAATATACTCTCAATAAGGTTTTCATTTATTTAATATTGTAGAATTACATTAAAAGGTTCATATGAAAAAATCTCTTACTATATTTGTCACAGCTACAAACACTGATATTGGTAAAACTTATATATCAGTAGAACTCATAAAAAGACTAAGTAGCAAATACAAAGTAGCAGGATTTAAGCCAATAGAAACAGGAGTGACGGACAAAGCTCCTGATACGCTTAAACTATATGAAAGCTCAAATATATCTACTCTAAATATAGATGACTGTATAGCATATAAATACACACTCCCAGCAGCACCATATATAGCCAGTAAAGATATAGAAATAGAATATATCAAAAACAAGCTAGAACACCTTAAAAGTATCTCTGATATAGTTGTAGTTGAGGGTGCAGGTGGTCTTATGGTGCCTATTAAAAAAGATTTGTTTTATATTGATTTGATTAATATCCTTGGTATTGATCATACCTTGCTTGTAACACCATCGAGTCTTGGGTGTATTAATGATACTATGCTCTCAATTAACTTGCTTAAATCAAAGGGTATTAGCTTTGATTGGTGTGTTAATAAGAGAGATGAAGATTTTGAAAAAATAACAAAATCTTTCTTTGATGATTATTTCAAAAAGTATTTTGTTTATCCTGATAATTTTGATGAGTTGGTAGAAAAATTAAAACATTTGAACTGCTAAATTTGTTTATTTGAAAAAGAGTTTTATTGAACCTATTGTTACTAATAGTAACGCTAAGTTTTTAAGTTCATTATCATAAATAAGAATAAAAAATCCTAGTATGATAAATACCAAAGATTTTATAATAGAACCTGTATAAGTCTTAATTTCTTTTGATATCCACTCTAATTGATCTTTTGATGCTTGTACTACTAGTTCTGAATTAGCTATTTTTTTTATAGATGTCTTTAAATCTTCTATAATAAACGGCACTTCTTTTATATTATTTATTAAATTTTCAAATATATTTTCATCTAAATTTAGAGCTTTTGGTAGTGAACTTTGAAGTAATGGTAGAATATCTTTTATGCCATTGAAGTTTTCTATATAGTTTGTTCCTAAGCCTTCTATTATCCCACTAACTCTTAGAATATAAATAGCATCACTAGGAAGTTTAAATGGTAGATTTTTTGTAGAATCTAAGACATTAAAAGCTAATTTTTGCATTGATTGGCTACTTAAGTTTTCATTTGAAAATATTTCAAACATTTTATCTGTAAATTCAGATAATTCATCTACTGGTGCTTCATATGCTATAGTACCTAGTTTTTTACTAGCATTAATATATAGTTCATAATCTCTTTCATTGGCTGCTTTTAGTAATTGTATTATGGATACTCTTGTGTTATTAGATATCTTCTTGACCATTCCAAAATCAAGTAGTATTAATTCTCCTTGTTTATTTACTAGTAGATTACCTGGATGGGGGTCAGCATGGAAGTATCCATTTATAAGCATTTGGTCAGTATAAAAGTAAACTAATTTACTCATTAAAGCATTAAAGTTGATTTCATATTTTTGTAGGTTTTCTTTATCATCAAACCGAAAACCCTCTTCATAGCTCATAACTAGTGCATTATCAGTAGAGTACTCACTATATGGTTTTGGAAACCTGATACCAGAATCTTTATAAAATTCACTAAAACTTATTAAGTTTTGAAGTTCTATCTCAAAAGATATCTCCTCTTTTATCATTTTAGAGAATTCATTGATAACTGATTCTACTGAATTCTTTGTATAGTATGAAAATAGAGGTTTAAATATATAGTTAAAAGATTCTATTATTTTTATGTCTGAAAGTATTTGTTCTTTTATATTAGCTTTTCTTAGTTTGACAGCCACCTTTGTATCATTTTCTAGGTAAGCTATGTGTACTTGTCCTATAGAAGCTGAAGCTATAGGCTTTTTTTCAAATGATTTAAAATAGTTTTT
>CACVAW010000047.1 GCA_902727925.1 uncultured Campylobacterales bacterium | reverse complement strand
TAACCAAACTAATCTTTTTGTACCGACAAAAAAGATTAAAAAAAAGCTCTTCGCTAGTTATAAAGCTTTTGGGTACAAAAGTAAATTCACAAAAAGTATAGTAATTCCTAAAATTCAAAAACTCCCTTCGGTCAGACAGTTTGAATTTCTTAACGGAATTACTATACTTTTTGTTCACTCTATAAACGCTGGAATATGGGATAAATTTCATACTAAAGATTCTTCACCTCACATCTGCAAGAGCTAAAAATAGTGTATTAAATTAATCTATAAGAATGAGGACTGTCTGAAGAATAGGTGTATTGCTGGGAGCAATACACCTATTCTGAGTTCCGCAATTGATTTATTTTATATACTCTTTTTAGGTATTTATTTGTACCCAAATAAACTCTGAAGCCGTGATTGTTTTTATTTTACTTTTTTGCAATCAAAAAGTAATAAAGTTTGTTTCTTTTAAAAGAAAGATATGAAAAATAGAGGTTACTTTAACTGATAAAGATGAAAAGGGGTCCGACCCTGAATCTTAACTTTCATTAACTCTTGAATTTAAGGTTTTTGATGTGTATTTTTGTTTGAAGTTATATTAGTTATTTACCTGTTCTTATGTTACTTTTGAAAAGTAACCAAACTATACTTTTTGAAAGATGAAAAGGGGTCCGACCCTGAATCTTAACTTTCATTAACTCTTAAATTTAAAGTATTTTGATATCTATTTTTGTTTGAAGTTATATTAGTTATTTACCTGTTCTTAGTGTTACTTTTGAAAAGTAACCAAACTATACTTTTTGTACCGACAAAAAAGTATAATAAAAAGCTCTTCGCTAGTTATAGAGCTTTTGGGTACAAAAGTAAATTCGTCAAAAATATAATAATAACTAAAATTCAAAAACTCCCTTCGGTCAGACAGTTTGAATTTCTTAACGGAATTACTATACTTTTTGTTCACTCTATAAACGCTGGAATATGGGATAAATTTCATACTAAAGATTCTTCACCTCACATCTGCAAGAGCTAAAAATAGTGTATTAAATTAATCTATAAGAATGAGGACTGTCTGAAGAATAGGTGTATTGCTGGGAGCAATACACCTATTCTGAGTTCCGCAATTGATTTATTTTATATACTCTTTTTAGGTATTTATTTGTACCCAAATAAACTCTGAAGCCGTGATTGTTTTTATTTTACTTTTTTGCAATCAAAAAGTAATAAAGTTTGTTTCTTTTTGAAAGAAAGATATGAAAAATGGATATTACTTTAATAGATGAAATGTATAAACTATTAAAGATTAGTAAACTTATCCATTAATTCCTATAAGATTACTATAAGATTAAGGGGTCCAGAATGAATCAAGGGGTCCGACCCTGAATCTTAACTCTTAGAGACTTTACTCCTTTAAACAATTTGAATTTCTTAACGAAATTATTATACTTTTAACTCACTTTATGTAACTCTTGAATTTAAGGTTTTTGATATGTATTTTTGGACTTAATTAAAAAAATGGGTGCTTAAAAAGTTGAGTGAGATATGGTATATTGGTAGTAAACAAAGGTTTATTTATAAATGGCTGTAAAAAAGTTATAAAATATGTCCAAAATGTTCATCAAGAAATACGATTTCAAAAGGTAAGAGAAGAGAGATTAGAAGATACTTTTGTAATGATTGTAAAACATCATTTAGCAGTAAAAGACGACCAGAAAAGCTTCAACAAGTTATATTTGAAGAGTATTTTTTAAAGAGACAAACATTAAAGCAACTAGCCAGTAAATATAATAGATCTATACCATGGATAATGAAGCAAAGAGATGAATATAATGTTGGTAAAAAGGTTCATAATCCAAGAGCTGTAAATATAGTATGTGATGCTACATTTTATGGTAAGAGAAAAGATAAATTAGGTACTTTAGTTTTTAAAGATATAAATTCGAAAGAAATACTAATTTGGAAACATATTGAGAGTGAAACAGTAGAAGATTATAGATATTTAAAAGAAGAACTGATTAACCTAGGTTATACAATTCAAAGTGTTACTATAGATGGTAAAAGAGGCTTGTATAAAGCCTTTGAGGATATTCCTATACAAATGTGTCATTTTCATCAGAAGAAAATAATACAACGATATATAACACTTAAACCAAAGCTACAAGCTAGTAAGGATTTAAAGAAAATAGTTTCAAAACTAACTCTAACTACAGAATATCATCTTATAAAAAAACTTGATATTTGGTATGAAATATATAAAGATTTTTTAGATGAAAAAACAGTTTCTAAAACTACAGGTAAACTTCATTATACTCATCCAAAAGTTAGGTCTGCGTATAGAAGTTTAAGAACTAATCTACCTTATCTATTTACTTACAAAAAACACAAAAATTTAAACATTCAAAATACTACTAATTCTCTTGAAGGTGGTGTATTTTCTCATATGAAAAATATGATTAGTTTACATCGTGGTCTTAGTAAAAATCTTAAAATTAAATTAGTTGATTTTTATCTCCTCATTTATCAGAAAAAAGAATAAATTAAGCACCCGTTTTTTTAATTAAGTCAAAAAGAGTAAAAATCTTAGGCTTAAATTTTTTTATGAACTCCATAAACGCCAAATTATGGAGATCGGGATTTTATTCAAGATGCTAGTAGCGAATTTTTTAGTTTGTATTGAATGATTCCTTTTAAAGATATATCTTCATCTATATCGATGAAGTGAATGCCTATTCCATTAGCTATTAATCTATAGTTTTTAAGTAATTCTTTATTGGCAAGTAATTTTGGAGTATATGAATAGGGAATTACTAACATATCTCCAGAGCTTAGGTATACTTGTATGTTTTCTTCAAATTTTAGATGTTTTATGTGGTTTTTATGTTTG
Source organism: uncultured Campylobacterales bacterium (assembly GCA_902727925.1). Taxonomy (GTDB): domain Bacteria; phylum Campylobacterota; class Campylobacteria; order Campylobacterales; family CACVAW01; genus CACVAW01. The sequence continues at coordinate 547 of CACVAW010000047.1, read as the reverse complement.
ACTAAAGTATTCATTCCAAGCTCCTATTAATGTTTTTTGATGTTTTTCTACTATTTTTAGTAGAATGTTTAAATCTTTATTTTTGATTTTATATTTATCAGTTATTTTGAGTGTGGTTATTTCAATACGAGCGTAGCTATCACCTTTTTCTATATGAATGTGAATAGGCAAATGTTCGTAAATCTTCCTCTTGCATTAGAGCAAAAGAGAATTTACTCTTCACTAAAAAAGAAAAATCGATAACCATCAATTCTTAATACTGTTGGCATATAAAAACCCTTTGTTCATATTATAATATAAAAATCTTTTAAAAGAATTAAGGAGTCAGACCCTGAATCTTAACTCTGAAGCCATGATTGTTTTTCTCATAGAGAGTGCAAGCACAAGGTTTTACTTTTTTGTTACCAAAAAATCAAATAGGACTTAATTAAAGAAATGGGGGTTTAAAACTCTGGGTAAAGTATGGTATATTGGTAAGAAACTAAGGTATTTTTATAATGGATTATAAAAAAGTTCTAAAAAGTGTCCAAGATGTGATAGTAAAGAA
>CACVAW010000046.1 GCA_902727925.1 uncultured Campylobacterales bacterium | reverse complement strand
TTTTGAAGGTTTGTTTTTTCTACCATTTTAGCGATTATTATAAAAGTCTCTTCAAGTCTTGCATAGATGACTTGAAGTACACGTTCTAAAGATACAGTCCTATTTACCTCTTCATCTGCAATTTTTGGTATTGTTATTTGTGTATCGCTACAAGGTTTTAGTGTTGCGTATTTTATTTTAAGGTCTTCAGCAACATCCAAAGAGGTATGCAACGCCATTGCCAAATCACTTGTGATACTATTACTGCCAATTTCTAGAAACTCACTATGAACTAAGTTGTTATTTAAAAATATGTTTAGCTCACAGCCATGAGACCCTAGATCTATAGTCGCAACTCCAAGTTCTTTTTCATCATCTTCAAGTACAGCTATACTACTAGCATAGCCAGTATATACAAAATTATCAGGTTTTACTCCAGCTTTTTTGAGAGCTTTTTTGAGATTACCTAGAGATATAGAGTTTGCCGATATCACATGAGCTTTGACTTCTAGTCTTGATCCACTCATACCTATAGGGTCGTCTACATTGTTTTGTTTATCTACTTGAAATTCATAAGGTATTACATGTAGTTTTTCATAATCAGGTAATTCATTTGCATTATGATTAGCCATTTGCATTACTCTATTGATCTCATCTAAGCTTATCTCTTTGTTTGGGATATTTACAACCCCATAGCTATCAGTTGTCTGTATGTATGATCCTGATATTGAGACTACAGTTGAATCTATTTCTGTACCAGCTATTTGATTTGCTAAAGTAAGGGCTTGTTTTATTGAGTTTGAGGCAAGGTCTATATTTGTTATTAGACCTTTTTGTATGCCTTTTGATGGAGCCTTACCTACACCTATAACTTCTATGTGATTGTTACTATCTTTTGTTGTGATGATAGCTGAAATTTTGTGTGAACCTATATCAATTCCAAGTATTGTATGATCTTGTAAATTCACTTTGATTTCCTATCTAAATCTATTCACTTTATATTTGTCTTTATAAAGTGAGATTAAGTTTTTATTTAAGAATGATGCTTTTATGCTTTGAATTTGAGTATTTAATAGATATTCATTTTTTTCATCAGTTGAAGCTATTCTTTGATCTGTTATTTTATATATTACACTTTTATCATCATATACTTTAAATCCAGATTTTGTATTACTAGAAAATATTTGTTTTACTAGCTCATAACCCTCAGTTACACTAAGACCATCTATTTCGTAGTTTGAATATGATACATAGCCTACGTCTTTACCTTTAAAGTTTTTTAATTTTTCATTTGCTTTTTCTTTGAGAGTTTCTTTTAGTATGTCTTTTTTAAGGTCTGCTATAACCAAATTTTTTGCACTTTTATAGTCTAGTGGTGAAGCTGAGTTTATCTTATTTAGTTTTATTACCATATATCCACTCGATACCTTGATAGGTTTTGATACTTGACCAATTTTAAGTTCTTGTACTTTAGCCATTGGAAAATCACTTGTAGCATCTACAGTGGCACTTGATTTAAAGTCAATTTTTCCATTTTTAAGTTTCAAATATGTTTTAATAGCTGTTTTTTCTGTTTTATCATAAGCTAAATCAGTTTTGATAAGTTCACGTGAAATATCATAGTCCCCATAATCTTTTTTGTTTTTAGAGTAAAAGTCTTTAATTTCATTTTCACTTAAGTTCTCATCAAGGTTTATTTTGTATGTATCAAGACTATAGCTTTTTAGAGATAGATAAAGATTCTTTGTTTTTTGCCATCTTTTGAAAGTCTCGTTTTCTTTTGGCTCTATATCTACATCACTTTTTACTATTTCAATACTAATTTTATCTTCTAGGCTAGTTGCTGCACTTAGAGTATTGTATTCAAGTTTTGTTGGTTTTGTTTCAAGTGCATTTATTAGTTTTTGTGTTAATATCTGTTTTTTGAGAGTATTTTCATACTCTTTTGGTGAAATATTCGAATTTTTTAGTAAGTTATAGTATTTTTCCTTATCAAAGACACTGTTTGTTTGAAATTCTTTAGTTGATGCTAAGTCTTTTCTTATTTCTGAATCATTAACGTTTAATCCAAAATCTTTAGCAATACTGATTACCATAGCTTGATCAATAAGATTTTGTAATGCTATTGCTTCAAGGTTTAGTTTTTTTGCTTCTTCTTTATTGAATTTTTCACCAAGTGCTTGGGCATAGTAAGAGTATAGATTATTATAGGAGAATTGAAGATCTCTTAAAGTTATTTTTTCACCACCTACAGTTGCTACTGAGTTAGCTCTATTTGAGTTGAAGTCATAAGCTCCCCATCCTACAAATCCAGCACCAACAAAAGCAATGGTACTTATCCAGATAGCGATGTGTGTATATTTTTTGTTTTTTTGTAACCAAGTAATCATTTTTAAATAGGTCCTTATAAATTTTTAGTATATTTTGTAAGTCAAAAGGAATAATACTGATATTTTTTTTATTTAACACTAAATAATAGTAGAATTTCAAAAATATAGAAGGATATGTTTGCAAAACTCACCTCACAAACCAGTATTACTACAAGAAGTATTAGATTGCTTCAAAGATATAGATGATGGATATATAGTTGATGCTACCCTAGGTTACGCAGGACACTCAGAAGAACTTCTAAAAGCAAATCCAAATATCAAGCTCATAGGAATAGACAGAGACAATGAAGCTATATCCTTTTCATCAAATAGACTAAAACCATATACAAATAGATTTAGTATCATAAAAAAAGACTTTGCAAATGGTATATTAGAGTGTTTGGATCACCCTATAAAAGGAATCTTAGCAGACATTGGAGTATCCTCTTTACAGCTTGATGATACAAATAGAGGTTTTAGGTTTGATAGTGAGGCTCTTGATATGCGTATGGATGTTAATAGTAGCTTAAGTGCAAGTGATGTAGTTAATTCATACTCGAAATCTCAATTAGAACAGATATTCAAAGATTACGGCGAAGTAAAAGAGTACAAAAGATTAGCAGACCTTATAATAAACAATAGACCGTTTACCAGTGCAAACTCATTAGCTAATATCATATCTAAGAATTTCACCTCAAAAGGAATTCATCCAGCGACATTAGCTTTTCAAGCTATAAGAATAGAAGTTAATGACGAACTAGGACAACTCAAATCATTTTTAGAAAATTTAAGTAAAAACGAAGAAAAACTTTCAAATACAACTCTCGCAATAATATCATTTCATTCGCTTGAAGATAGAATAGTCAAACAGACTTTTAAGTCTTGGACACAAAACTGTATTTGTCCTAGTGGTATTATGAGGTGTATATGTGAGAATAATCACTCCAAAGGCAAGATAATAACCAAAAAGCCAATAATACCAACTCCAAACGAAATCAAAACAAACCCAAGATCAAGAAGCTCTAAGATGAGGATTTTTAAGTTTGATTAATATAAAAGAAATAATTAATAAATATATAAAAAATACAAAACTTTGGAATAAAAATTATTTAAAATATAAATTAAACTCTTTAATTTTAGC
>CACVAW010000045.1 GCA_902727925.1 uncultured Campylobacterales bacterium | reverse complement strand
CCATGCTACTATAAAAAGTAGTCCGCCAATTGGAGTAATCATAGCAAAGATTTTAATCGATGTTATGGAATATAGATATAAACTACCGCTAAAAAGTAGTATCCCGAACAATAAAGTATATATAATACTAATAATTAGCTTATTATATACAAAAAGCTTTGCAAAAATAAGGACTATAAACAAACCAATAGTATGGTAAAAGTGATAAGTTATACCAGTTTGATAAGCATTAAAAATTTTTGGTTCTAAAATATCTTTAAGTCCATGTGCCCCAAAAGCTCCTAGAATTACACCTAAAAGCATTAGGGCAGTAGCAGTAGCCAGAAATACTTTATAGCTTTTATTAGAATCTTTTTTTGTACACATGGCAATATGGCTTTTGTCTTTTTACTTTGTAGTAGTTTTGATGATACTCTTCAGCGATATAAAACGTTGTTATGGGGGAAAGTTTAGTAGCTACTTTATAGTTTTTGGATTCAAGGATATCTATTAGGTTTTGAGATATGTTTTTTTCGTTTTCATTATTATAAAAGATATAAGAAAGGTACTGACTTCCAATATCAGGACCTTGTCCGTTTGCTTGTGTTGGATCATGTATTTCAAAGAATAGTTTTGCTAACTCCTCAAAAGAAATTTTTTTAGGATTATATATGACTTCTACAGCTTCTACGTGACCTGTTGTTCCAGTTGAGATTGTTTGATAGGTAGGATTAGGAGTATTTCCACCCATATATCCACTATTTGCTTCAATTACACCAGGAAGTTTCTCAAAGTGATATTCTACACCCCAAAAACATCCTCCAGCAAAATAAGCTTTTTTTGTATTGTTTTCTTGCATAGGTTTAGAATCTCCAAATAAGGTAAAAGTCAGAATAAGAGTTAAAAGTATTTTTTTCATTTATATCCTGAATATTGTTATATTATATCCTAGGTAAATATAATTATAGATTTAATTAAGTCTAAAAGTGTGGTTTAATTAAAAAAATGTGTGCATAGTTTAGACTTTTTTTTAGTTGATTTGAATATAGCACGAACTAAACAAGGACTAAAGAGATTTTTTTAAACCTTAAAGATATGAGTAAAAATGTTAAAAGTATCGATTATATGGTATCTTAAGAGTGGTGGGTTCACCAGGACTCGAACCTGGGACCACTCGGTTATGAGCCGAGTGCTCTAACCAACTGAGCTATGAACCCTCTTAAGAGTTGAAATTATATGTACTTTAGCTTATTTCTTTCTTAAATCAGTGTATAGATTTTCATATTCTGTAGGTAGGAACATATCTTTAACGTTAATTTTGTTTGAATAGAAGTTATTTTTGTACCCTAAGTCATATAGTTTTTGTAAAGATTCTATTTGTATTTCATTTATTTCTACAGAATTGTCATTAGCGTACATATCAAGATAAGTTTTGAGCATTTTGTCTTTTATTCTTAGTAGGTTTCTTTCGTGTAGCATATTTGATATTAGGTTTTTGTTATTTATTCCTAGGTTTATAGCGTGTATGAGAAGCTTTTGTGATTTTATTGCTTGGAGTAAGGGGATGCTTCTTCTAATCGCCATACCACCAAGAGGAAGAGGTAGCTCTTCTTTTATGAGGTTTGTCCAGATATTATATATATCATCAAAGCATTCTAGCTTGTCATCAAAATCTAAAATACTTTCATGAATCAAAACTCCTACATCAACTTCATCATTTAGAACGCTATACTCTATGTCTAAGAAGTTTTTATAGATTATTCTTGCATCTGGATAAGCTAATCTAAAGAGCATTGCATTAGTAGTATATTTTCCGCTAAGAGCTACTTTGAAGTTTCTTTTTAAAGCTTTGTTTTTTTTCTTAATTAGTTTAGGTCCATATCCCTCACCAAAACTCATAGCAGTCTTAAGAAGTGCGTATTCGTTTGATATTAGAGGATACATACCAAAGCTTATTGCGCTTATTGGGTAAGTACCTTTGAGTGCTTCCTCGTTGAGTGTTTCTATATCTAAAGCTATATTATTAAATGACAAGGCTTTATCATCAGCCCATCCAAAATTAATTGCATAATACATAAAGATATCATCAGCATCAGGTGAGTGGGCTACATTTAATATTTTGTTTCTCATAAGTTTATTTTGTATCCTAATATAGAGTTCGTATACAGGTTCCATTGACCTCTACAGAGTCTTTACATCCCCATTTTTTGCATATTCCAGTATTTGGATCAAGTTCACTGTTAAGACAGCTTGCTTTTACACAAGTTCCTATTTTGTACTTGGAATCATCTTCATATACTTCAAATACATTTGGTACTGTTGTATCACATCTTCCATATTTTCCACATCCTGCAAAGTGTTCTTGGTTTTTATCGCAGGTTTGAGCTGTACAGATATCAGTAGTTATTAGTGCTTGGTCTTGGGGTCTTAGAAGTGAACCTGTTGAACCACTTGGACAAGTTGCCGTTTGACATTGTCCTACCTTACAGACTATAGGAGAACACATATATGCTGCAGCTTTTGTATCTCCTGTTAACTTTATAGCATAGTCAAGTTCATTAGTGTCTCTACCACCCTCTTGTTTTATTACACAAGGGCTTGAACCATAGTTTTGATCATTATAGTTATAATTTGCGGGATGTCCGTGTAGGGCAAGAGATGATATTATTCTTTGTTCATCTATGTCTTCTCCTTGAGCTATACGGAAACGAGTATTATTAATTAGACCTTGACATACTGATTTAGATATTAGATTTTTATGTCCGGCGTATACGTTACCATTATGTTTAGTAAAGGTTCTAAATCCTTTTTGTTCAACTGAATCTATATTTCCATTTCTTAGTCTAAATCCGTTTGCTATATCTGCTGGTAAGATATCTGAAAGTATTTGTAAACTTCCTATGGGACCTCTTATGTATGGATCCCAGAAATTTATTCTACTTTTATCTGCAGTTGCTGATATTATGTTTGAGTTTTTATAAAGAGGATTTATATGTCCTACTTTTGCATCTATTCTACAGTTTGAATTTATTTCACCTATTTTAGTGTAGTTTACATCGTATACATTTACTTTTGAGTAGTCATCAGTGGATTTCATATATTTTATTCCAGCAGGATATGATATGTTAACATCAAATGTACAGTTTTGATCGTAATTACAGTCATTGATACCACAATTGTTTTGTATGGTAAAACATCCTCTTTGGTTCACCCCATCTCTAAAACATATAGTTTTATTATCATCTTCTGTATAAATATTAGTTAATCTAAATTGACAAAAATCATTTCCATCCGAGCAAAAAGTATCTTTTATATTACCATAGTCATCTTCTTTGTATGAGCCCACTAATATGGATTTTAACATAGGAGTAGTTTCAAGTACTTCTACAGGAGCTTCTTCATGTATACAAGTACCGTTTCTTTTAATATAATCCTTAGGACAAGAAGAGATATAAGTACTATTATAGTTAAATTTACAATGTGAGAAGTTATGATCTAAGTAATCATCAGGACAAGGGAACATTTTAATACAACTTGTATTATTTTCAGCACCATAACCATTGGGACATAGGTATTCAGTAGTAGTTAAGGAAGAAATTTCTAAGTCTTCAGTAATAAGACCTGAGAATTTGATACTCATATTCCCATCTACTGAGTTTGATAATGCGAATGATCCTCCAGCAGGAGTTTGTACACCTATTTTACCGTTTACTACTTTACTTCCATGATGCACAACAAGTTCAAATATAGTATCGGGTGTAAAAGAATATAAACAAGATGCAGAACTTACATTACCATCACTGAATATTAAAGAGCCATTACAGTCTATGGGTGTTTGACTAGCATCTGTAAATCTTAATTCAAAATCATCAAGAACAGTTTGATTACCATCAGTCATAATTCTATGACCAGGAAGTACCCAAGCAGACCAAACACCATTCTTTTGTACACGATATTCTACACGGTTTATAGGTATTTCTATTTCTGCTGGTTTATCTGGCTGATCATCTTCGTCGCTATCTAGGTAGCAAATACCATCTATACATACTATGTCATCAGGTAAAATCTCAGGTGGGATTCTAAGTGCTGGATAAAAACTTGGAGTATTTACTACAGTACCTGATACAGTAGAAGTATTTGGAGCTGAATTTTTATAGTTTTCAACACATTCTATATTTTTGTCAATTGGACAAGTGTAATACTTTCTTTTACAGTTGTTTGCTGGAGGGGTTGGTTCGTTACATTTGTATTTTGTTACACCACTTATTGGGTCACTGTATGATATAAGATCTGCTGGGGCGTTACAATTTCCTCCTGAATCTTGAGGAAACCAAGGAAATATTGAATTATTATCCTCTTCACAAATGTAGTCATAATACTCATACTCATTTATGACAGGTCCGGGTACTGAACCAATGCTTTCTGGTTTACATTCGCCTGTGATACACTGTATTCCATTAAGTCCTTCATATTGGGTCTTAAATCTTGCATATCCTTCACCCCCACCACTTACAATAGTTTTTATTTTAAATGTATTAATTCCAGTAATTAAGTGACGTTTTACATCTCTTCCTGTTGGGCTGAATGAGTCAGGAAACCATTCCCAACTTCTTTTTAGTTCGCAAGGTTTAGTTTGAGAATTACCATTATGATCTATATAGTTAACAGCTCCATTTACTACGTTCATACCATGTGAAGGGAAAGGCCCTTGAAGTACTACGTTTCCATTTAGTGTTACTTGAAGCCAATCATCATATTTGGCATAAATTAATTTAAAATAATCAACTTTTGATAAATCATCAATTTTAAAAGATCCAGTTTCTTCAAAAACACGGCATGTCCCTTGATAGTAGTTGTCACCGACTTTACCTAGAGCTATGGTAGATTTAAAGATAGGTGTAACAAAATTTACATTAATTATTCTTTGTACAGATGTTCCATTTTTTTCATGATATCCTCTATTACACTCTTGTTTCCCTGTTGGACAAACTGGATCACCGTAAAATCCACCTAGTTCACATGACAAAAGAGCATCATCAACTCTTCCATCGTATTCTATAGCACCAGGAACTACGGTAAGTGTAGGAGAAGTGTCTATCCATTGTAAAGGTAGTTCTTGTGTGTTGGGGGTGGCTAAAGAACCTATATCAACTATACCGTTGTTTGAGTTTATTAAGTCTCTTTTATTTGCAGATAGTAGGAATAATGGTATTAGTAGTATTAGCAAAAATTTGTAGTTTATTATTTTCATGATAGATTCCTTGACATAGTACATTTATCTATTTACATAATAGCATATAGTAAATTAAATTTTGTTATAATGCCAAGTTGTAATAATTTTAAAGGAATTAATAAATGTCTAAACACCAGTTTGATACTGAGATATCACAACTTCTTAATTTGATGATAAACTCTTTGTACTCTAACAAAGAGATATTCTTAAGAGAGCTTATATCAAATGCCTCTGATGCAATAGATAAGTTAAGTTACTTAAGTATAAGTGATGATAAATACAAAAGTATTGAGTTTGAACCTAAGATAGAAATTAAAGTAGATAAAGAGAATAAAACTCTAAGTGTGATAGATAATGGTATAGGTATGAATGAGGATGACCTTAAAAATCATCTTGGAACAATAGCAAAAAGTGGAACAAAAGCATTTATCGATAATATGAGTGGAGATGCTAAGAAAGATTCAGCTCTTATTGGGAAGTTTGGTGTTGGGTTCTATGCTTCTTTTATGGTAGCTGATAAGATAGAAGTGACTTCAAGAAAAGCATCAGAAGATAATGCATACATCTGGACTTCAGAAGCTGGTGATTCGTATGAAATAAAAGAGACTAGCAAAGAAAGCTTTGGTACGGAAATCAAGCTATATATAAAAGAAGATATGCAAGAGTTCTTAGGTGACTTTAGACTAGAAAATATAGTAAATAAATTCTCAAATCATATAGCATATCCTATATATCTTGACAAAATCATACCAGCAGATAAAGATGGTAAAGAAGAGATAAATAGTGTTCAAGTAAATAAAGCAAATGCAATCTGGAAAACTAATAAAAACGAGCTTAAAGATGAGGATTATATAGATTTTTATAAACAATCTTTTCATGATAGTACTAGTCCACTATCTTGGTCTCATGTAAGAGCTGAGGGTAAGATTGAATATACAACTCTTTTATATGTTCCAAGTGTTGCTAGTCCTGATTTGTTCCGTGTGGATTTTACGCCAGGTGTGAAGCTATATGTAAAAAGAGTGTTTATCACAGATGATGAGAAAGAGCTTCTTCCTCTGTATCTTAGATTTGTAAAAGGTATTATTGATGTTGAGGATTTACCTCTTAATGTAAGTCGTGAGATATTACAAGAAAATGTGATTTTGACAAAGATTAAAGATGCGTCAGTCAAAAAAATACTTACAGAGTTATCAAAACTAAAAAACAAAGACTTAGATAAGTATAAACATTTTTATAGTCAATTTGGTAAGGTATTAAAAGAAGGTTTACATAGTGATTTTGTGAACCGTAATAAGATACTTGATCTTTTACTTTTAAAATCTACTAATTCAGATGAGCTAATAACACTTAATGATTATAAAGAAAGAATGAAAGAAGATCAAAAAGAGATTTATTATATCACAGGTTCAGATGAAGCTGTACTAAAAAACTCTCCATTACTAGAGAAATTCATATCTAATGATATTGAAGTACTTATACTTGATGATGATGTTGATGGGATAGTATTCCCTATGGTTGAGAAATTTGGAGACATAGAAATAAAACATGTATCTCAAGAAAAATTCCAAGCTGATAAAGAAGATGCAAAAGATGACGTTGAGGTAACTCCAGAATTTGGAACTTTTCTTGCTTCACTTAAAGAGTTTTTAAAAGATGAGGTAAAAGATGTTAAGGTTTCATCAAGGCTTTCAAATTCTGCAGTATGTCTAGTGAATGACGCAAATGATCCAGACTTTCAAACTCAAGCTATGCTTAAGTCTATGGGACAAGCAACAATGGAGTTTAAGCCTATCCTTGAAATAAATAAAAATCACGAAATCATAAAAGGCTTACTACAAAATCCACAAAAGGTATCAGTTGTAGCTCCTATACTAATTGAAAGTGCAAGACTCGCAGAAGGTATGGAAGTGAAAAATAGCGTAGATTTTGTAAAAAATCTTAATAAAGTGATGGTAGATAGTTTATAGTATAGTACAGAAGTACGATTAAAAGGAAAATTAATTATGAGAAAAGCTTTTTCATTATTGGAAATTATGGTTGTTGTTTTGATAATAGGATTATTATCATCTCTAGTTGTCCCAGGTCTTGTAGGTAAGAGTGAAGAGGCAAAAAGAAAATTAACATGTGTTAATATGCAGAGTGTTTCTGAGCTATTAGATATGTTTAAACTAGACAATGGAGTATATCCAGACACAGAAGATGGATTAGCAGCGCTGAAGAAAAATCCAAATCCAGAGAAGTATACTAACTATGCCACTAATGCATATGCTGAAGCCAAAAGTAAGCTAAAAGATCCTTGGCAAAGAGATTTTATATATATTAATGATGAAGGTAATATAAATCTTTTGTCTCTAGGTGCTGATGGTCAAGAAGGCGGAAGTGGTGGAGACGCTGATATGAAACTTTCAGCGTGTAAGTTCTAGTAATAAGTGATTAATATGAGTACTAAAAGTCATAGAGCCTTTAGTATTTTAGAATTACTTATAGTTGTAAGTATCATAAGTATAGTTTTTTTTCTTGTAGATGTTAATTTTAATAAGGTCAAAACTGAGACCAAAAGTATTACAAAGATTAAGACTTTGGCTGATGAAAGAGATCAAAAACTGATTTGTTATGATGAGTGTTCAAAATGTGGTATTTTTGAGCTTAATGAATCTATTATGCTTAATGAGGTTAAGTTTTCTGATTTTGATGAAAACTTAACCTCTTATTATATTGATTATGAGGGGGATATTTTAGAATATGAGTATCCTTCTATTGAGATTGAAGAGCAAGATTTTGATGTATGTTTTAACTTTAGATATTTTAAAAATAACTCATCACAAAAAATCATAGTTAAATATTTTAATAATTATTACTTGTTTCACTCATTTTTTAAAGATTATGAAATTTTCAATACTTTAGAAGACGCGAAAAATGCTTATATCTCTGAAGATAGATTCCCTCAAGATGAAGATCAGTTTTATGGAAAATAATTCAAGTAAAGCTTTTACGCTTATTGAAATAATGATAAGTGTGGCTCTCATTTCTGTTTTTTCTATTACTATGCTTAATATCAGTCAAAAGAATAGTAGGATTTATGAATTTTTAAATGAAAAAATAGAAACATATTTACCTGCTTCAATCGTATTTAATAAAGAATTATCGCATAATACAAATGCTTTTGCATCAGATATAGTATCTTCAAAATATGATATCAATAATGATAATTTAAGAAAATTCTTAAAAGAAAAAAAATATATTGTAAAAAGAGAAGAACCTGATGAAAATGATTATATATTTAGTTTAAAAAGAATTAATATTGATGGAAATAATTCTAAAGCTACAATATACTCTTTTCAAGTACTAGATATCGATGCTTTTTTAGACTTTAACGAAACAGAATAACCTAAAATCAGTTATTTAAGATAGTTGGTGTATAATTAAAAGTCTTATTGTGCTAAATTTATATTTTGGGATTGTGTAGTGACTTATGAAGTAACCGAAGAAAAAACTATTTTATATAAACTTAAGTTAGTTATTGAAGTAGTTATGATACTTATATCTTTAGTTACTTTTATTGTAGCAAAGCTTACATCTCCTGAAATTGCAGATATTATAGAAGATTTTGGCATATCATCTAATATAGCTTTTTTTTCTAGTATTTTTATCGGATTTGTATTTTGTATTATTTGGGTTTTTTCAAATTTAAGTTATAATTATCCTTTTATCTCTTTCTCTATACTATTTTATTGTTTTGTTATGGCATTAATAAAGTTTCAAAGCTAAATTATGTTTATAAGTGCTGGGAATAATGAAATATTTGATTTCGCCTCTCCTATTGGGGTAGGTATGAATGAAAGTACAATTAATCTAACAAGACTTGCTTTGATGGATAAACCAGAATATCTTATTTATATTGGAAGTGCTGGAAGCTACGGAAACTATAAAATATTTGATGTTGTAGAGTCTTATACTGGATCAAACATTGAGTTATCATTTTTACAAAATAATTCTTATACTCCAATTGAAAATGTAATTTCAAGTAAAGACTCCGAAACAAATATAGTAAATAGTAGTAATTATATAACAACAAATAGTGAAATATCAAAAAAATATTTAAGATTTAATATAGAACTTGAAAATATGGAGTTTTTTTCTGTAATGAGAGTTGCGCAAGAGTTTGATATACCTGTAAAAGGAATTTTTGTAGTAACAAATTATTGTAATAGTAATGCACATGAAGATTTTGTCAAGAACCATGAACAAGCTAAAAAGATTCTTATCCAATACATTAAAACACTTTCTATAAAATAATTGAGACCTCTGAACAATTATAGTGGTTCAGAGCTTTAAAGACTTTTTAGTATAGTTCTTTTGCAGATTGAAGTACTAGCCATAGTTAATACGAGAGCTGCGAAGGGACTGTACTGAAAAGTATTTAATGCCCAAAGGGAAGGATTCTTTTGGCGATTTTTAGAAAAATAAAATCTCATATTAGCTGTGGCTAGTATTTTAATTTTATTTTTCTAAAACTCATCCAAAACCTATCCTTCTATGAACTACTATATTTGTTCAGAGGTCTCAACCTCTAACTTATCAATTAATATCACAGGAAGCTATATGCAATTTGAACCATATCCCTTTGAAAAGCTAAAAACACTTTTGGGTGGTATCACTCCAAGCCAAGAAATTTGTGACCTTACTATTGGTGAACCACAATTTGATACACCTGAGTTTATTCAAAAAGCATTAAGAGACAATTCTTCATCATTAAAAAAATATCCAAAAACATTAGGTGAAGAGTTCTTACGAAGTTCAATGAGAAGTTTTGTTAAATCTCGTTTTGATATTACTTTAGATGTTGGTGAGCTATTACCAAGTTTTGGGACAAGAGAGATTCTTTTTAATTTTCCACAATTCTTACTTCGTGATATAGACAATCCAACAATAGCATATACTAATCCTTTTTATCAGATATATGAAGGTGCTGCTATTATGTGTGGGGCAAAGATAATTCATATCAATCTTAATATAAAAAATAACTTTAAAGCAGAAATTGGTGACTACCTAAAAAACTGCGACTTGGTGATACTTAATTTTCCAAATAATCCTACGGGAGCAAGTCTTAGTTTAAAAGAACTTAGTCTTTGGGTTGAAGCTAGTTTAAAATATGACTTTGTATTACTTAATGATGAGTGTTATAGCGAGATATATAGTAATACTAAGCCTATATCTCTATTAGAGGCGTGTAAAAATGTAGGTAATCTAAGTTTCAAAAACAATTTAGTAATAAATTCTCTTTCAAAGAGGAGTTCAAGTCCTGGTGTAAGAAGTGGTTTTATTGCAGGTGACAAAAATATATTAAATTTATATAAAGTATATAGAACATACGTAGGAACTGCTGTACCTTTACCATTACAACACGCTGCTAGTGTAGCTTGGAGTGATTTTGGACATGCAGAAGAGATAAGACTTAAATATAAGAAAAATTTAGAATTAGCAAACGAAATTTTAGGTATAGATGTATCAGATGCTACTTTTTATTTATGGTTAAAAGTAGATGATGACTTAGAATTTACTAAAAGCCTTTATAAAAATAAAGGTATAAAAGTACTTCCTGGATCATTTTTGGGGCGTGAAGAAGAGGGTAAGGGATATATTAGGATAGCTCTCATAGATGAGCCAACAATTATCAAAGAAGCTTTGATAAGATTAAAAGAGTTTTTAGACAATGAATAAAAAAGTACACTTCATAGGAATAGGCGGTATAGGCTTGTCTGCTCTTGCAAGACTACTTAAGCGTGAGGGTTACGATGTAACAGGCTCAGACATACAAGCTACAGCAATAACAAAAGAGCTTGAGTCTGAAGGTATAAAAGTAACTATACCTCACACTGAGGAAGTGATAACAAATCAAAAAATAATCTACTCAGCAGTAATAAAAGAGACTAATGTAGAACTTAAAACTGCAATTAATAAAAACCTTGAAGTATATTCACGTAAAGAAGCACTTAAATGGATATTAGCAAATAAAAAAGTCTACTCTGTATGTGGAGCTCATGGTAAAAGTACAACTAGTGCAATTCTAAGCTCAATCCTTAAAAGCTCAATGCTTATAGGTGCTATTAGTAAAGAGTTTGGTACAAATATGTATTATAATGAGAATAGTGAATTAATGGTATTTGAAGCAGATGAGAGTGATGCGAGTTTTTTAAATTCTAATCCATATTGTTCTATTGTTACAAATACTGAACCTGAACATATGGAATATTATAATTATGACTATGATCTATTTTATAAAGGTTATCAGAAGTTTTTAGAAGTGTCTAAAAAAAGAGTTATTAGTCTTGATGACCCATTTTTAAATAAATTTGACAAAGATGCAATTAGGTTAAATCCTAAAAACGATATAAAAAATATAAAGAATATATTAGTAGATAATGAACCATTCACAGAGTTTGAGTTGCAAGACTTTGGTCTATTTAAAGTTTGGGGCATGGGTGATCATATAGCCCTTGATGCATCTTTAGCAATACTTGCATCTTTAGAAGAACTTGATATCGAACAAATAAGAAAAAACCTAAAAGACTACAGAGGTATCAAAAAAAGATTTGATATCTTAGTAAAAGAAGACAACTTTGTTATTATTGACGATTATGCTCATCATCCTACAGAAATAGAAGTCAGCCTTAATTCGGTTAATTCATATAAAAAATTAATTGATATAGATGAAGTAGTAGCTTTTTGGCAACCACATAAATATTCTAGAACAATTGACAATATAGAGCATTTCAAAACTTGCTTTAAAGGTGTAAATAAGCTGTACTTACTCCCCGTATGGACTGCTGGAGAAGAGTATCAAGAATTAAACTTAGATACTCATCTAGCAGAGTTTAACCCTATATTTATAGATAGCTTACAAAGAGATGAAAATAGAATTAATATTATAGTAGATAATAAAATTGTAGATACTATAGAAGAGGGTATTTTAATAGGTTTTGGAGCTGGAAATATAACTTATCAATTAAGACCTCAATAAAAATCTAGTACCAGTAATAGCTAATACTAAATTTTATTCAGAGGTCTCTATATTTTAACCTTTAAAGATAATTGAGTTTTTAAACTTCGGATTACGTGATATAAATCTTTTTATCTCTTCTTTAGAGTTAAAGTACCCAATGACTACTTTATAATATATTTTGTTATTTTGTTTGATTTTTTTGATTAATACAGGTTTGTCGAAATAAGAATAGCTTTGTTTTACTTTAACTGCTCTTTCGAATTTACTAAATGCGCCTACTTGTAATAGAAGTCCATTATCTGTTTTTGAGTTTGCTGCTTTTGGTGTTACTGTTTCTTTAGGCATTACAGTAGTTGTTCGTTTTGGTAAATTATTTGAGAGTTGTAATACTTTTATTTTTACATTTGTTGTACCATGTTTTGCAAATTCAAGAGTCTTAGCTGCTTCGTAGCTAAGGTCTATTATTCTTTTATGTATAAATGGACCTCTATCATTGATTCTTAAAACTATAGATTTGTGGTTTTTAAGATTTGTTACTTGAACTATAGTATTCATTGGAAGTGTTTTGTGCGCAGCTGTTAGTCCGTACATATTATATACTTCACCATTTGACGTATACTTACCATGAAACTTATCTCCATACCAACTAGCAATCCCAGCTTCACTATATCCTACTGTAGGTATTTTTGGAACATAAATAATACTATTTATATTATATGCTTTTAGTGTTGCTTTGTGCATATTTGGACTATCTTTGATATCTTTTGGAATTAGTACCTTGGATGTACTTACACAACCAAAGAAAAATATGAGTATGAATATACTACGAATTAGGTATGACAATTTGATCTCCTGATAATATAAATTTATTTTTTATAATTCGAATTTTTGTAAGCGTATCTGATTTTATATTATATCCTTTTGAAATTAGTGCTAATGTATCATTTTTTTTACTTTTGATTTTTGCATAAGTACTAGCTACAATAGGAATTGTTAGTTTCTGACCTATATAAATAATATCATTTTTTATATCATTAAAATCTTTAATGATTTGGTATTTTATATTAAACTTTTCTGCAATTAAACCTAGACTATCACCATTTTTTACAGTGTACATATGATATTTTACATCTTTATTATGAGTGAAGTTATTTCTAAAAGCTATAACTTTATTGGAGGGTAAATATATATGATAGTTATTATAAGGAGGTAAAAAATTATGCTTTAAATGAGGATTTATTGATTTTAATTCTTTTGTACTTATTCCAATTTTTTTGGCGATTACATATAGTGAAAGTCCACCTTTTGTATCTACTTTTGTTATTTCAGGAATATTTAAATAGTTTTTATGGTTAAAGTATGCCATAGCTACTATTTTTCTTATATGCATTTTGGTTTCAAATGGTAGTTGTCTACTAGCAAGAAGTTGCATAAGATCATCACTACCTATTTTTCTAATTATTTTACTAAGTCTTCCTTCACCGCAGTTATATGCCATAAGAGTTAAGTACCACTTATCAAATCTTTTGTTTAGATATTTTAGATACGTAATAGCTGCTTTTGTAGAGTTTTCTATATCATATCTCTCATCTACATACATATTCATTTTAAGACCAAAATTTTTTGCTGTTTTAGGCATAAATTGCCATATTCCACCAGCTTTTATCCAAGATCTAGCTTTAAGTTCAAATTTGGATTCAGCCATAGCTAGATAGAGTATAGTGAGTGGTATAGTAGGATCATCTTCAATGATATTTTTTACTATAGTTACGAATTTTTCATTTTTTGGCTTAATATCTAAATGATATTTTGACTTGTTTTTTTTCATATCAATATATTTTAAATCTTGTAAAAAAAGCTCATTTATATCTAAGCTCTTTAAAATATATGTTTCCAAATCATCAAAATAGAGTAGGGAAGAAAATGCTATATTAAAGACTAAAAGAAAAGAAAGAAGTAATTTTTTCATTTTATTTATTCAATATATTAAGTAGCTCTTCATTGTCTTTTGTGCCTTTAATTTTAGAGTACAAAAATTTTAAAGATTCAGTTTCATTATCCATTTGAGATATCGCGCCTCTTATAGCTATTATTCTAGGTAAGTCTTGGTTATTTATAAGTAATTCTTCTTTTCTTGTTCCTGACTTGACAAGATCAATCGCTGGATATATTCTTTTGTCTGAGAATTCACGTGAAAGTACAACTTCACAGTTTCCTGTACCTTTAAACTCTTCAAATATTACTTTATCCATTTGTGATCCAGTATCGACAAGAGCTGTTGATATGATAGTAAGACTTCCACCATCTTCTACATTTCTTGCAGCTCCAAAAAATCTTTTTGGTTTATGTAAAGCATTTGCATCAACTCCACCACTTAGTACTTTACCGCTTGAAGGTATTACTGTATTGTATGCACGTGCGAGTCTTGTGATCGAATCTAGTAGTATTACTACATCTTTTCCTAGTTCAACTCTTCTTTTTGCTTTTTCTATTATGAGTTCAGCTATTCTTACATGATTTTTTGCAGGTTGATCAAATGTAGAACTAAATACTTCACCTTGTACTGATCTTTGCATATCAGTTACTTCTTCAGGTCTTTCATCAATAAGTAACACTATAAGTTCAACTTCAGGATGATTTTTGCTAATTCCATGAGCAATTTGCTTTAACAGTTCTGTTTTACCACTTCTTGGAGGTGCTACAATTAGACCTCTTTGCCCCTTTCCTATAGGAATAAACATATCAAGAACTCTTCCAGTAAGTCTTTTTGAATCAAATTCAAGCTTTAGTCTTTCATTAGGGTAGAGTGGGGTTAAGTTGTCAAATAAAGGTCTTTTCTTACATTCGTTTAATGAAAGATAATTAATAGCTTCTATTTTTAAAAGTGCATAATATTTTTCTTTTTCTTTGGGACTTCTTACTTGACCTGTTACAATATCACCATTTCTAAGACCAAATCTTTTTATTTGAGTGGCACTTACATAAGCATCATTAGGGCTATTATATGCGAGATTAGTATCAATTGCTCTTAAAAAACCATAACCATCATATGATACTTCAAGTATTCCTGTTAATAGTATGAACCCACCTTGAGATACTTGACTCTTTAGTATTTCAAATATAAGGTCTTGACGTCTAAGCTCTTGAGGTTGTTCAATATTTAAGTCTTCTGCAATTTCTAATAGCTCTTTTAATCCAATAGCACGTAAGTCTTCTACAGATTGACAGTCCACAGGTATATGTTTTTGTTTTGATTTGTGTTTTTGTTGCATTCAAGTTCCAATTTATATAATGTATTTTGATTTTTGATTTATTTTGTAGATAAAATTAAATAAATAATTTAAAGTTTTTTAAGTTGGAACATTATACTTAAAAAACTTTAACTATTGATTTGAGGTTGTTTAACTTGTTTGTTTTGTTGGGTTCGTAAATTCTTTTGTAAAGTTTTCTTTATTCCGATTAAGTCATTTTAGTTTGATATTGTGTTAATCTTGAAATGACATAACTTGTTGACGTAGATTAGACTCACAAGAGAATTTACTTCTTGTTGATGTACGTTAGACTCGTAAAGTTTCCTCTTGTACCCCAGTAAGTCATTGTAGGTTAACATTGTATGGTTGTGACTGAAGTATTTAGTTCCTTTGGACGGCATCGTTGATATACGTTAGACTCGGACTAGCACCCGGCTAGTCCTCCTTTCTCATAAACGATGGTATATCTAGTAAACTTTTATCATCTATATCAGTATTCTTAAGAGTTGTTTGAATTGCTTCTTTATTAATAAGATTGATATCACTATTTTTTTGTTTTGCAAACATACTTTGATCTTCAAATCCAGTTGCTACAAGAGTTACTTTGACTTCGTCATTTGATATAGTTGCATCCGTTGTTGTTCCAAATATCACATCAGCATCTTCATGAGCATTTTCATAAATGAGGTTCATAGCATTACTAATATCAACAAGAGGACAGTCTGGATGTACATAAAAATGAACAAGTACACCAAGTGCACCTTTAATATCCATATTTTCAAGTAATGGAGATGCGATAGCACTCTTAATAGCATTTATAGAAGCATTTTCACCTGTAGACGTTCCAACTCCAAGAAGAGCTTTACCTCTATGGCTCATCACAGTTCTTACATCGGCAAAATCCACATTAATATCACCCTGACCATGTTTAAGTACAACTTCACTCATACCAAGTACGGCTTGCATTAACACATCATCTACTATTTTAAAGCTATCTTTTATACCTAAATTTTTATCTACAATACTAAGAAGTTTATCATTTGGTATTATGATTATTGAGTCGCTTTCTTTAGTTAGTTTATCAAGTCCAACTTGAGCTAGTTTTGATCTTTTTGGTCCTTCAAATCCAAATGGTTTTGTGACCACTGATACTGTTAGCGCACCTATTTCTTTAGATGCTTCAGCGATTATGGGAGCTGCTCCAGTACCAGTCCCACCACCAAATCCAGCAGCAATGAATACTATATCAGCACCTTCAAGACCACTTTTGATCTCTTCATAGTTTTCGATTGCAGCTTCTCTCCCAATATCTGGTTTCATTCCCGCGCCAAGACCTTTAGTCTTTTTTTCACCGATTTGGATTTTTATAGGTGCAAGTGAGCTTTCAAGTGCTTGAGCGTCTGTATTTGCAGCTACAAGGTCAATAAGAGTTATATTCTTATGAACCATATGGTTTATCATATTTCCGCCACCACCACCAACACCAATTACTTTTATTTTGGCACCAAGTGTATGTTTTTGTTCTTCTATGATAAATTCGTTCATGTAGTAAGCCTTAAAAAAGTTTCGATATTTTTTTGATTGTGTCGTTGTATTTTAATTTTACAGAGCTAAACACATTTTTCTTTGACTCTGTTTTTTCTTGATGAATAGTTGTTAAGTTTTTGATCGTGTTATCTTCATCATCGTTTTGTACAGATTCAAGGAGTTTTCTTTTTTGTTCTTCTTTTTCTATATCTTTATGATGGTGTCTTAGTTCTTTTTTATAGTCTATTTCATATGGTGTAAAATTACCATGTTCATATAGGTTTAGCCCTATTGCTACAGAGTTTGTACTATCATAGATATTTCCAAATACACCGTTTAGTTTTTTTGGATTTGCTATTCTTACAGGTGTATTTTGGAATATTGCATTTATTAAGTCTTGCAAGCCTTTTACTTTGCTCATCCCACCTGTGAATACTATACCCGAACCAAGTTTATTTTGAAGGTTTGTTTTTTCTACCATTTTAGCGATTATTATAAAAGTCTCTTCAAGTCTTGCATAGATGACTTGAAGTACACGTTCTAAAGATACAGTCCTATTTACCTCTTCATCTGCAATTTTTG
>CACVAW010000044.1 GCA_902727925.1 uncultured Campylobacterales bacterium | reverse complement strand
TCTCTCCTATGAAATTATTGCTAAAAATTCATAGAGGTATTAGTATTGATTTAAAGAAAATATTGATCCTCGATTATCTAGAAAATATGTGACTCTAGCAACCCGTTTTTTACTTTAACTCTATTTTCCATTCGTTCACTTTTATACTCGGCTCTGTTATAAGCTCTTTTGACTTGGTTCTGTTCCTGGTGTGCTAGTAGGTTTTCTATTACTTCGCTTCTAAACTTCCCACTCTCATACGCTAGGGTCGAAAACATAGCTCTAAAACCGTGAGGTACTATCTCATTTGCAAAGTCTAACCTCTTTAGTGCCTTGCTTAGTGTGGAGTCGCTCATTGTTCTTATTTTGCTTGTGGCTGAGTGAAATACATATTTAGCGTCGCTTGTATATTGTCTTACCTCTTTAAGTATTTTTATAGCTTGGTTTGTTAGTGGTACGATATGCTCTTTTCTAGCTTTCATCTTTTCGGCTGGTATGGTCCACTCTTTAGTCTCAAAGTTAAACTCACTCCACTGGGCAAACCTTATATTCTTAGAACGCACAAAAACAAGGGGTAAAAATTGTAAGGCAAATTTTGTAGTAATTCCACCTTGATACGCGTCAATCGCTCTTAAAAGCTCTCCTATACGCTTAGGCTCTGTGATAGTTGGATAGCTTGACTTCTTAAATGGCTTTAGTACATCATTCTTGCTAATATCTGCGATTATGTTATGTTCTACCTCTCCTATTTGTAAGGCATATCTCCAAACATTAGAACATAGGTTTATAAGTCTGTGTCCAGGCTCTAAAGCTCCTCTTTGTTGGACTGCTTGAACTATCTTGACTATCTGTAATCTGTGTATATCTTTTATTGGTTGCTTACCTATGATAGGGTAGAAGTCTCTTTTAAGAGCGTTTGAGTGTCTGTTAAGTGTAACTTTACTTAAGCTAGAGCTTTTGAGCTTGAGCCATTTATTAGCTACATACTCAAAAGTATTACCACTTTTATTTATTGCTTTTTCTTCTCTTCTTTTTTCTACTGGGTTTATATCCTGAGCGATGAGGTTCTTTGCCTCTGTATGTTTTATTCTTGCATCTTTTAGTGATAGGCTAGGGTACTTACCTAGAGCTAGAGTGTATTTTTTATTCTGAAATGAATAATTATATCTCCATAGCTTATTACCTGTTGATTTTACAAGTAGGTATAAGCCTCCACCATCTGAATATCTTTTATCTTTGAGTATTCCATCTATGCTTTTAGGTTTAGCACTCTTTACGGCTGTGGCTGTCAATACAGTAGTCATTTTTAAAGTCCTTAGTAGCAATTTTAGCAAATAACTACTACATTATTTAGATATTACTACTATTCATTAAACTAACTTAGAGTATAAATATTGGTTTAAGTCCTATTTTTAGGGGTACTTTGAATGATATTGAAGTGTGTTAAATCGTGAGTTGGTGGAAAAGAGGGGAATCGAACCCCTGTCCTAAACCAGCCGAAATATAGCATCTACATGTTTAGAAAGATTGATCGAATTTCACTTATCACAAGTTCAATCTACGAAAACTTTTGTGTTAAGATAAGATAGCAATTTCATTTTATAGTCTATCAATCTATAAAACTAAGCTATAAACTTATGAATCCTGCATATATCACCTATATAGCTTTCAGTGAAGCAGAACCTCCAAAATATTAGTTAAACCTACGCTGCTTTAGCGTAAGCTGGAGTAAAAGTTATTTTGTTTGCGTTTATATTTAAACAAATAGTTTTAAAACATATTCAGGTTTACATGCAACCATATCTGTACTAATCCAGTCGAAGCCAAGTCTTTCCCAAAAATAGCCAATTTACATTGGTATGAGTTCGAATTATAGCAGATTTTTTAAGAGTTGTCTATAAGAGCTTGGTATGTATTGTTTGTTTTTGTTACTTTTACATTTGTGTTGTAGAGTTGTGATAGATTCTTACTTGTGATGATATCTTTTGTATCTCCCAAGTGAGTTATAGTTCCATTTTTAAGAAGTGCAGTTTTATTTATTTCTGGGAATATCTCTTCTAGGTGATGGGTTATGAGTATTATTGTTTTACCATTTGATACTAGTTTTTGAATTAGAGTTAGAAAGTCTTTTTGAGCTACTAGGTCAAGTCCAACAGTTGGTTCATCTAGTATTAGTACTTCAGGATCATTTATAAGTGCCCGTGCTACAAGTATTTTTCTTGCTTCACCTGTACTCATCTCAGCTATTTTTTTGTTTGTTAGGTTTTTTATATTTAAGAATTCTATTATTTTGCTTGTTTTGGTTTTCATATCGTTTGATATTTCTTGATGTAATCCAATACTAGAAAAAAATCCTGATAAGATTACTTCGTAACCTGTATTATTTACTTGATTTTTATATGTGAAGTGAAGTTCATTTGTGATGATACCTAAGTGAGTTTTTAGCTCCCAGATATTCCATTTGGTTTTACCAAATATGTTAATAGAAGAATTTTCTTTAATATTAGGATATAGCTCACCACATATTAGTTTTATAAGAGTTGATTTACCAGCTCCATTAGGTCCTACAATAGCAAGGCTTTCATTTTTTTGTATATTGATTGAGATGTTGGAGAGTATTTTTTGATTGTTTATTGATATATCAATATTCTTTAGCTCTATGAGAGGTTTTATATAAAAAACCTCAAGCATAGTATTATCATTATGTAGAGTATATAGATATTGATTTCTATAAATACTCTTTTGTAAGAGTCTGATTTCAAAAGATTTTTAAAAGATGAGAAAAGTATATATAGATGTATAAAAGCAACTGCTACAAGTAAATATATAGAAGTGATATTAAAGCTATATATCACAAAAAGACCTATCACCATAGTGATAAGTATCCATATGAACGTGATTCTCTTTAAAGGTTCAATTCCAAAGGTATCAACTACTGTGTTAAATCCACCACTTTTATAATCTTTATGAAATTTTAAAACTAGTAACCAAGTATGAGGTATTTGCCATATAAAGTAAAGTAAAGCAATAGCTAAGAATCTTACATCTGATATCTGACCACCTGCAACTATCCATCCTACAAGTGGAGGTATCACACCAAGAAGTGCCCCGTAAATTGCTGAGTAGACAGATATTTTTTTCAGGTTTGTATATGCGAAGTTATATATAAAAACTGTAGCAACAAAGATAGCTAATCCAAAAAGTCCAAGTTCTAGGTATCCAAGTATTAGCGCTCCAAGTATTAGTGATAAAGATATTATTAGTCCTGTTTTTACACTCATTATTCCACTTGCTATTGGACGATTTTTTGTCCGTGGCATTAGGGCATCTTCTTTATATTCTTGTACTTGATTAAGAGCACTTACTCCAAGAGCAAGTAACCATATTGCAATAGTAGGAAGTATAATAGTACTATTAAGTTCACCTTTATAAGCAAAGAAACTTAGTAGTGCTGATAAAGTTACAGCAGTACTAAGTATAAACTTGGTTAAAGAGAAGAATTGTTTTGTTAAAGTCATTTAAGTTCTTTTAAATAATTAATCATTTCATTTATATCATCTTCACTTATTACATTTTCATAGCTTGGCATAACATTTGCCATATATCCATCAACTATCTCTTTGTTTGGTTTCAAAATTGCGTCTTTTAAGTATGCTTCATCAGATATCATGGTTACAAGATTTTTGTTTGAGTCAATTACTTTTACTTCTCTATTATATATCCCTTTAAAGCTTGGACCTACAAGTTTGATAGGCTCAAGTGAGTGGCACGATATACAACCATTTTGTTTAAGTACAACTAACCCTTTTGGATCAAGTTTTACTTTTCTTGTAGGTTCTAGAGAATCTGAATTAAACCATTTGTCAAATTTATTTTTACTCATTGCTACAATTTTACTAAGCATATATGCGTGTCTTGTACCACAGTATTCTGCACACTCTATATCATAAGTCCCAAGTCTATTTATATTGAACCAAGTTTTTGTGATTTTACCTGGGACTACATCTTCTTTGTTCCTAAATGCTGGTACATAGAAGTTGTGAGTTACATCGCCTATAGGTGCTGTCATTTCTAGTACTACATCAGTATGAACTGGTAAGTATAATATATCAGTTTTTTTACCATTTGAGTACTCAAAACTCCAAGACCACTTTTTACCTTCTACTTTTACTATCATCGCATTTTCAGGTATTGTTCTTTGTGCTTTTAGAGCTTCTAATCCATAATAAAACATTATCATCATAAAGATTGTTGGTATTATCGTCCAAGCGAATTCTATGGGGAGGTAGTGTTTGATGTTTTTTGTATCTTCTGGGCGAGCTCTTTTTTCACTATATTTATAAGCAAATATAAACATAGCTCCAAGTACTACAAACAACATAAACAGGCTTAACCCATGTACTATTATGTTTGCTCTATCTATATCAGCTGCGTATGATGAAACTCCGTTAATTCCTTCGATCATTTTGTACTCCATATATTAAATGCATCATTTACACTTTCTCTATATATCATGTCTGGTAATATTAGGCCAAAGATTAATATTACTGATATTATTAACATAAATAAAAAGCCTTTAAAAAGACTACTCTCAAACTTAATATGCATATAGTACATAATGATTAAGTAAGCTTTTATAAATGATATAAAGAGCTGTACACTCAAAGTACCTGCAAGTTCAAGAGGTACTATATAAGGTTGTAACAAAGTTATTGTTGTAAGAACTAGTAATAAGATGAACATCTTTAAGTACATACCACTATTTATTTTATCTGTATTTTGTGACATAAATTTCTCCTATAAACCTATAATATATACTAATGGGAATAAAAACACCCAAACAAGGTGTACTAAGTCCCAGTAAAGAGCTGTATTTTCTAGTACTATGTAGTGCTTTGAGTTTATTGAGTTATTTCTCATTTTTGTAAATACCCATAGCATTACCCCTATACCTAGTATAATATGAATAGCATGTAAACCTGTCATTGTAAAGTATAATCCAAAAAATAAATTTGCACCTTGACTCATAGCTAGAAGCTTTTCAGAATTTGGATAGATACCGATATGAAATTCATGCGCCCATTCAAAGTATTTGATTGTTAGGAATATTATAGCTGATACAATAGTAAGTATAAGATATAGTTTACTTTTTGATACATTGTTTTGTTTCATAGAAACTAAGCTCATACCCATAAAGTATGCACTTAGTAATAATAGGACTGTATTTATTCCACCTAGAAGTATATTCATTCCACCAGACTGTTCTATAAAGTCAGCTTGATGGTTATACAAGTAAAACATATATGTAATAAAAAGTACAGAAAAGAGCATAACTTCAGTGAATAGGAATAGCCAAAATCCTAGCTTTGCACCTATATAATCATCAGCAAAATCTACTATCTCATGAGGTTTGCCGTTTTTGTCATAAGCGTACTTTTGTACTTCTGTTGATCCATGTACACTCATTTAATACCCTTTAACTGATCTGATATATCAATCACAGGTTTACCATCTTTGTACATATATGGTTCAAAGTCCACATAAGGAATAGTCGCGAAGTTCTCTAGTGGTGGAGGCGAGCTTATTTGCCACTCTAGTGTAGTTCCTCCCCATGGGTTATCAGGAGCTTTTTCGCCTTTTCTCGCACCTTTGATAAGTACATATATCATATAGAATATACCAGCAACAGTTATTAATGCCCCAATACCTGCTATTTGATGATATATTTCAAATTGTGGTAAATAATCAAAATATCTTCGTGGCATACCTAAAAATCCTGCGATAAACATAGGGAACCAAAGTACATTAAACCCTATGAATATAAGGTAAAATGAAACTTTTGCTTTTGCTTCGTTATACATCTTACCTGTAACTTTTGGGAACCAGTAGTGCATAGCTGCAAAAAGCATAAATGCAACACCACCAAACATAGTATAGTGAAAGTGTGCTACAACATAATATGTATCGTGAACATGTATATCGATACCAACAGTACCAAGAACAAGCCCTGTAATACCACCAATACCAAAAGTGATAATAGTACCCATTACCCAAAGCATTGGAGTTTTGAATACTATTGAGCCTTTGTACATTGTTGCTACCCAGTCAAAGAATTTAACCCCTGTTGGGACAGCTACAAAGAATGTAAGGAATGAGAATACTATTTTTGCCCAATCAGCCATACCTGATGTAAACATATGGTGTCCCCATACCATATAACCAACGATTGCTATAAGTAGTGAAGATATAGCTATAGACTTGTACCCAAATATAGTTCTTCTACAAAATGTAGGAACTATCTCAGATACTACGCCAAATGCTGGAAGTATCATAAGATATACAGCAGGATGAGAATATATCCAGAATAGGTGTTCATAAAGTATAGGATCTCCTCCCTTACTCGGATCAAATATACCAACTCCAAGAGTTCTTTCTAGTACAACAAGAATAAGAGTGATACCTACAACAGGAGTTGCAAGTATTTGTATCCAAGCAGCTGAGTATGAACCCCAGATGAATAAAGGCATTTTAAAGAATGTCATACCAGGAGCTCTTAGTCTATGGATAGTAACAACAAAGTTAATACCTGTAAGCATAGAAGATAGACCCAAGATATAAGCAGCTGTTAATGCCATAACCACATTTGTACCAGTTGTTGAGCTATATGGTGCATAGAATGTCCATCCAGTATCAGCAAATCCTTCACCCCAAAATAAAGAGAATACAGCCAAACTTGCCCCAGCCATATATAACCACCAAGATAAGAGGTTAAGTCTCGGGAATGATACATCTTTTGCTCCTATCATAAGAGGAAGAAGAAAGTTACCAAATATAGCAGGCAGAGCAGGGATAATAAACAAGAATGTCATTATAGTTCCATGCAAAGTAAATGCTTGATTATAGGTATCAGGGTCAATGAACTGTTGTCCTGGAGCAAAAAGCTCTAATCTCATAAGAAGTGCTACAGCAACTCCAACTAAGAAGAATGCCATGGTAGTAAATAAATAAAGTATTGCTACTCTTTTATGATCTATTGAAAATATCCAATTAAGTATTTTAGACTTATGATGTCCGAATACTGTATGAGTATGGTCGTAAAAACTGCTCATTGTTTTCCTTTAAAAGTTTTTATAATTATAAATTTTGAGTCTATATTACATTATTTAATGAACTTAGACGCGTAGAAGCTCCCAGCTTCTACTTCTTTTTTCTTGATCTTACTAAATAGATGAAAAATACTAATAGTATTAAAGAAAATAGTATTGCAAATATTTTTTCCATTTGTAATACATATTTTTTACTTGCTGCGTCATAAGCAAAGCAATATGCTATTGTTCTAGCAATTGTAGGTCCAGTTTTACCGTCACCTGATTCGATAAGAGCTAGTTTTAAATCAAATGGTAAATAGTTATCAAGACCGTTTAAATATCTTGTAATTTTACCCTCTGGTGACATTATGACAAGAATTGCAGGATGAAGATAATCAACTACACCGTCTTTCTCAGTTTTTTTATATCCAAAACCTACAAGTTTGGCTAAGTCTTTTATTGTTTTTTCATCAGGATTAACTAGAAAGTTCCAAGAAGTTTCAATACTTGGATGATTTTGGATGATATTACTAAATGCTATTTGTTTTTTTGCCGCAAACAGATAGCTATCAGTCGGATCAACACTAAAAGTGGCAAGATTGTAGTCAGTTCCAGGAATAAGGTCAAGCTTATTTACAACATCTGCTACACCTGCTAATTGTGGAGAACAAATACTTGCACACCTGTGATAGTTGAATGTCATAACAAGAGGTTTGCCATTTGAGAGTTCTTTTATAGTGACTTTTTTACCAGTATGAGATATGAACTCTGTGTCAAGAGGTATGTATGCACCGAGGTTTTCAAAGATACCTACTTTCTCTTCTGTTGTGTTTTTTTCGCCGTTTTGTGTTTGATTATTATCAGCGAAGACGCTAGTGATGAGTAGTAGTACTCCCAGAAATATTTTTTGCATTTGTTATATCCTATTTGTTATAGTATATTTATTAACGATGAAATTATATATCAAAATACCTATCCTCTAGCGTAAAAATCAATTTTTATTGAAGAAAAGTGATAAAACTATGAATAAAGAAAAAAAGTTGAGTAAAAACAAAGAATAAAACTTAATCAAATATCTTTTGATTTTTTAAAATATACCCCTTGATGGATAACTACACTTATTATGATCAATCCTCCAACAATAGTATTTATTGTTGGAGTTTCGGATAAAATAAAATAAGCCATTAGTCCACCATATAAAATTTGTACAGAACTAAAAATACTTGCAACCCTAGCATTAAAACTTTTCATACCTCTTACAAATAGTGAATGTCCTAAAACAGTAGTAATAAGTGCCAAAAGTATTAAGTACCACCAGTCTGAACTTGAAGAGGGAATAAAATTCCCAAAATCAAATAAAACAAAAGGAATATAACATATACATACTATTAGAGTGTGCCATTTAATAATACTGAAACTATTATATTCACTTAAGTAAACTTTAACAATAGTATGACGAAGTGCAACAAAAAAAGCTGATAGTAAACCCCAGAATACTCCCAGTGTAATACTATCATTAAAATCAATTTTAGGAGATATAATAAATACTGACAATAAAATCAAAAGACCATAGAGTATAGGTACTAGGTTTATTTTCGTTTTTGTCAAAAATGTTTCTAAAAACAAAACTATAATCGGAAATGTAAAAAAGCTTATCATTCCAATAGCTACAGTTGAAACTTGCATCGCATAAAAATATGTATTACAATGAATTAGAAAAGTTTATCTGGGGATACAAGTAAGAGCTTTTATAATTTTCAGGTATAATCCCGCTTCACATATAGTATAACTTAAAGCTTTCCTAAACATTCGTTCCACACAAATAAATGTATTTAAAGTTTCAAGAATGTGATAAGGCATTTCTCAAAACTATTAAATATGAAAAATCTAAAATAATTTTCAGAAGTGCCTGTTCAATAAAATATACATAATAAACAATACAAAATACTTCTATTTTTAATAAAGAGTAGTATAAAGTAAAAAGGCAAAAATTGAGTTTTAAAGAATTACAGTTAAATGATAAGATACAAGAAGCAATAGCAAAAATGGGATTTGAAACAGCTAGTCCAGTGCAATTAGATGCGATACCTCTAGTATTAGAAGGACACGACTTAGTAGCACAAGCACAAACAGGTACAGGAAAAACTGCTGCATTTGGTCTACCTATGATAAATGATATGGAGCCAAGAAGTGGAGTTCAAGGACTTGTTATAGTTCCTACTCGTGAGCTTGCTATTCAAGTAAGTGATGAGCTATTTAGGTTTGGTAAATCTTCAGGACTTACTACAGCGTGTGTATATGGTGGAGCACCATACGCAAGACAAATCAAACAAGTAAAAGAAGCTTCTATTGTAATAGCTACTCCAGGTAGACTTATAGATTTACTTAAAAACAATCAAATAAAAATATCTCCAAAAGTTGTAGTTCTTGATGAAGCTGATGAAATGCTTGATATGGGATTTTTAGATGACATTAAAGAGATATTTAATTTTGTAAAAGAAAGAAAACAGACTTTAATGTTCAGTGCAACTATGCCTCCAGCTATCAAAGCACTAGCGACACAAATACTTAAAGAGCCTAAGTATGTAACTATCACTCAAAAAGATACTACAAACAAAAACATCACTCAAAACTATTATGTAGTTGAAGAATACGAAAAAGATGAAGCACTAATAAGATTACTTGACTTTAAAGAACCTACAAAAGCGATAATCTTTTGTAAAATGAGAAGAGATGTGGATAGAGTAGCAAATACACTTAATGCACAAGGCTTTACTTCTAGTGGGTTACATGGTGATATGGATCAAAAGCAACGTGAACGTGTAATTAGAGCATTCAGAGACTCAAAAATAGAAATACTTGTAGCTACTGATGTTGCTGCTCGTGGACTTGATGTAAAAGATATAAGTCACGTATTTAACTATGAATTACCATTTGATTCAAATAGCTATGTTCATAGAATTGGTAGAACAGGACGTGCTGGTAGAGATGGTGTAGCTGTATCAATAGTAAGCCCAAGAGAGTTAAGACAACTTCTTCGTATACAAAAAGATGTTGGTTCAGAAATGAATGTAAAAGTAATACCAAGTATTCCTGATGTAAAAAGTAAAAGATCATCAGCATTCATAGAAGAGATAGAAAAAACTCCTATAAATGAAGATGTATATACACTAATAGACCAGTTAAAACAAGATTTAGACTTGTCACATATTTGTTATAAACTTGCTTCAATGGCACTAGCTTCACAACAAGTTGCAGGTAAAGACAAAATAGGTAAAAGCATAAAAGATGTAGAAATGCTAAAACTTAGAGCTAAAGAAGATAGAAGAGGTGGAGGAAGAAGAAGACCAGGTGGTGGTGGATATAACAATAGAAATAGATCTGGAGGTGGTGGAGACAGGAATAGGTCTGGTGGTGGCCGAAATAGATCTGGCGGAGACAGAAACAGATCAGGTGGCGGTTCAAGAAGAAGAGATTAGTAAAAGGAACTAGGTATCAAAATAGCAATAATTGGTGATGTTGTAGGAAGTATTGGAAGAAATCTCATAAGAGATAATCTTGCCAATATTAAAAAAGAGTATCAAATTGATCTAGTTATTGCTAATACCGAAAATGCCACTCATGGATTTGGACTCATTCCAAGACATTTTCATGAGCTTAAAAGTTATGGTGTTGATATATTTACCGGAGGTAATCACTCTTTTGATAAAAAGGAGATTATGTCTTTGATGAATACAGAAAATATTTTACGACCTATTAATTATCCTGATACTGTAGCTGGTAATTCAACTTCTATTATAGATGATACAGCCATCATAAATGTAATGGGAGTTTTTGGACTTCCATCTACTCCTTTTAATCCATTTCTTCGTCTTGAAGAAGAGATAACTTCACTCAAAAATAACAAAATTCAAAATATCATCATAGACGTACACGCCGAAGCTACAAGCGAAAAAAGAGCAGTCTATCAGATGTTTAAAGATGAGGTAAATATTATATATGGTACACATACTCATATAGGTACTGATGACCTTGAGATTTACAACAATAGATGCTCTTATGTAAGTGATATCGGAATGACTGGTTCACTTGATGGTATCATTGGTATGGATCAAGCAAACCCAATAAAAAGATTCAAAGAAGGTGTTTCAAATGCACTTGATGTAGTAAAAGAGTCAAATAACAATATATTTCAGTTTCTTGTTATTGACTTAGAAGACTCTCTTATAAAAAGTGCACAAAAAATCAAACTCTACACAAAAGATAATCAAAAAATAATTTCTACTGCAGTAAATCTGTAATATAAGGCTTAGCTAAAAGTAAAAGTCCAATTTCTAGACTTATTATTACAACTAGAATAATAAACTTTTTACTATCCCAAAAACTTGCAAATCTTCGTAATCCAAAATGAATTAAAATATAAAAGATAAGCACAATTCCAGCAATACTACTTGCAAGTGCTAAACCCATAACATCCATATATAAAACTAAAACAACTGATAACAATACATTACTTACAAGTGAGTACATAGCTATTTTTGCAGCTTGTTTTTGATTGTGGTGTGCATATATCCAAAGAAGGAATATCTTTGATATACCATAAGGTATAAGACCTATCATATACATAATAAGTACATTGGATGTATTTAGAGCGTCAGTAGAACTAAAAGCTCCTCTAGTAAAAAGTAAAGTCACAATCTCATTTGAAAGTATAATACCTCCAACAGTAGCAATTGTAAGAAGATACAGTAAAAACCAAAATGATTTTCTAAGCAAGGTAAGAGCTTCAGGTATTTGTTTTTTGTTTATTAGCTTTGCAATCTTGGGGAATATAGCCACTGATAAAGCTATAGCGAACAGGGCTAAAGGTAGTTGAAATATCCTATTTGAATAGAACATATAACTAATACTCCCAGCACTCAAAAATGAAGCAAGCCAAGTATCAAGAAATGCAGAAACCTGAGCTGTAGAATTTCCTAATATTGCAGGTAAAAAAGATTTGTTAAACTCTTTTAGGTTTTTTGAAACTTTCGCTTTATATTTTTTTGCTTTAAAGCCTATGGTAAAGAGCTTTAAAAGCTTTTTATATTTTAGTGCTATTAAATGTGCTATTAGTTGTAAAATACCACCAATAACTACAGAAATACTAAGATAGAATACGATATCTGAAGGTGGATACTCTCTAAATATAAGAAGAGCTGATATCATTGATATATTAAGTAAAGATGTAGAAAATGATGTAGTCGCAAAATGATTTTTGTATTGCAACAAACTTGAAAAAAGTGTAACTATAAAAATCAGTATCAAATACAAAAAATTAATACGTAAATATGAGGCGGTCAAAGCTATAGTAGAATTATCAAAACCAAAAGCTATCAACTTAGTAAAAAGCTCACTAAACATAATAACAACTAAAGTAAATATAATAAGAATTATAGAAAACCTTCTTAGTATTAAAAAGGTAAAAATACTTTTATATTTTGATTTGATAAATGATGGCATAAATACTTGTGTAAAAGCACCTTCAGCAAATATCCTACGAAATAGATTCGGAAATTTAAAAGCTACAAAAAACATATCAGTATATATACTTGCACCAAGTACTGAAGCCATACTTAAATCTCTAAGAAATCCAAATATACGAGAAAACAATATACCAAAACTATTTGTAAAAAATCTTTTTATAAATGTCAAGCTTAGACCTTAGAACTCAAATATAAAGATATTTTTGTTTTTTGAATATCTATATTTGAGTTTAATCTCATTTGATTTTAGGATATTACTAACTATATATAGACCTAACCCTAAGCTATCTTTACTTGAAGATTTTTTAGCAAACGGTTGTATATAGTATTTTAATTCTTTATCAAGCCTTTGTCCTTTGTTTATGAACTCTATTTTGTCTTTTTGTACAGATATCAGAACTTCTTTATCAGGTGAATACTTGATAGCATTGTCTATCATATTTTTCACAGCTATGATAAGAAGGTCTTTATCGACTAAGTATGTGTTATTTAGGTTGCCTCTTGTTTTTATATGTCTTGAACCAACCATAGCAAGGTTAACCGCATCTTTATATATATCACTGAATGTATGAATTTGCAATTTTGGGTTAAGTAGTCCGGCACTGTATTCTTCTATGATTGTAAATTCTTTTATAAGTTCTTCAAGTCTATTAAAAACATTTTGCATTCTTTTAGAATTTGTATCATTTTGTGGCAAACTAAGGAGAAGCTTACCTTTTGTTATTGGTGTTTTTATTTCATGCATGATATTACGCATGAAAAGCCTTCTTGATTCATTTATCTTTTTTGTATGTGTGATTGCACTGTTAAAAGCAAGTGCGAGGTTTGATATCTCAGTAGTTCCTTTTATCTTTACTTGCACATCAAGGTTTCCTTTGGAAAACTCTTCAACTTTTGATGTTAGTGTTTGAAGAGGTTTCAAGCTTATATGTATAAGATAATAAGAAAATAGTAAAATAATAAGACTTATAAGAAATAGAATCAACATCTTATAATACTCATAAGGCTCATAGTCTTTATCTAGAAAAAGTAGTCTTAGATTATTATACAAAAAAGTTAAATAAAGTTTTTCTTTATACTCAAATACTTCAATTCTATCATCAAAATTATTTTTGGCATGATCTAAAACATCTTTATCAAAAAGTAATTTCAAGTTTAGTTTTTCTATTTTTTGAGACAAACCTGACAGACTATAGCTTTTTTCATCTTCGATTATCGAAGTTATGACAGAGTATTTACTTGCAAATTTGTTCGCAAATTGATCTTTCTCGTAGATAATAAATAGCAAAAATGTAAGTATCAAAAATCCAGCTGCCATAGCAAAGATGAAGTTGATTATTGATGATAAAGAAGATTTATTCATATTTATGACTCTTGAGAGACATTCTCTAGTCTATAGCCAAGTCCTCTTACTGATAAGATATATTTAGGATTTTTAACATCTGATTCTATTTTATTTCTTAGTCTTCCTATTATTACATCAACGCTTTTTTTAGAGCTATCAGCAGATATATACTCTACATTATACATTATCTCATTACGCGAAACAATATCGCCATTTTTTTTGATTAAGTACTCTAGTAGACCGTATTCTCCAAGAGTAAGTTGAAGAGGTTTATTATAAAAAAGTATTTGATGTTTGGTTGTATTTATTTTAAACGCTTTTTTGTCTACTATTACTTCACCTTGTTCATTTATCTTGTTATATCTTTTTAGTATAGTCTTTATTCTTATTAGGAGTTCTTGAGGGTCATACGGTTTTGGTAGATAATCATCAGCACCAAGATCAAAAGCTTCAATCTTATCTTTGATATCACTCCTTGCACTTGAAATAATAATAGGTATATCAGAAGATTTTCTAATATCTTTACATATCTCTAACCCATCCATACCAGGAAGAGTAAGATCAAGTATAAGAAGCTCATAGTCCTCACTACTAGCAACACTACCTCCAATAAAGGGATCATCATAGTTTGTCACTTTCATATCAAATTGAGCTAAATACTCAGAAATAATCTCAGCAAGCTCAATATCATCTTCTATCATTAGTATTTTTATCATATTTTTGTCTTTATATATTGGTTTATTAGTAATTTTATCAAAAATTTGCTAATCTAACGCTTGGGAAGTATGGGGACATAGCTCAGCTGGGAGAGCGATGCGCTGGCAGTGCATAGGTCAGGGGTTCGAACCCCCTTGTCTCCACCAAGAACAAAGGAAGTTCAATACTAAATGGCTTGGAGTAAACTTTGTGAGTCTAACATTATCTATATTTACTATATGAAGTATAATATCAATAGACATCTCTAAACCTTAAAGGCTAAAATACAAATAACAAAAACACAAAGAAACATCATATGAACCATAACCCTATTTTTAATAAAAAAGTACTTCAAACATATATCACTAAACAAAATGAAAATTTAATCGCTATAAGATA
This sequence comes from uncultured Campylobacterales bacterium, assembly GCA_902727925.1. Classification (GTDB taxonomy): domain Bacteria; phylum Campylobacterota; class Campylobacteria; order Campylobacterales; family CACVAW01; genus CACVAW01. Next base: position 69,639 of record CACVAW010000044.1, on the reverse strand, counting down.
CAACAATTACCAAAAGTTTTTAGAAAAAATAGACTACATAAAGACACTCAAAGAAGAAAAATACCAAGATGGATTTTTAAAAGATATCTTTGAAGAGTGTTTAGGTTATACCCTTGATATTACAAACCCATCTAACTTTAACCTAGAACGAGAAAAAAAGAATGAAAACGATACAAAAAAAGCAGATGGAGTTATATACCTAGATGACAAAGTAACAGGTGTAATAGAACTAAAAGCACAAAACACACAAAACCTAGACAAAATAGAATCACAAGCATTCAACTACCATAACTCACACTCCAACTCAAAATATATAATTATATCGAACTTCAATGAGCTAAGATTTTATATAGACAAGAAAACATCTTATGAAAGATTTGAGCTTTTTGAATTAGACTATGAGGGTTTTAAAAAACTACACACCATACTAAGCTATGAAAGTATCAAAGACGCTATACCTCTACAAATCAAACAAAAAACTCAAAACCACGAAACACAAATATCAAATGAAGTGTACAAAATCTATTCAAATTTTAGAAACAACTTATTTGATAATATCATCATAAATAACCCAAATATAAACAAATCCCAAGTCCTAAAACTCACTCAAAAGCTATGTGATAGAATCATTTTCATACTATTTGCAGAAGATACAAACCTACTTCAACCTTACACTATAGACAAAATCATAAAACAGTACAAAAATGACTGGGACAATAAAGACTTATACTACTTCTACAAAATCTACTTCCAAGCTATAGATAAAGGAAATGAAAAGCTAGATATCAAAGAGGGTTACAACGGAGGCTTATTTGCACCTGATATAGAGCTTGATAGTCTAAAAATAGATAGTGAGATACTAAATGAATTACCAAGCAGACTCTCAAGCTATGATTTTGCTAGTGATGTGAGTGTAAACATACTAGGCCATATATTCGAAAACTCCATAAGTGAGCTTGAAGAGATACAAGCTAGTATAGATAACCAAGACTTCGACACCAAAAAAGGCAAAAGAAAAAAAGATGGAGTATTCTACACTCCTAACTACATCACAGACTACATAGTACAAAATACACTAGGTAAGCTATGTGAAGCTAAAAAAGAAGAGCTAAACATAGAAGATATCACACCTCCCAAAAATCCCAAGAAACCAACCCAAAAAGAACAACGCACAAAACAAAATCTTGAAATATATAGAAACTACCTACTAAACCTAAAAGTACTAGATCCAGCGTGTGGTAGTGGAGCATTCCTAAACCAAGCTCTAAACTTTCTAATATCCGAACACAAATCACTACAAAAAAAGCTAGTAGTGATGGAAGATATCACAGCATACTACGAAATAGAAACAAGCATACTAGAAAACAACCTCTACGGAGTAGATATCAATGAAGCAGCAGTAGAGATTGCTAAGCTATCCTTATGGCTTAGAACTGCCACCAAAGATAAAAAGCTCACAAACTTAAGTAAGAAGATAAAAGTTGGTAATAGCTTAATAGATGATAAAAGTGTTAGTGATAAAGCTTTTGTTTGGGAAGATGAGTTTCGAGAAGTTTTTGAAAGGGGTGGTTTTGATGTAGTTATTGGTAATCCCCCTTATTTTAATATTCAAACATTAGGAGCAAAATCTATAATTGCTGAATCAATACAAAATAATTACCCTCAAGTTTGGCAAGATAAAAGTGATATAATATTTTATTTTATAGCTAAAGCAATTGAACTTACAAAAAATAAAGTTGTCCTTATTGTTTCAAATGCTTTTTTATTTTCAGATAAAGCAAAAAAATTAAGAAACTATATATTAGATAATATAAACATTTCAAAAATTATAAATTTTGAAAAATATATGGTTTTTGAAGATGCTTCAGTTACTACTGCAATTATTGAACTTGATAAAAAAACATTAACTCAGAAAACATTAGCATATTCTTTTAAAAATAAAAATTACGATATAGACTTTATATCAAACTTTATAAACTTTGAAAATAATTATTTTGAACTTAATTTAAAAAAAGATGATGTTTTTGCACTTGTAGACAAAAAAATAGGTGCAATAAATGATAAGATAGATAGTGATTATCCGAAGTTAAAAACAACTTTTAAAATTGGTAAAGGCATGGAGACTGCTGCTAATAAACAATTTGTATTCAAAAAATATCCAAGTCAATTTCCAAAAGAATTTATTAAAAAAAGAATGAGTGGAGAAATAATAAAAAAATATGAAATAAATAGTTTGAAAGAGTATATTTTATATTTTGAAGATACTCAAAGTTTTGTAGACCTACCATTATCTATTCAAAATCATTTAATTGAAAATAAAAAAGTTTTAGATAATAGAGCAACAGTAAGAAATGAAGGTAGGGTTTGGTGGAAATATAGTCGTCCAATGCATAAGAACTTCTATAGTTTAGATAAAATTTGGTGTTCCTATAGATCAAAAGAAAATATTTTTTGTTTTGATAATACAAATGAATACATAGGATTAACAAATACAACAGTAATATTTGATACAAATAAAAACTTAGATTTAAGATACTTATTAGCATTACTAAACTCTAAAACTTTAAATTTTAGATATAAGAGTATAGGAAAGCAAACTGGAAATGGTATTTATGAATATTTTGAAAATGGTGTTGGTAAAATACCCATTCCAAAAGTATCACAAGAAGAACAAAAGCCATTTATCCAGTTAGTAGATACTATCTTAGAATCAAAAGAAACAATCAAAAAATATAATAAGCATATTGATACTCTTAATCCAGTAGAAAAAATAGAAATAAAAGAAGAGATAGAAAAACTAGAAACAAAAATCCAAAACTCTACAAATGAAATAGATACTATGGTCTATAAACTCTATAATCTAAATGATGATGAGATAAGAATAGTAGAGGAAACTTCAAATGCAAAATAAGATATCTGAGTTCTTACTCTATACTACACCTAATGATGAGATAAAAGTAGAAATATTAGCAAGTGATGGAAATGTATGGCTACCACAAAAAAGAATGGCTGAACTCTTTGGAGTGCAAACTGCAACGATAAATGAACATTTAAAAAACATTTATAAAAGCCAAGAGTTAAAAGAAGATTCAACTATTAGGAATTTCCTAATAGTTCAAACAGAGGGTAATAGAGAAGTTCAAAGAAATATTGCCTTTTATAACTTAGATGCAATACTATCAGTAGGATATAGAGTAAATTCATTACAAGCTACACAATTTCGTATATGGGCGTCTAATGTACTAAAAGAGTATATCATCAAGGGTTTTACTATGGATGATGATAGGCTAGCCCATGGTAAAAAATACTTTGGTAAAGACTACTTTAAAGAACTACTTGAAAGAGTTCGTTCTATACGAGCAAGTGAAAGAAGAATATACCAACAAATCACAGATATATTTGCTGAATGTACAAGAGACTATAACAAACACTCAGAAATAAGCACAAATTTCTACGCAACTATACAAAATAAATTCCACTATGCAATCACAGGACATACGGCATCTGAAATAATATATAAAAAAGTAGACAACAAAAAACCATATATGGGTATGACAAACTGGAAAAATTCTCCAAAGGGTAGAATCCTAAAATCAGATACAATAATAGCTAAAAACTATCTAAGTCAAGATGAAATCAAAAGCTTAGAAAGAGCAATATCTGGATATTTTGATTATATAGAAAGACTAATAGAAAATAAAACAGACTTTACTATGCAGCAAGTAGCTAATAGTGTAAATAAGTTTTTAGAATTCAATGAATATGAAATACTTGAAGATAATGGTAAAATATCAAAAGCTAAAGCTAAGACAAAAGCTCATAATGAATATGATAAGTTCAATAAAACTCAAAAAATAGAATCAGACTTTGATAAAAAAGTAATGGAAGATATAAAACAAAAATTTCAAGACTAATATCCAAAAACTAGAAATCTTAGTAGTTGAGATTTCGGAACAAGTAAAAGCCTTAAGCGTATGAAGTTAGTATTTGAACACCAAAATAAAAATAAAAAGGCTAAATATTTGAAGATAGCAATTGTTGATTATAATATGGGCAATCTTGCCAGTGTTAAAAATGCTTTTTTGAAATGTGAACAAGAAGCAGATGTAATAAAAAACAAAGATGATATTTTCAAATATGATCATGTGATACTTCCTGGTGTTGGCGCTTTTGGTGATGCTATGGATTCTCTTAAAGAAAGTGGCTTTGATGAGAGTATTAAAGAGTATGCTAATAATGGGGGTAAGCTTCTAGGTATTTGTCTTGGAGCGCAACTTCTTTTTGATAAGGGAGATGAGTTCGGTCTGCATTCTGGGCTTGGTCTGATTCCTGGTACTGTGAAGATATTTGATAAAAATAGATTCAAAATTAGACTCAAAGTCCCTCACATGGGGTGGAATAAGGTTCGCCTTAAAGAAGACAGAGTGTTTGATGGTATTGATGATAATGTGTATCTGTATTTTGTACATAGTCATCATATAGAATGTGAGGACAAATATATCATAGGAACTACTGAGTATGGATATGAGTTTGCTAGTATAGTCAAAAACAATAATATATATGGGATACAACCACATCCAGAAAAAAGCCATGATAATGGAATAAAAATGATACAAAACTTCATAAATTTATAAAGGTCTTAAATGAATAACTTTACAAAACTTGGATTTATAATGGCAACTGTAGGTGCTGCTGTTGGTCTTGGAAATATTTGGAAGTTTCCTTATATGGTAGCAGAGCAAGGTGGTGGAGCATTTGTTTTAATATATCTTTTTACTATTGTATTTGTTGGTATTTCGGTACTTATTGCTGAGATGCTTATAGGATATCTTGGAAGAGGAGATGTAGGGCAGAGTTTTGAAGTACTAGCTACAAAGAATAAATACCTTTGGGGCAAAAGTGTATTTATGGCTTTTACGGGACTCTTTATACTTACATTTTATTCTGTTGTTATTGGTTGGATAGTTAGGTATATATTCTTGTCTTTTGGTTCACTTCCTGTGGGAATAGAAAACTCAAAAGAGTTATTTGAAAGCTTTCTTTCATCTGATTTTATACCTCAAATATCTTTTCATACACTTGCTTTTATTGTTGTTGCTTTTATTGTGATAAAAGGAATAAAATCAGGTATAGAAAAGGCTAATTATTTTCTTATGCCAGTACTAATGCTCATCATATTTGGACTGTTTGTTTATTCTATTAGTTTGGATTCATTTAGTACATCTTTGTCATTTATATTTAATCCTGATTTTTCTAAGCTTAATTCTGATGTGATGCTTAGTGCTGTTGGACATGCGTTTTTTACTATATCTTTAGGTATGGGTACGATACTTACTTATAGTGCGTCACTACCTAAAAAAACAAATATCGTTAAAGCTTCTTTTTGGGTAGCTTTTTTTGATACAGCCGTGGCACTTTTTGCAGGAGTTATGATATATGCGTTCTTATTCTCTTATACTAGTGAAGCGAATAGTGGTCCAGGTCTTGTATTTATATCATTGCCAGTTGTCTTTGAATCGTTTGGAGTACTTGGGAATTTCTTAAGTCTGATATTCTTTGTAGGGCTGTTTTTTGCGGGTATTTCGTCTGCTGTATCTCTTCTTGAACCAGTTGTAATGTATCTTATACGTGTACTAAAAACTTCAAGAGCTAAAGCTGTTATTTATAGTGGACTATTCTTTTATATAGTTGGGATACTTGTGATATTTTCTAGTATTGATAGTACAAAAGAGTATCTTACTTGGGGTGATAAAAATCTATTTGACTGGATAGATCATATTACTTATTTATTATTGCCATTAGGTGGTATTATCATGAGTCTTTTTGTTGGGTTTGTTCTTCCTCGTGAGTTACTTATAAATACAATGAAAAATCAGATGAACAAAGTAGTATTTAATGTATGGATATTTAATCTTAGATTTATCATCCCAATTGCGCTTATTTGGATGATACTAGATAAGGTATTTTCTTAAAGCTTTTAACTGAAATTATAATATAATCGCGGTAAGTAATATTAAAGAGGTAATTTATGAAATATCAACCATATCCTAAGGTCAACTTAAAAGATAGAACTTGGCCAGATAATGAAATAACAAAGCCACCAATATGGTGTAGTGTAGATTTGCGTGATGGCAATCAAGCACTTGTCAAACCTATGGATATAGACGAAAAACTAAAACTCTTTAAATTACTTGTAGATATTGGTTTTAAAGAAATAGAAATTGGGTTTCCAAGTGCTAGTGAAACAGAATTTGAATTCACTAGAAAAATCATAGAAGATGGTCTTATACCTGATGATGTATCAATACAAGTTCTAACACAAGCAAGAGAACACTTGATAGCAAAAACAGCACTTGCAGTAAAAGGTGCAAAAAATGTTATTTTGCATTTATATAATTCAACATCAGTAGCACAAAGAAAAATAGTATTCAAAAAAACCAAAGAAGAGATAATAGAACTTGCACTTAATGGTGTTCGTATTGTAAAAGAAGAGTTCAAAAACTATGAGGGAAACTTAAGACTTGAATATTCACCTGAGAGTTTCACTGGTACTGAGCTAGAATTCTCTTGTGATATATGTGACGCAGTGGTAGGAGCATGGAATCCGAAAAAAGACGAGAAGGTAATAATCAATCTTCCAGCAACTGTAGAGCTTTCAACTCCTAATATATATGCAGATCAAGTTGAATGGATGATAAGAAATTTAAAACATATCAACAATATATATATAAGTGTACATAATCATAATGATAGGGGAACTGCTGTAGCTTCAAGTGAATTGGCACTCATGGCAGGAGCTCATAGGATTGAGGGTACACTTTTTGGAAATGGTGAGCGAACTGGTAATGTAGATATCGTGACTTTAGCTCTTAATATGTTCACACAAGGAATTGATCCAAAACTAAAGTTCAATAACCTAGACGAAATAAGAAAAGTAGTAGAAGATGTAACTGATATCAAAACGCATCTGAGACATCCTTATGTTGGAGATATGGTATATACTGCATTTAGTGGTTCACATCAAGATGCTATTAAAAAAGGTATGGACTTGCAAGGTGTGGACACTATATGGGAAGTTCCGTATTTGCCGATTGACCCTAGTGATGTTGGGCGTGATTATGAAGCTATCATTATGATTAACTCACAATCAGGAAAAGGTGGTGTTTCATATATACTTAAGTCAAAATATGGATACAAAATACCAAAAGGCATGCAAGCGTATGTTGGTATAGAAGTACAAAAAATCAGTGACAAATCTAATAGAGTATTACAAAACAGTGAAATACTAAAGTCTTTTGAATCACATTTTGTAAATAGAAATGAAATAGTGAATATCAAAAATATAACTCTAAAAAGTGAAAAAGGTAAAGTTAGTGTTAAAGCTGATTTTATCATAGATGGTAAAACTTATCATAAAGAACTAGACTCAAGTGGTGCGATAGAAGCTATATCTGAGATTTTTAAAGAGTTAGGAATAGACTTTAAAGTACTTGAATACTCTGAACACTCTTTAGGTTCAGGTGCAGAAGCAAAAGCAGCAGCATACTTTGGTATCAAAAAAGACAACAAAATATATTATGGGGTTGGCATAGATGATAATATCACTCATTCATCTATAAAAGGTCTGATAAGTGCTATAAACTTATCTTATAAGAAGTGATATAGTTAAATAAATTGTGAGTATGTTAAAGACTACGTCTTTCTATATACTCACGGAACTCTTTTGCCCCATCTTTTGAGCTTGTAATTACCTCTTCAATATCATCAAAACTTATTTGTAGTTTTGATTGCTCTACTGTTTTCATTGATTTGATTTTATCTACATTTACAATATACGATCTATGTATTCTAAAGAAATTATGACTTTTCAAAAAGCTTTCAAGTTCGCTTATTTTTCTTCTTGTGTATGCTATATTGTCTTTTATTTTGATTATCACTTCATCAAGATCAGCTTGTATGTAGTAGATATCGTTTATATCAATTAAGTATAGTGTATTTAGGTTTTTTGCTAATATTTTAGGTTTGGATTTTTTTTCTGGTAGTAGATTATAAATTTTTTCAAGAGCTTTTTTTATATTTTCTTTTGTGATTGGTTTTAAAAGATAATCAATCCCACCGCTTTGAAAACCTTGAAGTGAATATTCACTAAATGCAGTTTGAAAGATAATAAAGGTTGCTGGTTCTAATTCTAAAATATTATTTGCTAACTCAAGACCACTCATTTCGGGCATAGATATATCCAAAAAAACAATATCAAATTTAGTGCTTTTAGCCTTTTTAAGGGCTTCTATAGGATTGTCAAAAGAGGTTACATCTTCTATTCCTTCATTTTTAAGTAATCTTCTTAGTTTTTGTAGAGATAGTTCTTCGTCATCTACTATTAGTACTTTCATTTAATATCCTTTAGTTGTATATTAAAAATCATTTCATCTTCAATATTATAATTTAAACTTCCAATATCTAGAAGTTCTAATCTATTGTTTAGATTTGTTAGACCTATTCCAAATTTTATATTTTGAGGTTTTTTACCATTATTGGATATTATGATTTTATTTTCTTTAACATTAATTTTTATTTCTAGATTAGAAGATGTAAGACCATGTTTAATAGCATTTTCTACTAAGAGCTGGATTGAGAATTTTGGTATTTTTATATTTGGTAAATCATCAGTGATCGTGAGTTTTATTTTATTACTAAATCTTATATTTTCTATAGCTACATATGTTTTTACCATCTCTACTTCATCTTGAAGGCTTATCAAGCTTTTTTTTGTTATTGCATTACGTAAGAACTGAGATAAGTGTGATATTGAGTCTTCTGCTTTTTGTGTATCTATGTGAATGAGTTCAGAAATAGAGTTAAGTGCATTAAACAAAAAATGAGGGTTAAGCTCGTTTTCAAGTGCTAGTATTTTATTTTCAAGAAGTTTTGATTTGATTAGTTGAATTTTGTATCTATGTGATATGAACTGATGTAATATAAATCCTATCAAAAATGTTAGAAATCCACTTAGTATTGTGATATGAAGCCAAAAAGGCTTAATTACTTCTATAATACTAATCTCAAAAAAGAAAAATATGTTAAAGCTTACTAAAAATCCAAGTACTCCAGAAATAAAAGAAAACATAAAGCTTATAATATACCAAAATTTCTCACTTGTATGAGGTAAGATAAAATTATTTGAAATGGTGATAAAAAAAGATGAAGCCAAAGATATACTCATAGCACTAACTGTACCAAAAAAAACTGTTGATATATCTCTAAAGTTGTCTTCAATGTAATAAAAAAGAAAAGATATAAAAAAGCCAAATAAACTAGCTATAAAAGTGATGTACACCCAATCTTTAATAGATATTTTTAGTTCTGTTTGATGTGTCATAATTCGCCTAGTACTATATTTGAGCCAATTGCAACTCCTGGCCAACCTTGAGCTATAGTAGTGTCTCCTACATTATATAGCCCTTTAAATGGTGTTTTGAGACTTGGAATTTTCAATATATTTTTGAAACTTACTGCTTTGCCTCCGCAGTTTAGTCTTGATATATAGTTTTGGTAAGTTGTAGATGTTGCACTAAATATAGTTTCAATATCATTTTTATGAATTTCTCCAAAATATGTTAAGAATTCTTTTAATATGAAATTTTGAGTTCTTAGTTTTTGGGTTTTATATTCATCTTTTGATAAGTTTTTCCAGAGTAGGGCTTTTGTGTGTGTGGATATTGTTAGGCTGTATCCACCATCACTCATTTTTGGGTCATCTAAGTCAGAAAAAGATATAAAAAATGAATTTGATATACAGTTTGGTATATTGTTGTTTAGTATTATTTGATAGTGATGCAGAAATTTTTGTTTTGTTTTTATAAACATATTCACTACAAAGGCACTTTTGTCACTAAATTCAAACTTATCATAATATTTTTGTATCTTTTTGTTACAAAATAGATATTTTGATGAATATATAGAGCTATTTAAAATTATATTCTTGCATCTATATTTATCTTTGTTTGTTGTTACTAAAAAATCGGTTTTTTCTTTTTTTATTAATACTACTTTTTCATTACGCTTTATGTTTTTGTTTTCTAATATACTTTCTATAATGTTTCCCATTCCACCTACAGGATAGTATATATCTTTGAATGGATAAGCCAGTCCAAGGGCAAGTCCTAGTAATGGTACTTTGTCTGATTTTTCTTGTAAAGTTATTAGGCATTGAGCGTCTATCATATTAAGGTATTCTTGTGATAAGTTAGGAAGTGTTTTTTTGATAAAAGAATCAGCTGTACGGAATAAATCCAGTCTAAATACAAATAATAATTTTAGAGCGAAAACAAAAGTCTTAAAATATGATTTGATTGAATGTTTTGAGTAATATATATTTTTTATTTCCCAAAATCTTTCGTCTAGAGTTTTTATTTTTGACCAGAATATTTTATTATTAGGATGAGGATAAGAAGTATTCAAGTCTTTTATGAATTTATCAAAATTAGTAGTTCTATCAATTATTTTATTGTTTTGTATAATTCTAATTGCTGTTGTACTTTTTTTTAGGTTGAGTTTTTTATTTATTAGCTTATCTATAATATTGTTTTTTATAAATGTAGTTGCACCTGCGTTATAGAATTTGCCATTTTTTTTAAAGGTTGAGGCACATCCTCCTAGGTTAGAGTCTTTTTCTATAAGCAAAGCGTTATCTAAATTATTAAATACAAGTGCTCCTCCAATTCCTGAGCCTACAACGATATGATCATATATCATTAGTGTGTGGTGTTGATTTCATTTAGTAGCATCTCTATATCTTCTTCTAGGCTTTTAGGCTTGGTATATGGTGAATACCTATCATATATCTGACCATTACTACGAACCAAAAATTTTGTGAAATTCCACTTTACTCTTTTACTTCCTAAAAAACCTCGTGCTTCGTCTTTAAGATATGTATACATAGGATGGATATTTTTGCCATTGACTTCAATTTTACTAAAGAGATCAAAACTCACGTTGTAGTTAGCTTCGCAAAAATTTTTTATACCTTTATTTGTTTTAGGTTCTTGATTTTTAAATCCATTAGAAGGAAAGCCTAATACACTAAGACCTTGGTCTTTGTATTTTTGATAAAGTTTTTCTAACCCTTTAAATTGATTTACAAAGCCACATTTACTTGCAGTATTGACTATCAAAATAACTCTATTTTTGTATTTTTGCATAGATGTATTATTCCCATCTATTGTTGTTACATTAAAATCATAAATATTTGCAAACGCAATATTTATTGTTACTATTAGTGAGATTATATATTTCATTTATTCTTCTTTTTTGTATATTTTATTGGAGCATAGTCAGAAAAAATTAGTTTTGAAAAGTTTTTATGGTCTTTAATAATATTCAAAATTTTTTCTAGTTCTGTCTCATTAATATTCTTTTCACGGCTAAGTATCCACAAATATTTATCATCAGCTACTACAGCTGTTTTATAGTCATTTAAATAAGTAATTTTGTATTTTACTGTGAAGATTAAATAATACCTTAGTTTTAAATAGTCCTTGTCTACAAGACTTGCATGACCTTTATATTTGTTTGTTTCATTATCTTTAGTCTGACATATATTTTTTACTTTGTTTTTATTTACAAAGTCATACTCTACATACGACTTTGTACACTCTTTTTGATATTTGTTTGGTGTTCTTGCTATTTCATACCATCTACCTGAAAACTTCTCTTTGTCTACAGCACTAAGAGTATTTAAAACAAGTAATAAAAAAACTATAAATTTCATTTAAATTTCCTTAAAAATAGTATCGCTGATATTTTAAGTATTATAGGTAAAACTGAGTATAAAAATATAAGTATTCCCAAAGAGTTTGGTTCGGGATTTACTGTATCAAAGTTGCAAAGTTCTAAGGCAATAAAAGATATACCAACCCCAAGAGCAAGTGAAAGTTTTGTGATCATTGCCCATATTCCAAAAAGTACTCCTGAGAGTTCGTTTTCATTTCTACTAATATCTTGTGAAATATCTGCTTGGATAGAAGAGGGGAGAGCCATATCCGCACCCAAACTCATACCAGTAATTACACAAATAATAAGAAATAGTATGAAGTCTCCACTTCCAACAAATGGAACAAATGCAAATGTAATACAAGCTAAAACCATAGATATAATCCAAACTTTGAGTTTACTAATTTTTGAGCTTAAAAAAAGCCAGATAGGAAGTGCTAATACACCCGAAGCAAAGTATACAATAAGAAGAAGACCTGATTTTTCTGGAGTTTGTAAAACTAAATCAACAAAAAATAAAAATAGAGTTGCTGGAAGTGCATTTGCTGTACTATTCAAAATAAACCCAATAAAAAGGTATTTTGATTCTTTAAAACTTATAAAAAAAGCTTTAAGAGATGAGGCAAAAGGTATTATTTTTGTTTTTCTTTTAGGCTCTTTTAAGCATAACCAAAACAAAATAAAAACAATAGGTAATACAATGAATATATAATTAAGGTATAGCTGTAATGATTCTTCTGAGTTTTGAGATACACTATATATATATGGCACTAAAAGTGCAAATATCACTCCAAATATGGTAAATACCTCTCTTGAAAATGCAAAGTAGTTGTTCTCTTGGTATGATTTACCAAGATCACTTCCTAGTGCAAAATAAGATATATTTAAGATACTCCATCCTGTATATGTAAATATAGAAAAGATAAAAAGCCAAGCGACTTCATGATTCTCTGCAGGATTAACAAGCCCAAAAAAACCAAAAAGAAGACAAAAACACCCAATAAATATAAGTATCATTCTATTTGGAAGCAAATCGCTTAGTCTTCCTGTAAAAGGGTCAAGTGCCATATCTATAATTCTAGCTACAAATAGCACTAATCCCACTAACCCAACACTGATAGTAGTAGAATAAAAATTAGGTAAATAAATATAAAGAGGCAGACCCATTATAGCTATAGGAAAAGCCAAAGTACCATATAAAAATATATTTTTCATTATATTACCTTTAAGAGTTTTTGAGTAGTTTTTTGTTTAGATATAGTGAAAGTCTATATGGACTAAATCTAAAAAAGCTCAAAAACATACTCACTTTAAAGGGAAATCTAATTTCGAATTTATTGGATTTATTAATTTCTTTGATGATTCTTTTTGCTGTATCTTTTGGAGTCATTAATCCTGGCATTTCAAATTCGTTTTTATCTGTAAGTCTGGTTTTTACAAAACCATGGTTAATAACTTGAAGGTTAATACCTTTTAGTGCTAGTTCAGGTTGGAATGATTGGCATAGGTTTACAAGGGCTGATTTTGAAGCTGAATATGCTCCTGAATTTACAAGTCCAAAATAGCTTGATAGACTTGCATTTGCTACTATCTTTGAATTTGGATTCATATTTTTAAGTGCTTTTTTAAATACTCTTAAAAAACCTAAATAGTTTGTATTAATCATATTTTCAAAATCTTCAAAACTAGAATCCATAGTGGTTGGTTCATAAACACCCACATTATAAAAGAGTAGGTCTATATCAGTAGGTACGGCTTGTATCTCTTTTGATACATCTATATCAAGTAGAAAGATATTATCATGGCTATTTCTTAATGAGACAAGAGTTTCATTGGATGATATATTTCTTGAGCTTATTGTTAGTTTGACATTTTCTTTACACCAAATTTTTACAAGTTCAAGCCCTATACCACTGCTTCCTCCAATTATCCAGATATGTTTCATTTGTTTACTTCTTTTCTTAGTATATCTTTGGGCTTAAACGGTGTTTTTATCATAGTAGCAACTATTTCGCCTACTTTAAATCCCCATTTTGTGATATCTGAATTATTTAGTATTACACCATCATTTTGCAAGTGTAGCCAGTCTTTTATTCTAACGTCTAAAGGTTTTTCATTGTAAGTTATTCTTAGTACATAATCTATAAATAGGCTATTACCTTCTACTTTCATTACTCCTACACCTACTATATCATTTGCAGTTGCATTATAACTTCCATCTTTATTTGGTGTTAACTTCCAAATTCTTTGTTCTTTTTCACCGTCATCGTATATGAAGTTCTCTTTTAGCTCCCCTGAACCATTTTCTTCCCAGCTACCTATCATATCAGCTTCAAATCTTCTTGTGATTTTCCCACTTCTTGACTTGATAAGACCATAAGCTTTTATAGTGCCATTTAAGTGAACTTTTGGAATGAACTTGGGTGTTGTATTTTTAAAATCTTCTAATTTCATGCTACATCCTGTAAATATTAATATTGTTATTAGAACTATATATTTCATTATATTGCCTTTTTTAATGTGAGTTGATTAAGGTTTATTTTATTGTCAATAAAACCCATTTCGCAGTATTTTAAGTACATTTCCCACATTTTTATGAATTTTGTATCAAAACCTAACTCTTTTACTTTTTCTATATTACCTTGAAAATTATCATACCAAGTATTTAAAGTTTTTGCATAGTCATTAGTATAATCACTTAAATGCGTAAGGTTAAAGCTAGTATGTTTTGAAGTATTTTCAATCATCTTCTCAATACTAGGAAGATGTCCTCCTGGAAAAATATACTTTTGGATAAAATCAGTACTCTTTGAGTAGTATTTATATCTTTGTGCAGGAATTGTAATTACTTGCATTACTAGGTTTTTATTTGGTTTAAGAAGCTCATCACATTTTTTGAAAAAAGTTGCGAAATACTCTTTGCCTACAGCTTCAAACATTTCAATAGATATAATTCCGTCATATTGACCTTGTACATCTCTATAGTCTTTGAGTAGTACTTCTATCTTGTCTGATAGACCTTCTTTTGCAAATCTTTCTTCACAGAACTTCTTTTGCTCTATACTTAGTGTTACTGTTGTTACTTTACAATTTGTATTTTTTGCTAAATAAAGAGCTGCTGCACCCCAACCAGAACCGATTTCAAGGATGTGTGAGTTTTCTTTTATATCAAGTTTGTCTACAAGAAGTTGTAACTTATTTTCTTGAGCTTTTGATAAAGAATTATTTTCATTAAAAACAGCACTTGAGTACAGCATACTATCGTCAAGTATTAGTTCAAAGAAATCATTTGAAAGATCATAATGTTCTGAAATATTTTTTTTGGAATTCTTTTTAGAGTTTTTTCTTAATTTTTGTTTTAGTATATTTAAGTTTGGTAAAAGATTTATCCATTTGCCTTTTTCATCATTTGTTAGAGTTCCAAGTTTTTTAGAATTTATTATACCTATCTTGATTAGATTATCAAGGCTATTTGTGCTAAAGTCTTCATACATATAACTTTCACCAAATCCTATATCACCATATAAAAATAGGTTTTTAAAAAAGCTATTCTTATATATCTTTAAAATGGCTTTAGTCTTACTACTGTCATCTCCGTAGTTAATACTCTCGCCACAAGGATAAGTTACCATTAGTGAACCCTCACTAATTTTGAGTAAAAACCTATGACCTAACTTATTCCAAAATCCTCTCATTAATATCTCCTTACTTTATCGATATCTCTTGGCTTATAAAATTTTAATTTCTTGAAAAATAGTTTTATTGATTGGTATAATGTTTTTGTAACCACACCAAAGGTTATAAATGGATATTTAAAAAACATAATTAAGCTACTTTTAGAGTTAAAAGCTCTTTTCTTACTCTCAAATATAGCAACAAGTTTTTTCGTACTTTCTTCATATAAGTCTATTTTTATAAAAATATTTTCTTTTGTATATTTAAAAGTAAAGTCATACTCTCCATTATAGCCAAAAAATGGAGATACATACATATCTTTGTTTGTCGTGCATTTAAAATATCCATTTTTATCTTCACTTAGAGTAAGAGGATAGATAACTCTTCCATTATTGTAGTTATGTACTTCTACTAGGGCTTGATATGGCTTTTTGTCTTTAAATATAATTAATATACTAATAGGATTAAATACAAAATTCATTATCCTAGGTAGTGTCAAAAATCTCATATCGTTAGTTGAAAAAAAATCAAACTTCTTAACTAAATCTTTTACATTTTGTAAAAAATCATTAGAGTCTCCAAAATGATCTTTTGCTTTGAAGTTAAGAGGTCTGAATTTTCCAAAAAATTTATTTTTGAGTGAATTTACATTAGACATATCAATATCGAGCATATAAAAAGGGTATTTAAAACTATTGTTTAAAGGCACAAATCTTTTGTGATATATACTACCTTCAAGAAAATAGTGGCTCAAAGCTCACATCCTAGTTTTTTTGCTACTTTAGTAGCACTCCAAAGTCCATCTTCATGAAACCCGTATCTCCAGTATGCCCCACAAAAATAGGTATGATTTTTACCATCAATTTCATCTTTGTTTTTTTGTGCATTTATAGCATTTTCATTAAACTGAGGATGAGAGTATTCTATTTTTTCTATTGTATTTTTATACTCTTGAGTATCATTAAGTGTCACAAAATAATCTTTTTTTGATTTTAAGTTTTGTAGTTTGTTGATCCAATATGATAATGAAATATCAGAACTTTTTTTGTAGTTCCAAGCTGCATATATCTTTTTGTTTGGATAAAGAGCTGATTTGTCAGAGTGTAAGGTAGCTTTGTTTCCTTTATATTTAAAAGAACCTAATATAGCTATTTCATCTTGTGACGGATTAGATATTAGAGATAATGTATCAGGAGCGTGGGTTGCAAATATCACTTTATCATAAAAAGCCTCTTTGTTGTTTTTGTTAATTAGATAAACACCATCTTTTTCTCTTCTAACAGATACGATATCACTATTAAGTATTACCTTACCCGATATATGAGGAACAATGCTTTTGACATAATTAATACTTCCATTACTTACTGTATACCACTGATGCTGAGTTGTAATACCCAAAAGACCATGATTTTGAAAAAATCTCAAAAAGCTTAAAGTCGGAAAGCTCAATATCTCATCACTAGGTGTAGACCAAATAGCAGCTCCCATAGGAAGTATATATCTATCTTTAAAAGTCTGACTAAATTTTTTTAAATATTCATCAAGAGGTAGGTTCAGTTCTATACTGTTATTTTTAAGATCATTATTTGCTTTTTTGTTGAATTTTAATATATCAAAAATCATTTTATAATGCTTAAGTGAAAATATGTTTTTCTTTTGAAAAAACATACCGCTAAGACTGGCTGCATTATAAGCAATATTTTTATCTTCATCCCAAAACCCAAAAGTCATATCACTTTTTTCTACCTTTACATCAAGTTTGGCAAATAGTTTTGTAAGGTTTGGATATGTCTCATAGTTAAATACTAAAAACCCAGTATCCATATTAAGCTTTTGTGAGTTTTCATTAACTGTAGTTGTTCTAGCATGACCGCCTAAACGAGAATCCTTCTCATATAAATCAACTTCATACTTTTGACTTAGAATATAAGATGCACCAAGACCACTTATACCACCACCAATAACAGCTACTTTCATTTACTACTCCAATTTTATATCTGTTATTATATGATTATTTTGCATTAACTTGTAGTAGTTTTTGGGCTGTTTATAATATTTTAGGCTATTATTCGTAAAAATTATAAAGGTAGTTTGTCTTATGATAAGAAAAACATTAAATAGAATGTTGTCTGTTATGGTAGCATTTATTATATTTGGATTTATTGATAATTTTTTAATGATAATCTTTGGTGATGAAATTGACTCGTTTTTTCTGGGAATTGGTGTTTCAAATACTCTTTTGGCCGCTGGTTTGGGAAATACTCTTTCAGATGCTGTAGGAATATTAACTGGAAGATGGGTAGAAAAATTAATTCATATGAAATTGCCTCCAACTTTATCGAATAGCTTGTCAAAGAATCAAGTTATACTTGCAGAGACGCTAGGTATTATATTAGGTTGTTTAATTGGTTTGATACCACTATTATTTATATAGTCTAAATCTCTTTCACAGATTTAGACATACCAGCATATACATTCAGTAATTCTTTCATGTCAGAAAAGACTCTACCACCGAGAAAATTAGTAGTGTTATTTATCTGCAATTATTTAACTTCTCGTGTAATTAGGTATCCACCTAGGAGTACGGGTAGTACTCCTAGTATCTGTCTTACACTAGGTATTTCGTTTAGATAAAAATATGCAAGTATAAGTGTCATTACCGGTATAAGTGCAATCATCGCTGAGAGTTTGGTTATAGAAATTCTATAAAGTGCTTCTATCCACATTATCTTTGATATTACATATACTAGTACTCCTATAGTTAGGATATATGGAAGTGCTTTTAGGAAGTTTTCATAAGTGATAGTTGGTTCAAATATGAATGCTAAGATGAATACAAAAGGGAGTGCTACAACTGTTCTAAAGCTTAGAATAGTTTCTGTAGAGTAGTGAGTTCTTGCTTGTTTTTGATAGTAGTTTGCTATGGGAGATATCATAGCACCTAAGAGTATTAGTAAGTCTCCTTTGTTAAAAGTAAGCTCATCTGGGACTAATATAGTCAAAGCTCCTATTCCCATAAATATAGCACCAAGAAGGTGAATACTTTGCATTTTTTCTTTGCCGAAGACATTAAAATAAAGGTAAGAAAAAAGAAGTTGCAAAAATATTATAACAGCCATATTCCCAGCTGTGGTATATCTCATACCAATAAATACCAGTAGAAATAAAGATGTAATCCAAAAGGTTGTTAGTACTAGGCTTTTATATTCTTTTGTATTTTTGAGTTCATTGAACTTTTTTCTTTTTAGCATTAGTAGAGTTAGAAAAAATAGAGCTACAACAAGAGAATAAGCATAAGTATTAATAGCGCCTATATATGACATAGATACAATGCTTAGTATGGGGAAACAGCTCTCAATCATAGCTAGTCCAAGAGCTAAGTATTCTCCTTGTCTTTCTTTCTTCATTAGCTTTTAGACAACATAGACATTAATTCCATCATTTTTCAGTTTGCCTTCAATTTCGTATTCATATATAGTGTCTCCAAATTTTTCAAGAGCTGTGGCCAAAAATACTCCATCTTTACAAAACTCTAATATCTCGTCATTTATCTTTGGCATATATGTTGGAGCGAATGAGCTTATAAACTCATCTACATTTAGTATAGTAGTTGCATATCCATTTTTGACAAGTTCGTTTGTACCTAGACTTTCACCTAATCTATGTGGCAATACAAATATCTTTTTACCCATTTTTATTGCATACTCAGCACTTCTTATACTACCACTATTAATATCAGCTTCGCTTACTATTAGTATGTCTCCCAGATATACGACAATTCTATTTCTTTGCACAAATGAGTATCTTGTGGCTTTGGTTGTAGGTTTGTATTCGCTCAATGTAAGAGCATCTTTTTTGATGTTGTTTATTATATTTGCATTTGTTTTTGGATATGTTATATCAAGTGAGTTTGCCATTACAGCAATAGTATTTGGGAATGCACCTTTATGTGCTATAGCATCAACTCCCAGAGCTGCGCCACTGACTATAACAAATCCTGCGTTACAGAGTGCTGAGGCTATTTTCATAGTTTGTATTTGAGTGTAATGTGATGGTCGTCTTGTTCCTACAATACTGATTTTTGGTCTGTTTATTAAGTCTATATTACCTTCATAGTATAGATTGTCTATTTTTAGATCGCTATTGATTTGGTGATTAGTTATAGAGTTCATGAATAAGTACTAATTCTACATCTTTAAAGAGTGAGGCTGATTCTTTGATTGTTTGTAGTGTAATCTTTTTTGGGTGTCCTATAGCTATTGCACTTCCTTTTTCTTTTGCTATGTTTACAGCTTTTTTGAGTTGTTTTTTTATGATGTTTTTATCTAAAATATTATCTATAAATACATCTCTTACTAGAATATTCATATTTAAGTCTTTTGCTACGATAGATGCTTTTGTAGATGATATAGTTTTACTATCAAGATATTTTAGGTTATATCTCTTTAATACACTTAGTAGCTTATACATTGAGTTATAATCACTACTATATACACTTCCTGTGTGATTATTAACATATTTTAAGTCAGGAAAACTAGCAAGGATATTTTTGATTGTATTATCTATCTTTGATATTGGATCTCCTACTTTTAGTACACCAGCTTCTTGGCTTGTGAAGTTGCTATTTGCCTCAAGTGGTAAGTGAATCATATAGGTTTTAAATTTAGTTGAGAGTTCTGGAGTATTTGGATGATCTGAATTCTTTGGGAAGAATGATGGTGTTATGGACTTTGAACTTTTGAGTATATTTTTTGTTTCATAAGATGACGCTACGTCATCTATGATGATTGCTAGTTTTGGTTTTGGAATATTTTTAACTATAGGTTGTTTTGGTATTTCTTCTTTTGGTGTTTTTATAGTTGGAATATAGATATCTCTTTCGGGGATTGTTTCACATTCTAGCTCTATATATTGTATTTCTGGTATTGTCTTTGTAGTATTAAAAGAATATATTAAAAACCCCAAAGAAATAAAAAGTAAGAATAGAGTTATACGAAAAAGCCAAGTATATAACCTGACTTTTTGCTTCAGTGTAAGTTTTTTTCTTTTTTTAGTAGTTTTTTTCTTTGTTACACTTTGGGGTTTTTGAGTTGCCATTTCTTAGATTTTTAGGAAATCTTTTATTTCATCTACTTTGTTTGTCTTTTCCCAACTAAATTCATCTCTACCAAAGTGTCCGTAAGCTGCTGTTTTTAAGAATATTGGTTTAAGTAAATCTAGAGATTCTATAATACCTTTTGGTGTAAGTTTAAAAAGAGTTTTTACACAGTCTTCGATTTTTGAGGTTTGGATACTTGAAGTTCCGTGAGTATCTACCATAACTGATACTGGCTCAACTACACCTATTGCGTAAGCGAGTTGTATAGTTGCTTTGTCACAAGCTCCACTTGCTACTAGGTTTTTAGCTATGTATCTTGCCATATATGCAGCACTTCTATCTACTTTTGTAGGATCTTTACCTGAGAATGCTCCTCCCCCATGAGGACAGCTTCCACCGTATGTATCAACAATGATTTTTCTACCAGTCAAACCAGCGTCACCTTGAGGTCCACCTATGACGAATCTTCCAGTTGGATTGATATGGTATTTGATATTTGATGTATCTATGTCTGTTGGTAAGCTTGGAAGTATAACTTCATCGATTATAGAGTCTTTGAGCATTTGCATATCGACACTCTCAGAGTGCTGTGAAGATATTACTATAGTATCTATTGCTACAGGTTTACCGTCTTCATATCTTACACTTACTTGAGATTTTCCATCAGGTCTTAGAAATGGTAATGAACCATTTTTTCTTACGGATGCGAGTCTTTGACTAAGTGTGTGAGCTAAGCTTATAGGTAAAGGCATGAGGTTTTCACTCTCTTTACAAGCATATCCGAACATTAGACCTTGATCTCCTGCTCCTATTTCTCCATTTGCTTGGTCCACACCTTGATTGATATCAGGGCTTTGTTCACCTACACCGTTTAGAATACCTGCTGTTCTATAGTCAAAGCCATAGTCTGCATTTGTATATCCTATACCTCTTATTATATTTCTTGCGATTTCTTGCATTGGTGCGTATGCGTTTGTTTTGATTTCACCTGCAATTACACAGAATCCATTACTAAGAAGAGTTTCACAAGCCACTCTTGCTTTTGTATCTCTTTCAATTATATAGTCTAGTATTGCGTCACTGATTTGATCAGCCATTTTATCAGGATGACCTTCTGTAACTGATTCACTTGTAAATAAGAAATTTTTGCTCATAAATGACCTTTGTATATACTTTTTATATCTACTATAAAATATTTTCAGGATTATATAACTTTGATATAAAGTTTTAAGCAATTCAAATTTATTTTTAGTATTATTCGAAACTACAAAGGTATACTCTGATGATAGAAATAGATAATCTTACTGACTTTGAGATAGAAGTGGAGTTTTTAGAAAAAATTTCAAATTATTTTGCTAATTCTAAAGATATAGAGTTAATTGTATGTAATTCAGAGTATATAAAAGATTTAAATAAAAAACATAGAAAAAAAGACAAAAGTACGGATGTACTTAGTTTTGGAATACAAGATTTTTTAGTACTTGGTAGTATTGTTATTAATATAGATGAAGTTAAGAGTAAAGCATCTTTTTATAAACACTCTTTTTATAATGAGTTTTGTTTACTTTTTATTCATGGACTGTTACATCTATTAGGATATGATCACGAGAAAGATTTTGGTGAGATGAGAAATAAAGAAGAAGAGATTATAAAACATTTTGATTTACCGACAAGTTTAATTGTAAGGCAAGTTTAATTATGAGGAATTTTTGGATGAAAAGATTTTTAGTATTAGTTATATTAGGTGGTATTTCGTTTGCTAGTACTATAAACAAAATAGAATTTACAGGACTTTTACATATCTCTGCTACAAAAGCAAAAAGTGTTATAGATATACAAGAACAAGATAGTTTTAGTAAAATAAAAGTCAATAGAGCAATCAAAAGTCTTTATTCTAAAGGCTACTTTGACTCTATAGAATCAAAGTTTGATGGTTCAACACTAACATTTATAACAGTGTCAAAGCCAAATATAGCAAATATCGAGATATTGGGATTTGATGAGCTAAAAGTTGAAGAGACTTTAAAGTTATTAGGATTAAAAAAAGGTATGCTTTACGATAAGTACAAAGTTGAAAAATCTAAAAAAACTTTGACTTCATTTTTGGAATTTAGAGGGTATCTTGGAAGTAGTGTGGTAGTTCAAACTGAGTATATAAATAAAAATGCAGTTAATCTTAAATTTGTATCGAACAAGGGAAAAGTTGTACGAATAAAAGAGTTTGACCTTGTAGGTGATAATGCAAACTATAAAGAAGCCTCAGATGAACTCAAAAACAAAAAACAGCAGTTTTTAGGATGGTTATGGGGAAGAGATGATGGTAAGCTTAGTCTTGCTGAACTTGGAACTGATTATGGTAAGCTTAAAGACTATTATCTCTCAAATGGATATATAGATGTAGATTTGACAAAGCCTTTTTTGTCTGCTGATCTTAGTATGAATGAAGCTTCAATTTATTATGAAGTAACTAAAGGTGAACAATACACTATAGGTCAAGTAAGTGTAAGTGACAAGTCTCTATATAAAGAAGAGCTAAATACCAAAAGTGGCGATTTATTTGATGTGTATAAATTAAGAGCAGATATTAAAGATATTCAAAATGAGCTATACACACAAGGGTTTGCAAAAGCAAAGGTACGTCCGAAGTTTGAAAAAAGTATTGCAAATAAAACTATTAATATATATTTTGATTTGAGTCTAGGAAATAAAGTATATGTAAGAAATGTAGATATTCAAGGAAACAGTAGAACTCTTGATAGGATTATCAGGCGTGAGTTATACTTAATACCTGGTGAAGTATATACTGAACTTAATTATGCTGATACGATATCAAGTCTTGGAAGACTTGGATATTTCGATAGTATAGTAATAGATAAAAATTTTGTAGAGGATGATCAAGTTGATATTGTAGTAAATGTATCAGAAGGACCTACTGGAAGTCTTATAGGTAGTATAGGATACGGTAGTGATGGTCTACTTCTTAATGCTAATGTAAATGATAGAAATATATTTGGTAGTGGGATAGAAGCTGGTATTTCAGTAGATAGATCAGCTACTACAACAAAAGGTGAATTATATTTTCAAAATCCAAGATTTAATGACTCAAAGTATAGTTTAGGTGCAAGTATCTTTAAAAAAGAGTATGACTTTACTAGTTACGATGAAGATAAAACTGGATTTAGTGTAAAAGTAGGTAGAAAGCTTACAAGAAGATTAACAGCATCTCTTTCTTATGGACTTGAAGATATAGAGCTTACAAATATAGATGTTAATAGTACGGGACTTTATAGGGAAGGCTCAAACATTAAAAGTTTTGTAACTCCGTTTATTGGGTATAACTCAACAGATGATTTTTTCTTACCAAGAAGTGGATTTAAAGCTAATACAAGTTTACAATATGCTGGTATTGGTGGAGATATGGAGTTTATTAAGTCTTATAGTAAAGTGAGCGCTTTTTATGGTTTTGAGGATTTGATTGGGTATGATCTTATTGTTAGATATAGAGCAAATGTTCAGCTCGCACAAGATGAAGGATATCTACCAATAAATGAAAAACTCTATCTTGGGGGATTAAGTACATTAAGAGGGTTTGACACAAACTCACTTAGTCCAGAAAATTCAAATGGAGATCAAATAGGTGGTAAAAGACTTTTTGCAAGTTCTATTGAGGTTAGTATACCTCTAATTAAAGACGCAAAGATGAGGTTATTTGGATTTTATGATTATGGTATGATTGGTGAATCAAGTTTTGATGAAATCAAAAGAAGCTCTTTTGGTTGGGGTATAGGTTGGGTTACTGCTCTTGGACCATTACAGTTTATATTTTCAACACCTGAAGATGAGGTAGGAGATGATACACAGAGATTTAGTTTTTCTATAGGAAGTAGATTTTAATGAAATGTTTTATTCATAACAATCAAGACTCTTTAGGAACTTGTAAATATTGTAATAAAGGTATATGTCAAAATTGTATGGTAGATACTGGTATGGGACTTGCTTGTAAAGATGATAATTGTAAAAACGAAGTTAGATTTTTAAATGATTTGATTGAAAATAACAAAAAAATTTATTCAAAAATGAGCAAAAATAGTTTAATTCCAAATTTATACACTCTTATTTTTGGTTTAATTTTTCTTGGTTTTCATTTTTTTATTAAAAACGATATTTTTATTCTGGCGATAGGGTCTTTTTTACTAGCATTTAGCATTTTACAATATTTTTATACTAAAAAATATGTAAAATCTATGAAAACGAATTTTAACGAATAAAGGATATATAATGATAAAGAAAATTTTAATGATAGTTGGTTTTGGATTTATGTTAAACGGATGTGTTAATTCTTCTGACTCAATACATATCGAGGGTAAAGTATCTCGCGTAGGGAATGAACCGTTTTCTTATTTGTCTATCAAAGAAATTGATTCTAAGAAATCATATAAAATAGTAAACAATGAAAACTATGAAGAGTATCAAAGTCATGTAATAGCAGTGGAAGCAAAGATTTTAAAAAAATCTGAGTCTAGATTAATACCAACAGAGATAGAAATAATTTCAATTAAGTGAGTATATGACAAATAATATAGTTATAACAGGTGCACGCCAGCATAATTTAAAAAATATAGATTTAACAATTCCTAAAAACTCATTTGTGGTAGTAACTGGGATTAGTGGTAGTGGAAAATCTACTCTTGCTTTTGATACTTTGTATAGTGAGGGTCAAAGAAGATATATAGAATCACTTTCATCGTATGCAAGACAATTCCTTGGAAAGCTGGATAAACCTGATGTTGATAAGATAGATGGACTAACTCCAGCTATCGCAATAGATCAAAAAACAACAAGCAAAAACCCAAGAAGTACAGTAGGTACTATCACTGAGATATATGACTACTTAAGGCTTCTTTATGCAAGAGTAGGGGTTCAGCACTGTCATAAGTGTCATCAAGAAATATCTCATATGAATACAGAAGATATTATCAATCAGATACTCTTACTTCCTGAGGGAACAAAACTAAATATTCTCTCACCTATAGTTAATAGTAAAAAGGGTGCATACGCAGATGTACTAGAATCTCTTCGTGCTAAAGGATATGTCCGTGCTATGATAGATGGTGTGATGGTAAGACTTGATGAAGATATAGATCTAAAAAAAACTAAACTTCATACCATCAAGATAGTAGTCGATAGAGTAGT
This sequence comes from uncultured Campylobacterales bacterium, assembly GCA_902727925.1. Classification (GTDB taxonomy): domain Bacteria; phylum Campylobacterota; class Campylobacteria; order Campylobacterales; family CACVAW01; genus CACVAW01. The sequence goes on along the minus strand of CACVAW010000044.1, from coordinate 43,901 downwards.
AATTAAACCAGAAAATAAGCAAAGAATCTCAGACGATATAGAAAAAGCACTCAAAGAAAGCTTTGGTGTAGTTGAACTTGATATTCTTAATCATGAAGAAGTAGGACTTGAACCTCACAAAAAATACAGTGAACATTTTGCTTGTTTTGATTGTAAAATCAGTTATGAAGAGCTTGAACCACTAAGTTTTTCTTTCAACTCTCCTAAAGGAGCTTGTAAGAGCTGTGATGGCCTTGGTATCAAGTATACTCTTGATATGAATAAAATCATAGATGAAGACAAGACTATAAACGATGGCGCAATCAAAATACTTTATGGGTTTAATAAAAGCTACTATGCTAAGTTCCTAAATGCCTTTTGTGAACAAAATGGTATTGATACAACAATCCCTTTTAAAGACCTAGAAGCTCATAACAAAAAATTAGTACTAAATGGTGCTCCAAGTGATGTTAACTTTACATGGAAAAAACACCGTCTTAAAAAGCCTTTTGAAGGTGTAAAAGTAATAGCATATAGTATAAACAAAGACGAAAAAGATATGAAAGAGTATATGGTAGAAATGAAGTGTGATGTCTGTGATGCCAATAGACTTAACGCTTCATCTCTGGCTGTAAAAGTAGCAAATGAGCCTATTTCACAAATGATAAATCTACCAATAGAAGAGGTATATAAATTTTTCTCAACTGAAGCAAACTTTGCACACTTATCATCAATAAAACAACAAATTTCTTTACCTATATTAAAAGAACTCAAACAAAGATTGTATTTTTTGTTTGATGTGGGGCTTGGTTATTTGAGTCTTGGAAGAGATGCAAGAAGTATTAGTGGGGGAGAAGCTCAAAGAATACGAATAGCATCTCAAATAGGAAGTGGTCTTACAGGTGTTATGTACGTACTTGATGAGCCTAGTATCGGATTACATGAAAAAGATACATTTAAACTAATAAAAACACTCAAAAACCTAAAAGACAAAGGTAATACACTAATAGTTGTAGAGCATGATGAAGAGACTATAAAAGCAGCAGACTACATAATAGATATTGGTCCAGGAGCTGGAAAATATGGTGGAGATATAGTCTTTGCTGGAACATATAAAGAACTTCAAAAAGCGAAAACTCAAACAGCTGATTATCTTTTTGGTAGGAAAAAAGTAACTCACTTACATAATAGACCTCAAAAAAAGTTTCTAAAAATTGACAATGTAACTATAAATAATATTAATAAACTAAATCTAAAAATACCACTTAATAACTTTGTGGCAGTTACAGGAGTAAGTGGAAGTGGTAAAAGCTCACTCATACTTCAAGTACTTCTTCCAGCTATAAAAAATGCTCTTGGGTACAAGAATACTACTATAATCAAAGATGTAAAGCTAAGTGGATATGAAGGTCTTGATAAGGTAATATATCTTGATCAATCACCAATAGGTAAAACATCTCGTAGTAATCCAGCAACATATACTGGAATAATGGATGATATAAGAGATATATTCTCACAAACAAAATTAGCCAAAATAAAAGGCTACAAAATAGGAAGATTTTCTTTTAATGTCACAGGTGGAAGATGTGAAAAGTGTAAAGGCGAGGGTGAACTTAAAATTTCTATGCACTTCTTACCTGATGTGATAGTGAATTGTGATTTGTGTAATGGACATAGATATAATACTCAAACTCTTGAAGTTCTATACAAAGGCAAAAATATCTCAGATGTTCTAAACATGAGTGTAAATGAAGCTTACGAGTTCTTCAAAGCTATTCCAAAACTACATAAAAAATTAAAAGTACTTAAAGATGTAGGACTTGACTATATAACACTAGGTCAAAATGCAGTAACACTAAGTGGTGGAGAAGCCCAAAGAATAAAGCTCTCACGAGAACTAAGTAAAAATGATACAGGTAAGACTCTGTATATATTAGATGAGCCAACAACAGGCTTGCATTTTAGCGATGTAGATAGATTAACAGGTGTACTTCATCATCTTGTGACCTTAGGGAATTCAATGATAGTAATCGAACACAACCTTGATGTTGTCAAAAATGCTGATTATGTAATCGATATGGGACCAGATGGAGGAAACAAAGGTGGAACTATAGTAGACGCAGGAACGGTAAAAGATCTTGTCTCAAGAGTGGACAAATCAGGAAGCTATACAGCGAAATATTTAAATAAATAATACTTGAGGAAAACAGATGAAAATAGATATAAATTCACCACAATTTAAAGAAGAGTTAAAAAACACAGTTAGATATACTGATAATGTATGTAAAGTTAATAATTTTGTATATAACGAAAACAATGAAATAAACGAAAACATAAAAATCGGACTGACTAGAAATAAGATAGTTTATGGTGAGTATTTTTGTCCTTGTTTTATGGTGATGGGTGAGACGAAAGAGGAACAAGTAAAAGATTCTGAAAATAGAATGTGTCCTTGTACACCAGCATTAACAAATGAAATACCAAATGAAGGTTCTTGTCATTGTAAAATATTTAATGATCCTACTTTTGTAAAGAATAAAGAAGAATCAATAAATAGTAGTGTCCCAAAAGAACTTGAGGGAATACTTAGTAGACCAGAAATATCATCACATGAACTTAGACGGCTTTTAGACGCAAGAAATGAAGGTAAACTTAACTTCAAACTTGTAGACGTTAGAGAACTTTTAGAAGAAAGAAATGGGAAAATTCCTGATACTGATGTGATATTGCCTACAAGTATGTTTTTTAAAGATGTTGACAGTATCAAAGACTTTAAAGATATTCCAACAGTAGTATATTGTCATGCAGGTTCACGTAGTGCTCAAGTATGCCAAATACTAAAAGATAGATTTGACTTTAAAAATGCGATAAATCTTGCTGGCGGTATAATGGGATGCGGATATTTAGAATAGATAATACAAAAACTTATAAGAATAATTAAGGATAACAAAAGATGACATTAGTAGAACAAATAGTATCACATAATATTGGTAGATCAGTCAAAGCAGGAGACCTAGTAGAGCGTCTTCCTATAACAAAAATGTTTATGAATGAAGTAATAGCACCTCCAGCACTTGCATACTTTCAAAATGATTTTGGAAATACTCTTAAGAATGTAGACCCAGCAAAACAAGTATATGATCCTTCAAGAATATTTCTTATTCCTGATCATACTGTACCATCAAGCTCAGCAAAAGTAAGTGAAGGTATGGACATGATGCGTGAATTTGCAGGCAAGACTGGTATCAAGATGTTTAAAGAGGGTGATGGAGTAGAGCATATCCTTATGGCTGAGAGTGGTCATATAGTCGCTGGAGACATAGTAATAGGGACTGACTCACATACCGATACAAATGGAGCTATAAACGCATTAAGCTTTGGAGCTGGCACAACTGACGCGCAACTTGCTATGGCTACAGGATTTATGTATAACTTTACAGTACCAAAATCAATATATTTTAACCTAACAGGCAAGCTTGGTCTTGGTGTAAGTGGTAAAGATGTGATACTCTATATCATAGGTATGTTGGGTGCACAAGGATGCTCAAAGATGGTAGCAGAATTTGGTGGAAAAGGTATAGCCTCACTTAATATGGATGATAGATTTTCGATGGCAAATATGTGTGTAGAAATGAGTGCAAGAACTGGAATATTTGAATATGATGACGAAATCGATAAATACATAAATGCAACAGGGACTCAGTGGGATAGCTTCAAATCAAACTTCGAAAACGACTTAAGCTCTTATGAAAAAGTGATAGATATAGATTTAAGTGCGATTGAGCCTATGGTAGCGTTCCCACATCTTCCAGCAAATGTAATAGGAATATCAAAACTTGATGAGATGATAGAACGCTCACAAAGAGAGTCTTCACACTCATTCGCAAGTGTAACTGACGCTATAGTAAATAACGCGTATATTGGCTCATGTACCAACGGAAGATTAAGTGATCTTGCCATTGGCGCAAGAATAGTAAATGACAGACAAGTTCATCCAGATGTAAACCTAATAGTAATTCCAGGAAGTAGAAAAATATATAACCAAATACTAGAAAACGGAGACTTCGCCAAATACGCAAAAGCAGGAGCAAACCTAGAAAGCTCAAACTGCGGACCATGTTTTGGTAAACACATGGGTGTACTATCAAACAAAGGCAAAATGATAAGCTCATCAAACAGAAACTACAAAGGTCGTATGGGACACGGAAGTTCACTAGTATTCTTAGCAAGCCCAGCAACAGTAGCAGCAAGTGCCATAGAGGGTAAGATAACAGATCCTAGAAAGTATTTGAAGTAAAAGAAGAACTGTAGAAGTTCTTCTAGAAATTAATGTATAACTTAAAAATGAATACTTTGACTTTTTGTCTCCAATCAGATACAATATGAATATATATAAGACGGAGTTATTTAATAGTTGGCTTTTAAAGACATTAAAGCTCGTATATCAATATTAAGAAGAATTGATAGAATTAAAAATGGTAATTTTGGAGACTATAAGTCCATATCTAGCAATTTATTTGAGCTAAGGGTTAAAGTAGGTCCCGGATATAGAATATACTATACAAAAAAAGAAGACAGTATAGTTGTATTACTAGTAGGTGGAGATAAGTCTACTCAAACTAAAGACATTGCTAAAGCAAAGAAAGTTTTAGAGGAGTTAATTTATGCATAAAATAACAAAATTTGATTTATCTGAATATCTAGATAGTAAAGAATCTATATCAGAATACTTATCACAAATTTTAAAAGATGGTGATATGGATGAATTTTTGGAAGCCTTAGGTAATGTGGCAAAATCAAAAGGTATGAGTGAAATTTCTAAAAATTCTGGGCTAGGAAGACAAAGTTTATATAAAGTATTTAATAATGGAGCTAAACCAGGATTTGAAACTATTAATAAAATAATTTCTTCTTTTGGTCTCGAAATTAAGATATCTGCGTGAAATTAGTGTTCTATAGTAAGTTTTTTTGTTCTAAAGGTAGCAAGGTAATTAATGAGTTTTTAGATGATGGTGATTTAAAAGTATATCAATGGTAAGAATAACAGTAGCAATTAGTGGGGCAAGTGGAGCTAACTTAGGACTTAAGCTAGTAAAACTAATCCCTAAAGATATCGAAGTGAATGTTATTCTTAGTGATAACTCAAAAGTAGTACTAGAAAAAGAAAATCATATAAATATACATAAAAACTCTACTATAAGTGCAAATGTAGCTTCAGGTTCATATAAGACAGATGCTATGATAGTAGTACCTTGTAGTACAAATACTCTTAGTAAAATAGCTTGTGGTATAAGTGATAATCTTATTTCGCGCGCAGCGAGTGTGATGCTAAAAGAAAGAAGAAAACTAATACTTGCAGTCCGTGAAATGCCATATAGTACTATCATACTGGAAAATATGGCTAAGCTTTCTTCAAATGGAGTTATCATAGCTCCTCCTGTAATGGGGTACTATTCAGAACAAAGCTCTTTAGATGATATGGAGAATTTTGTGATTGGTAAGTGGTTTGATTTACTTGGTATTGAGCATGATTTGTTTAAGAGGTGGGAAGGTTAGTTTTTGTTGACTTTATAAAGGCTTCCTATCCTTATTAGCTTTTTTTCTTTTATCAGTTTGTTTGTGTTTCTTGATAGTGTTTCTGGTGTGATATTGAGTATAGAAGCTATTTCATATTGTTTTAGTTTTGTTTGTAAGTCTTCGTTTTTGCTATAGAAATACAAAATTTTATCTTTTGAGTTTGAAGCTAGGTTGAAATGAATATTTTGTTGAAGTAGGTCTATCTTGCTTAGTAGTGATTTGATTATTTCGTATGAGACTCTATATTTTAATAAAAACATCTTTTCAAACTTTATTAAATCTATTTTTAGTATATATCCTGCACTTGTGAATATACAAGAAGATGGAAAAGGTATTTTATTTAGGGTTGCTGCTTCGGCTATAAAAGAGTATGGTTTAAATGTACCTATTATTATTTGGTTTCCCTTGTCATCACTTTTATAGACATTCACAGACCCATCTACTAATATAAGCAGATGGGTATTATTGTCACCTTGGGTAAATACAGATTGATCTTTCACATATTTAGATAAAGATGAAATATTTTCAAGCTCTAATAACTCATGATCATCTAAGTGTGAAAAAAACTCTATTTTTTTAAGTACTTCACTTAGCTTCATAAAGCCCTTTTTCTTTTGCTATAAATACATCAGCTAGAAATGTATAAGCATTACTCCAAGCATCTATAACTTCTTTTGTAGCATCATCTTTAAGTACATCTTTGATAGCTTGAATTAGACATTCTCCTACTAGTGGATAGTGTTCAGGCTTGATGTTTGTCTCAACGTGCTTAGATGTTATTGTAGCTATACTTTTTTCTAAGTTTTCTAGTTTGTCAATATTTGCAGCATAGGCATAGACCGCATTTGCAAGTTTTTTGTATTGATCTTTGCCAGCATTCTTGAAAAGCTCTTTTACTTCTGGATATCTATTAAAAAGAAGAAAATACATCTGTGTAGTTATCTCTTCTCCTTTACTCTTTAAAATAGGAGCAGTTGCTTTGATGATTGATATTGTTTGCTTGTCCATATTTTTGATACCTTTGAATATATTTTAGGTAATTATAGTACATATTTTGAATTAATGTCTTGATAATTGTCAAGTTTTTAAAATTATAAAGCTTTATGAAAACTTTATAATTTGATAGTGTTATAATGACACTTTATTAAAACTCTTAAAGGCTAGACATATGAAGACTAGAGCCATTTATCCAGGTACATTTGATCCTATTACAAATGGTCATGTTGATATTATATATAGAGCTTTGAATATCTTTGATGAAGTTATCATAGGTGTAGCAAATGGGGACAACAAAACCCCAATGTTTGATATAGATAAAAGAGTAGAAATGATAGAAAGCACATTTGTAGATATGCCAAGAGTTAGTGTTGAGTCTTTTGATACTTTACTTGTTGACTATGCTGCAAAAAAAGACATATTTACAATTATTAGAGGTCTTAGGGTCGTTAGTGACTTTGAGTATGAGCTCCAAATGGGATATGCCAACTCCTCTCTTAATGAAAAAATAGATACCGTATATCTTATGCCTAGACTAAAAAATGCCTTTGTCAGCTCTTCAATAGTAAGATCAATCCTTAATAAAGGAACATGTCCAAAACACCTAATTCCAAGTGGAGTAGTAAAATATGTATGTAATTCTTGAAGGAATTGACACAGCAGGAAAATCCACACAAATAGAACTACTAAAGCAAGAATATAAAAACGCAGTCTTCACAAAAGAACCAGGTGGAACTAATGTAGGTAAAACCATAAGAAGCCTAGTATTAGAAAATGACATAAAAAGTAGCGTTTGTGAAATGTTTTTATTCTTAGCTGATAGAGCAGAACATTACAAAAGAGTTGTTGAGCCTAATGATTTTGTAATAAGTGATAGAGGGCTTGTCTCAGGTATCGCCTATGCGATGCAAAACTTTGATGACTTAGAAATGCTAGGGAACTTAAATAAGCTTTGCTTAGATGGGAAGCTACCTGATAAAGTGATACTTCTTAGCTTAGATAAAGATGAATTAAATACAAGACTTTCAAAAAAGTCTCATGATAAGATAGAGCTTAGAGGTATAGAGTATTTGTTATCTATACAAGAGAATATGATAAAGGTTTTGGAATTTTTGGGGATTGATTATGTTGTGATTGATGCTAAAAGAAGTGTTGAGGGTATTTTTGATGAGATTAAGAGTTTTATAGATAAAAGTTAATTCAAAAATTCAAAGGGCTTTAACTCAACTTCTTTTTAAGAATAAGATGAGTTAAGAATCTCTCAATATAAGATCTTTCAGTTTGAGGGTTATAGTGTTTTACTCTAATTTTATCACTTACAATATCTAAAAGTATAATCCTAAATATTAATAACTAGTATAATATGTTTTAATATCATAATATATAGACTAATATATACAGTAAATTGAATATAATTCAGATAATTTAATAAAAAATGAAAATACTATTCTATAGTTTAAAATCAAAAAGGAAAGTGATATTATGCAAAGTATATTATTATCACTAGTTATGCAAGAAGGTGATTTATGAATCTCGGGCCCATTGAACAGCTAGTTCATAGTACAGTTAGAATTGAAACCATTCTTCGTAATGGTGGTAATTCTACTGGTACAGGTTTCTATATGAATTTTCTTCAAAATGGGGATTCGAGTATTCCTGTGATAGTTACCAATAAGCATGTAATTGCTGGTGCGCAACTTGGTAGGTTTCATGTAACTACAGCAGGAGACGATGGAGCACCAAATTTGGGGAGCCATCAACAATTTCAAATTGAAAATTTTGAAGATCAGTGCGTACTACATCCTGACCCAAAGGTTGATTTGGCTGTTTTCCCTATAGGACCTCTCTTAAATCAGGTGAAAGCTAGCGGAGATAAATTATTTTATATGGCACTCCCAATTAGTTTGATTCCAAGTGATAGTATTCGTTCTGACCTATCTTCCATGGAAGAAATAGTAATGATCGGATATCCAAATGGAATATGGGACTCCAAAAATAACCTTCCGGTCATCCGTAAAGGTATAACGGCCACGCATACTAATATTTCGTGGAATGGAAATACTGAATTTTTAACAGATATTGCTAGCTTTCCCGGTTCAAGTGGATCCCCCGTATTTTTAGCGAACATAGGGGGGTATATGGATAGTAGAGGTAACACAATTATGGTAGGGAATCGAATCTTCTTGCTGGGTATTCATTATGCAGGAGCGATGCATACTGCTACAGGAGAAATAAAGATAGTGACCGCGCCGACCTCCAATATACCAATGCCAATCACACAAATTCCAAATAATATAGGGGTGGCTATTAATTCTAATAGAATCTTAGAGCTAGAAACTCTAGTAAAAAGTTTAAAATATTCTTAGTTACTTTTGAAAAGAGAGTAAAAATTTTGTACCTAAATGTATAAGAAGGTTTTACGAATTAAATTAATCTTTACTCACAAAGTTTACTCCAAGCCATTTAGGCTTGAATTTCCTTTGCTCCTCGACAAAAAAGATTAAAAAAAAGCTCTTCGCTAGTTATAGAGATTTTGGATACAAAATTAAACTCACAAAAAACATAATAATTCCTAAAATTCAAAAACTCGCTTCACTCAAACAATTTGAATTTCTTAACGGAATTATTATACTTTTTGTTCACTCTATAAACGCTAAAAATTGGGATATAAAGATTTTATATTTGAGGTTTTTTTCTCACTCTCACATCTGCAAGAGCTAAAAAGAGTGTATAAAATCAATCTATCAAAATGAGGACTGTTTGAGTAATAAGAGGTATTGCTGGGAGCAATATCTCTATTATGAGTTCCGCAATTGATTTATTTTATACACTCTTTTTAGGTATTTATTTGTACTCAAATAAACTCTGAAGCCGTGATTATTTTTCTCACAGAGAGTGCAAGCACAAGGTTTTACTTTTTTGTTACCAAAAAGTAATGAATTTGTTTCTTTTTAAAAGAAAGATATAAAAGTGGATATTGTTTTAACCAATAAAATATATAGACTATTATAAATTACCAAATTTAAAGTATTTTAATGTTTATTTTTTTTGAAGTTATATTGAGTAACTTTTCAGCAACCCAAAACTTTACTTTAACTCAATTTTTATGACATTCAAATTTATTAGATATAATAGTTATAAGCTTATGATAGGGTTGTTGATGAATTATAATTTTGAATGGGACTTTAATAAAGCAAAAAGTAATTTTTTAAAACATCGAATTAGTTTTGAAGATGCTACTTCTGTGTTTAAAGATAAAAATGCTATTTCCATTTTTGATGAAGAACATAGTCTTGTAGAAGATAGATGGATTACTCTTGGGATGGACTTTAAAACTAGAACTTTAGTTGTCATTCATACATTTAGATTAGTGAATAAGAACAACTTTAATATAAGAATTATTAGTGCTAGAAAAGCAACTAAGAATGAGCAAAAAGCATATATAAAAGGTTAAATTTATGAAAAAAGAATACGATTTTTCAAATGGAGAAAGAGGAAAGTTTTATAATAAAAATGCCAACTTTCATATACCTATTTATCTTGAACCCGAAGTAGAAAATTTTTTCGCAAAATTAGCAAAAAAACAAAATACAGATTTAGGACAAATGATTAATAATCTACTTTTTAAAGATAAAGAATTAATTGAATTAGCAAATACAGAGGTTTGAGTCTCTAAATATAATTTTATTTCGCCAACTTTTACTAAAGTTAAAGTGAGCCTTCTGAACAAAGAGGATAGTACATTTTTATTTAGAAGGTGCAATTCAAAGACTCTATTTTAAAGCAGGTTTGAGAAAACCAGTTAACAGAATAAAAAAACTTATGAGGTATAATATATCTATATCAAAAAGTAGATTATTAATGAAGGTACTATTATGTTAGAAAACTTAAACATTATTTGGGTTGGAATTCTTTTTATTTTAGGTTTTTTGGACATCAAAAGGAAAAAATTCTTTAACTTTTTTTTGGTTTTTGGGGATGTTGGTTTGTAGTTTATATTTTCATGTTTATTAAAGGTCTTGAAAGATTTAGGGGATTTGTTTGTCTTTAGGCATATATTGCAGAGTTGAGATATTGTGTAGACGGTCTGCTATCTTTATACATACCGTACGAAAATCTTTACTCATAGAAAACAGTATCTTTCTTAGAGTTTTTACATCTTTTATATCATTTGAATTAAGAGCTTCTGTGAAATGACTAAGACTATCAACTAGGGTTGCCACACTTGGAGTGAATCTTGATTCAACCTCTTCAATACTAGTATCAGTATCTTCTACTGTATCGTGCAAGAAAGCTGCTATGATACAGTCTTCATCAAGTTCTTGATCATAAACAATTTTGGCAACTGCAGCTGGATGCATTATATAAGGTTCGCCACTTTTACGTTTATCCGTGATATGAGCGTTGTCAGCAAAGACATAGGCTTTTTTAAGACGTGACATATCAAACTTGTTTGAAGGTAGTACTAATTCTAATTCTTTCCAATATTTTTCATGAATCATTTTTTGCATAGTATAGATTATATTATTTTAAACTCTAATACCTCATCTATTAATTGAGACCTCTAAATTCAGAGTTTCCATCTGTTTATTTTAAATAAAACCAATTTTTTATCAAGCTCTAGAAGCTCTTTTTCTATTTTGGAGATATTAAAAGTATTTTTGATGATATCTTTGTCATAAGAAGTAGAAACTCCTAAAGATAGTTTTTCGCTTATATCTTTTAAAAGCTCATCATAGGTCTTTATATTCTCTTTTGATATTTTTATTTTATTTTTGAGGCTTTGAAGTTCTAGCTCAAGAGTATTAAAGTCTATTTTTTTATCTCTTTTAAGTTCGCTTAAAATTAGCTTTTGTTTTAGTTTTTGTACTTTGGCACTTTGATACTGACTAATAAGCGAAAAATCGCCTATAGGAACACTTGCACCCACAACATAGTTTGTCCCCTCAGTATCACTACTCACATTCTTAGAATAGCTTACCCCAAGATTAAGAGATGGTAGGTTTCTTGAGAATCTAACTCTTTTTTCATAATCAAGGCTATCATATGTTTGAGTACTTAGTTTGTATTCTAAATCATCTTTTATATACTCATCAAAGCTAATTTCGTTTAACTCTTCTAATTCTATTTGTTTATAGTTTTTGTTACTTAGTTTTAAAAGCTCTTGTATTTGAAGATTCTTTTGTAAGTTCAAATCTTCTAACGCTATTTTCAAATTATTTTTTGCAATTATTGCGTCATTTAGAAAACTTATATCTATAAGACCATCTTTATATGAGTCTGTTTTTTGAATTATATTTATCTCGCTATTTTTTATTAATAATTTTTGTTTTTTGAGTATTAGGTCTATTTTCAATAGATTCACAACTATACTATTCTTTGTAAGCTCATCGCTGTTTTTTACTATGTCTATACTTGTATATGATATATCTCTTGTTTTATTCGCATACTTTACTGCGTAGTAAGTACCAAGTGAGATTGATTGATTGATACCTGCTCTATATATTTCACTATCTACGTCAAAGCCGTTTATATTGTCACTAGTCTTTTGCCATGAGAGTACTATAGGCTCAAATACATCCATCTTTAACGCTCTTGCATCATATTTGGATTGATTAACATCAAATTCATATAGTCTTTGTTTATCTTCTCTTATATCGGAAGAAAGTAGTACCGCTACAACACTTGAGAGTAAAACTATCTTTTTCATTTGATTAATACAGACTTTAGTGAATCTTTAAGTCTACTTATACCTATATCAATCTCTTCTTTTGTGATTGTAAGAGGTGGTAAGAATCTTAGCGTTGAGTTACCTGATTTTAATACTACTAGCTTATTTGATAGACATTGCTCGGCTACAGCTTTAAGTGTATCGTCATCTTTTAGTTTCATACCTCTCATATATCCTATACCTGTTAAGCTTAGATTGTATTTTGAAGCTATAATCAAAAGCTCTTTTTCAAAGTATTGCATATTATTTTCCATCTCTTCTTGGGCTTCCTCTAGTATAGAGAGGACTTCAAGAGCTGCTCGCGAGCTAAGATAATTCCCTCCAAAGGTACTTCCATGATCTCCTGGAACAAATATATCTTTTAGTGTCGTCATCACTGCACCTATTGGAACACCTCCAGCAAGACCTTTGGCTAGACTTATAACATCAGGTGTAATACCATATAGGTTTGAGCATAAGAACTCCCCTGTTCTGTATACTCCTGTTTGTACCTCATCAATAATAAGTAATATATCCTGAGACTTCAAATGAGTTGCTAGTTTTTGTACCTCTTCTTTGTCCCAAGCACTTACTCCACCCTCACCTAGTATAAGCTCAAACATTACAGCTACAGTGTTAGAGTCTATATGATTATATACATCACTTATATTCTCTGCATATTCAAATCCATCAGGGAATGGCCCAAAGCTTTTGTGCATATTTGATTGTCCTGTAGCTTTTAGTGTAGCTAGAGTTCTACCGTGAAATGAGTTTTTAAGAGTTATTATTTTTGTTCTATTTGTCTTTGTGCTTTTGTTCTTATTAAGTTCGCCATATCTTCTAGCTATCTTTATAGCTCCCTCATTTGCTTCTGCTCCACTATTACCAAAGAACACTTTCATATCATAGCCACTAAGCTCTACCATTTTTTGAGCAAGTCTTTCTTGAAGCTCTATACCAAATAGGTTTGATATATGTATTATCTTACTCGCTTGGTCATTAATAGCATCTAATACTCTCTTATTTGCATGTCCTACACTCACTACTGCTATACCAGCTCCAAAATCTATATACTCATTGTTTTTATCATCATATAGTCTAGCGTTGTTGCCTTTTACAAAATTAGTACTATTTTTTGCATAAGTATTTAGTAGATATTCACTCATACTAATCTATCCTTTAAAAAATTTGATTATTATATCAGAATAAAGAATGAAATCTCTTATAACTAAATGTTATAAGAAAATTTCGTGAGTTAAGAAATATAATTTCAAAAAATAATGAAATTTTAAGGTATTTGAATGAAAATAATGGTAGCAATGAGTGGTGGTGTAGATTCCACAGTCACAGCTCACAAACTCAAAAATGAAGGTCATGAAATAGCAGGTGTATACCTACAGCTTTTTAATAATGACGAATACCATAAAAAAAACATTGACAAAATTAAAAAAGTAGCAGAGTATCTTGATATAGAGTACCATATACTAAATATCGCTGATAAATTTGCCAAAAATGTATATGATCCATTTGTACAAACCTATATAGACGGTAAAACACCAAACCCTTGTGTATGGTGCAACAAAACAATCAAGTTTGGAGAAATGCTAAAGTTCGCAAAAGAACAAGGTTACGAAAAACTTGCTACTGGACACTATATCAGAATCAAAGATGGCTTACTTCAAGAAGCTGTTGATATGACAAAAGATCAAACATACTTCACATCTGCAATTCATCCAAGTACTATTAAAGACCTTATCTTCCCACTAGGCGAATCTCTTAAAAAAGACGTAAAAGAGTATGCATCTCAGATAACAGTGCTTGAATCTTTTGCAAAACAAGCAGAAAGCTCTGAAATATGTTTTGTGGATAAAACCTACATAGATATACTAGACCGTCACACTGAAACCAAAAAAGATGGAGACGTACTTGACCCAAGTGGTAAAGTAGTAGGTAAACACAAAGGGTATATGCACTATACAGTAGGTCAAAGAAAAGGCTTCACTATAAATGGTGCGCATACTCCGCACTATGTACTTAATGTAAATAATGACAATAATACTATCGTCGTAGGTGAACTTGATGATCTTAAAAGAAATGAATTTGAGGCTGATGACCTTAATATGTTTGTATCAGATACAAGTTTTGAAGCTCAAATCAAAATCAGATACAGAAGCCCAAAAATAAAAGGTACAGTCACAATCAAAGACGGTACAGCTTCAATCAAGCTAGATGAGAATGTAATGGGTATAGCAAAAGGTCAAAGAACAGTATTCTACCGTGATGACTTAGTCATTGGAAGTGCAGAAATAATCTAATATGTTTACAGGTCTTATCAGAGAAATGGGAAATGTAGAGTCCCTGAGCAATAATATACTAACTATCAAAGCGGACTATACCCCTGATATAGGGGATAGTATAGCAGTCAATGGAGTATGTCTTACTGTCGTTAGTTTTGATACTTCGAGCTTTAGTGTTGAAATAGGTGAAGAAACTCAAAACCTCGTAGCTATAGAAAACTTCATAGGCAAAGTACATATAGAACCAGCTATGATGCTGAGTGATAGACTTGATGGTCATATACTTCAGGGTCATATTGATACTAAGGGTAGTATTAAGTCAATAAATAAGCTTTCAAACATATATGAAATAGGAATTGAAGTTCCAAACAGATATATGAAGTATATAGTATCAAAAGGAAGTGTAGCAGTTGATGGTGTGAGCTTAACTGTTAACAAGGTCGAAAACAATATCTTTTATATAGGTGTAATTCCTCATACATACCAAAACACAATATTCGCAAAATACAACTTAAATACTCATGTAAATATAGAAACTGACATCTTCGCTAGATACGTAGAAAATATACTAAATCACTCAAAAAACACCAATTCTTGGGATAAAATAGATAATATAACCTCAATGTATTAAAAAAGATGTTATTTTACTTGATTTTATAATCTAATATTAAGTACAATATCCCAAATCACCCATAAAAGGACCTAAAAATGAATAAAACTGAGCTGGTAAACGAAGTAGCTTCACAAACTAACATCTCAAAAAAAGATGTTACATCAGTAGTTGATAGTGTATTAGAAACTATTGGTAAAAGCTTATCAAAAAAAGAAAATGTAGCATTAATAGGATTTGGAACTTTCTCAACAAGTGACAGAGCTGCAAGAACTGCTAAAGTTCCAGGAACTGGTAAAGAAGTACAAGTTGCTGCTACTACAGTTGCAAAATTCAAACCAGGTAAAGCACTTAAAGAACAAGTAGCTAAATCTAAGTAATTTATAAAATGGGGTTGGGGAACTCTTACATATAATACAGAAGGTATTTAATCATGAATTTATCCATTGTTATATTAGCAGCTGGTTTTGGTACTCGTATGAAATCAAAACTACCAAAAGTCCTACACAGAATATGTGGTAAACCCATGATTGAATATCTAGTAGATGAAAGCCTTAAACTAAGCGATGATGTAACAATCATAACATATCATGGCGAAGAGCTCATCAAAGAACATTTAAATAACTACAAAACTCTAAACTTCATAACACAAGATATTAAAAACTTTCCAGGTACTGGTGGAGCTATAAAAGATATTAATCCAAAACATGAAAAAATATTGCTACTTAATGGAGATATGCCTCTTGTATCATCTACTGACCTAGAAGCTTTTTTAAATGAAGATTCAGATATAAACCTAGGTGTAATAGATATAGATAATCCATCAGGCTATGGTAGAGTAATAATACAAGACAAACAAATAAAAAGAATAGTAGAACAAAAAGACGCCTCAAAAAAAGAATTAGAAGTAACAACTATAAATACAGGTGTATATCTATTTAAAAGAGATATCTTAAAAAAATATCAACCAAAGCTAACAAATAATAATGCCCAAAATGAATACTATATAACAGATATCATAGGTCTTGCAAAAGCTGAAAATAAAATAATATCTCCTATATATGTGGGTGAAGATTCCTTTATGGGGGTAAACTCTCCATATGAGTTAAGTAGCGCTGAGCTTATAATGGCAAATAAAATAAAAGCTAATCTCATGCAAAGTGGTACAAAAATGAGACTACCCCAAAGTATATATATAGAAAGTACAGTAAGTATAGATGAGTACTCATCTATAGAAAACGGAGTTAGTATACTTGGAAATACAGTAATCAAAAATACCCATATAAAAGCAAATTCATATATACAAGACTCAACCATAATAAACTCTAGCATTGGTCCGATGGCTAATATAAGACCCAACTCAAATATATCGGATTCTCATATAGGTAACTTCGTAGAAGTCAAAAACTCTACACTAAACACTATAAAAGCTGGACACCTAAGCTATCTTGGAGATAGTGATATAAATGAGGGTACAAACATAGGTGCAGGTACAATCACTTGTAACTATGATGGTAAAAACAAATACAAAACAACTATAGGTAAAAATGTATTTATAGGCAGTGATACTCAAATTGTAGCACCTGTAAATATCTCTGATGATACAATAATAGCAGCTGGAAGTACAATCACAAAAGATACAACCAAAGGTGACCTTGCAATATCAAGAACAAGACAAACAAATATAAAAAATTTCTTTTATAAGTTTTTTAATAAAAACACATAATTAGACTTAGGTATTTACGGAGCTAGCTCTGTACGCTGAGCACATAAAAAGGTTAAGGCAATAAAAATGACACTCAAAAACAAAAATGTACTAATAGGCGTAACTGCAAGTATATCAATATACAAAACTCTTGACTTAATAAGAGAACTTGTAAGAGCCGAAGCAAATGTACGTGTAGTAATGACCCCAAGTGCTAAAAAATTCATATCACCTATAACATTCGAAGCAATATCAAATAACATAGTACTAGATGAAACAACAGAGAACTGGCACAGCGATAATAACCATATAGGAATAACAAAGTGGCTTGATGTATATCTAATAGCACCCTGTAGTGCAAATACCCTAAATAAACTAAGTAATGCTTTTGCAGATAATCTTGTGACACAAACCGCACTAGCATGTACTAAACAAATAATAATAGCTCCAGCAGCAAATACAAATATGCTAGCACATCCTCTAAGTGACGCCAGCCTAAGAATGCTAAAAGTAAACGGTTACCATATAATACCTCCTATAGAAAAAACTCTTGTATGCGGAGATACTGGAAGTGGTGCATTAGCAGATATCAGTGATATATACTACATTGTATCAAAATATCTTCTTCAAGATGACTTCTGGCTAAACAGAAAAGTAATAATCACAGGTGGAGGTACAAAAGAAGCTATAGATGATGTAAGATATATCTCAAATAACTCAAGTGGCAAAATGGCAAATGCTCTAGCTCACACTCTATATATGAGAGGTGCAGATGTATGCCTAATAAGAACAGACGAGCTACAAGTTACATCAAATATTCATACTATAGATGTAGATACATCAAAAGAGATGGAAGAAACTTTAAAAAATGCTATAGAATATAGTAAAAAACCAACCATAATAGACCCAACACTAAAAAACAAACTCTCATCAAAACAAATAGTACATAAAAAACCATTCTTATTTATGGTTGCAGCCGTAAGTGACTATATACTACCTAAAACAGATGGCAAACTTAAAAAATCTGAAAATAATACACTCAATCTAGTACTAGAAAAGAATATAGATATACTCGGGTCTTTAGAAAAATCAAATATATATACTATAGGGTTTAAAGCTGAACTAGACGCTAATATAGCACTCAAAAATGCTAAAGATATGCTTGTGCACAAATCTTTAGATGCTGTGTGTCTGAATGTAATCAATGAAGATAATAATTTTGGAAGTGATCAAAATAAGATTGACTTTGTGACTAAAGATGGGGTGAAAGAAATACCTCTACAAACAAAAAAAGAAATAGCTTTTGATATCAGTGAAGTAGTAAAAAAATTGGAAGTTCTATAAAATGTCTAAACTAATCCAAACATTTAAAAACTTAAAAATAAAGGCTCTTTTTTAGTATAAAAACCCAAATAACCAAAAAGGTATCTTAAGTTTATTCTCTGTACTATCAGTATCAATAACCAAGGTAACACTCTCAATGATATATCCTAAGTCTATAAGTTCTTGTTTTAAATACTTGTAATCTTCTACAGTCTCACTTTCAATATGTTTCCAAATTAATATTTCTTTGGAGTTTATATTTAAATATTTATCGTAAATTAAGTCTAGATTAATTATAAAAAAAGGTAATTAAATGTGTTAGAGTGAAGTTTAATCTTCACTCTTTTAAGGTTTTATAGAGGTATTACTCTTAAGTTTTCCATTTCAAGTTTTTCTTTTAGTGTTGTTTCTATTGCGTATAGTGTTCCTGTTGAGCTACTTGCACATCCGTTACAAGCACCTTGATATTTGATATATATATCAGTAGTATCTCCACTTGCTTGGATATCTATAACTTCTACGTTACCACCATCCATCATAAGCATAGCTCTTATTTCTTCATCAAGTATACTTTCAACTTTTTTTACTTTTTGTACTATTGTCATACTACCAAAGTCTGAAGTTTCATTTGAGCTTGAAACTACCTTTTCTTTAGCCATTTCGTCTCTTGTTTCTTTTAGTATGTTTGTTAGGTAGTATTCTCTATCTTCGTGACCACCTGGTTTTACACAGCTTTTACAAAATGCTCCTGCTTTTGTATAGTCTGTGATTTGCTCGATAGTTGCTAAATCGTTTAGTTTTACAACTTCTTTGATTGTACCAAGACTGATTCTTGCACATTCACATACCATAATTTCATCTTCAAAATCATCAGGGTTTACACCTTTGTATTCTGCTGCTGCTTTTTTGATAACATCATACGCCATTACACTACAGTGCATTTTTTGAGGTGGAACTGCTGGAGTTTCTGGATTGTCTCTCATTGCAAATTCAACATCAAGATTTGTGATTTTTACAGCTTCATCTACTGTTTTACCGACACAAAGATCAACCATAGTATCACTACTTGCTATCGCTGTACCACAACCAAAACTTCTGAATTTTGCTTTTTTGATTTTGTTTGTGTCTTCGTCTACAACCCAGTACAATCTTACTGCATCACCACAACTCTCAGCTCCAAAGTCAGCAACTATAAGTTTACCACCAAGCTCTTCTGCTTCGTTTTCTGTTATTTCACCCTTGTGTTTTGGACTATTCATTAAGTCTTGGACTTTTTGTGAGTACTCTTCCCACATATTTCCTTGTATTAGATCATTTACTGCCATAATATTTTCCTTATTAGTGAGGTTTCCTCATTAATAAGGAAACCTAGTATTTTTATACGCTTGAGGGAGTGAATCCCTCTTCGATGTCTTTAGCAGACCGCTCAAAGCACTAGTGCTTTTGTTAGTTAAGTTTGCTGAAGTTTATTTATTCAATTTCTAAATCTTTTTTCTAAGTTAAGAACAATGTTTGGACATTGAACTTTTATCTAATTATATCTTAATTTATACTTAAGATGCTTTAGATGGCATATAAGCATACGAACTAGATATAGATCTTAATCTCTCTACTGCTTTTTTGAATTCAGTTATAGTGTAGTCTATCTCTTCTTTTGTTGTAAATCTACTTAAAGAAAATCTTACTGCTGTATGAGCTAGGTCATCAGCTGCTCCGATAGCTTCCATTACTGGATTACTTTCAAGGTCTTCACTTGCACATGCACTTCCTGTACTCGCTGCTATTCCTGACTTGTTAAGGTCCCAAAGCATAGCTTCACCTTCAACTCCTCTTACACTTGCAAGTATTGTGTTTGGTGTTCTTTGTGATTTGTCACCTATTACTATGATGTCAGATATTTGTGATATTGCATCTTCTAAGTGATCTCTTAGCTTTCTTGTCTCGCTCATAGGATTGTTGATAAACTCATTAGCAATTTTAAGTGCTTTTGCCATACCTATGATTCCAGGAACATTTAGTGTACCACTTCTATGTCCACCCATTTGCTCACCACCGTGGAATAATGGAGAAAGTTCTAAACCTTTTCTTATATATAGTCCACCTATACCTTTTGGTCCGTGGAATTTATGAGCTGAGAAGTTAATCATATCAATACCAATAGCACTTACATCTACATCTATTTTACCTACAGCTTGAGTTGCATCTGAGTGAAATATGATGTTGTTTTCTTTTGCAAGTTGAGCTATTTCTTTGATTGGGAAAAGCATACCTGTTTCATTATTCGCCCACATTACAGATATAAGAGCAGTATCTTCTCTTATTGATTTTTTGACTTCGTCTATTTCAACAACACCTAGATCATTCACACCTAAATATGTTACATCAACACCAAGAGTTTCAAGAAATTTACAACTTGCAATTACTGCTGGATGTTCTACTGAAGATACTATGATGTGATTTTTATCTTTGTTTAGTATATAATCGAAATATACGCTTTTTACAGCCCAGTTGATGCTTTCAGTTGCGCCTGATGTTATTACAACGTCGTCTGCATCGTTTGCACCTATACCTTTATATATATCTTTTAATGCACCTTGAAGTTCTTTGTGTGTTTCACTTCCGAATTGGTGTAAAGAGTTTGGGTTTCCGTATTGTTCACAGAAATATGGATCCATTGCTTTTTTTACTTCTGGGTCTACCATAGTTGTTGCATTATTATCTAAAAATACTCTCATTTAAAATTCCTTATAATATATCTTGATTATTTCATATTCTTTATTTCCACTTGGAAGTTTGAGTTCTAGGTCAGCACCTTCTTTTTTATTCATTAAGGCAGATGCTAAAGGTGTGTTTATCGATATTCTATTAAGTTCTGGGTCACTTTGACTTACTCCTACTATTGTATAGGTGATAAGTTCTTCAGTATCAAGATCTTCTAGTTCTATAGTTGAACCAAATTTTACACTATCATGATCATAGCTAGATGGATCAATTATTTGTGAGTTAAGAGTTATATTACTCAGATCTGCTAGTCTATTGTCTATAAAAGCTAGTTTTTCTTTTGCTGCATGATATTCAGCATTTTCCTTAAGATCACCATGACTTCTAGCAATATCAAGTTCTATTACAGTTGCTGGTCTTTGAACTTTGTTAAGATCATTTAGCTCTTCACATAACATATCATAACCTTTTTGGGTTACTGGTTGTTTTTTCATAGAAAAATTTCCTTAAGGTCTCAAAACTTAGAGCGACTTATATCATAGAAATTATTAATATCTAATTATTAAAGTTCAATTTAGCTAGAATCCTGAAAATATAATACTAATAGTAAGGAATATAAAAGTGATAGAAGTAGGACAAAAAATAGAAAATTTTACATTAAAAAATCAAGACAATATAGAAGTGTCATTAAATGACTTTAAAGGTAAGTGGATAGTTGTGTATTTCTACCCTAAAGACAATACTCCAGGTTGTACTACACAAGCTTGTGATTTTACTGCTGGTATTGATGATTTTTATGATGAAGATACTGTGATATTAGGAATCAGTCCAGATAGTGTGAAAAAACATCAAAACTTCATAGCCAAACAAAATCTAAAAATCACACTTCTAAGTGATGAAGAAAAAGAAGTTCTAAATACCTTTGGTGTATGGCAACTCAAAAAGCTTTATGGAAGAGAGTATATGGGTGTGGTAAGAACTACATATCTTATAAATCCAGATTTTGAAGTAGCTTATAGATGGGATAATGTAAGAGTTAAGGAACACTCAAATAAGGTTTTAGAAAAGATTAAAGAGCTAAAAGCATAAAAATAAAGAGTGAGTTTATAGCTCACTCTTTTGGTTTTTAATACCTTACTTCATAATCACTTGTAAATGTATAAGTTGAATCTTTATCAATTTTAACTTTGTATTCAATAGTATTCGAGTTAACTACCTTATAACTACATCTCTTTTTACAGTTTGTATCATTAATTAGTCTTGTTGTATTAATTCCCTCTGTAAAGGTTACTGTTACAGGAATATTTTTTTTGTTTTTGATTAGATATTCTATACTTGATTCAATCGTACCATTTTTATAATTTTTATAATAAGTTTGCTTTCTCTCACCTATTATGTCAAACTCTTTTCCTATACGTACAGTGATGTTTTCATCTTTTGGAGTGTGTGATACTCTATCTTCTCCACTAAATAGTGAATCACCGTTTGAGTCTTTTTCATATACTCTTATTACACCTTTTGGCATTGGGATTCCTAGAGAATTAACTTTAGTGTTTTCGAAAGTTATGTATTGGTCAAAGTTAAATTTACTTTTCCCAAAGTTATTAATAGCTCCATAAAGTTTTGTTTTATAGATTTTTTTTGCATTTATATCTTTTTGGTTGATGAACTTGATTTGCTTTTTTTCATTGTTTAGTAAGTTTACCTGGAATGGTATCTTGTATAGATGGTATCCTGAGAAGCTTTCTTGTTGTGGCATACTACTTCCCATAACACTATCTTCCATCATCACATTTTGTTTGTAAACTCTATTATTATATACTGGTTGTACTCTATTAAGTTCTCCTGCTATTGTATATAGTCTTGCGTCATAGAAGCTATTGCCTGAGTAGTTTTGTACTGTTATCCAACCTATCAAGTCAAGCTTGTTATTTTCGAACGTTACTACATAGTCACTTTTCCAGTTAAAGCCTTGGCTTAGATATGAAAGCTTTGCTGTAGCGTTTTTGATAGGTTTTTTTGCATTTATTTGCCATACAAGAGATGGGTGTACTAGCAAGTTTTTTGGGATAGACTTGATTATGATATCTGTGTGAGATATTGAGTGATGTATTTTTGATGGTGTTTGGATTATTATTGGATTAAGGGCAAGAAGTTTGCCTGTTTTTGTTTTGTTATTGTCTTTTTTGTCGGTGAAAGATACATTTTTACCTACGAGTTTTTCTAGTATTTTATTTAGTGATATTGTATCATATCTGTAGTT
Source organism: uncultured Campylobacterales bacterium (assembly GCA_902727925.1). Taxonomy (GTDB): domain Bacteria; phylum Campylobacterota; class Campylobacteria; order Campylobacterales; family CACVAW01; genus CACVAW01. The sequence continues at coordinate 20,720 of CACVAW010000044.1, read as the reverse complement.
CTGAGAATATAGACTGATATCAGATCCCAGATCAGCTATAACAGAGTCTGTAATCATTTTTGGAGCTACATTTTCGTATACTAATTCTTGTTTACCACTTTTGTTTATAGTAAAATCTCTTGATTCTTTGATGAGTGATAAGTCACTATTATATATAGTGATTTGTAAGTCTTTTTGGGAGTCATTGCTTATATTAGCAAATACAAAAGTACTTATTAATAATAAAAGTGTGAGTTTTTTCAAGTTGTTTCCTTTGACTTGCAATAATATTTGCAAGATTATATCGGTAGTATACAAAATATATTTTAAAGGTCATAAATAATGATAATGTATGAAATAGATAGTGGTGTAGAAAAGATTTTGCAAAGTGTTGGTACAACAAAAGAGGGCATCTCTATAATCAAACAAAAAGCATATATTCATAAGATATACATCAAAGATATCAAAACAGGAGCAGCAAATATTCTGAAACAAGATGCTCTGAGTGTAGGTGCTGATGTTGGAGTATCTGAAGCTTGTGTATTTTGTGGCGAAGAGTATACTGACGCTATACTTCTAGCTACTCCTGCACAACTAAAAAAACTAGTAAAAAAAGAAAAACTCCAACCTTTTGGACTAAGAAATCTTAGTATATATATGAATGAGCTACTCAAAGCAAAAACTTATGAAAATAAAATCATGGGTGTGATCAATGCAAATGATGATAGCTTTTTTGATAGTAGTAGACTCAAAGGTGATGACGCTGTTAAAAAAATAAATACAATGATACAAGAGGGTGCAAATATAATTGATATAGGTGCTGTAAGCTCAGCTCCAAATTCAAAGCTAGTAAATGAAGATGAAGAACTTTTAAGAATCAAGCCAATAATAGATGAAATCTATAAACAAAAACTATATGAAAAAGCAGAATTAAGTGTAGATAGTTATTCCCCCAAAGTAGTAAAATATACACTAGACCGAGGCTTTAAAATAGTTAATGATATAACAGGTCTAAAAAATGATGAGATAGCAAGACTTGCAAGTGAATATAAAGCTAAAGTTGTGATTATGCATATGCAAAACAACCCTTCAAATATGCAAGATAACCCAGAATATAAAGACGCGGTTAATGATGTAAGTGAATTTTTTAAGAGTAGGTTGGCTAAAGCAAATGAATTTGGTATCAAAGATGTAATTCTTGATGTTGGTATAGGCTTTGGTAAGACGTTAGAGCATAATATATCTCTCATTAAAAGTTTGGCTCATTTTAGAAGTTTTGGTTGTGAACTTCTTATTGGTGGTAGTAGAAAAAGTATGATTGATAAGATAGTTAGTTGTAAGCCTGAAGATAGACTTCCTGGGACACTTAGTCTGCATATAAAAGCTCTTGAAAATGGTGCAAATATATTAAGAGTACATGATGTAAAAGAGCACTATCAAGCCCTAAAGGTATATGAAAGCTTAAAATAATATAATCCCAAGCTAAAATATGTAGGCAACAAAGCCTTATACAGAGTATTAAATAAAGGTATAATAAAATGAATGTAAATTCAACTAGAAAAGATAGCGCAAATGCAGTAGTAGTTGCAGAAATTTCATCACAAACTATAGAAAATACAGAAAACAAAATAGCAAGTTCATTATCAAAAACTGCTAAAATTGATGGATTTAGAAAAGGTAAAGTACCTTTAAACGTAATAAAAAAAACATATCAAGAACAAATACTTACTCAAAGAAATCAAGAGCTTTTTTCACAAGTACTTAGCAAATCTATTGAGGATTTAAAAATCACTCAAAATGATGTTATTGGTGACGCTGTATTTAATAAATTTGAAAACAACGACAACAAAATAGACATGGAATTCAAAATTTCTATTAGACCAGAAGTAAAACTTGGCGATTATAAGTCTATGATACCTGAAATTAAAGTACCAAAAGTAGATAATAAAAAGATAGAAGAAAATCTTAAAAATTATTATTCAAATTTTGCTGAAATCTCAGATGCCGAAGATTCTGCAAAGTTAGCAAATGGCGATATAGCTGTAATGGATTTTGCTGGATATTTAGGCGACGAACAGTTTGAGGGTGGAAGTGCACAAAATCATTCACTTGATATTGGAAGTAATACATTCATCCCAGGATTTGAAGAGCAAATGGTAGGTATGAAAAAAGGTGAAAGTAAAGATATAAATGTAACTTTCCCTACTGAATATGGAGCTGAGAAGTTAGCTGGTAAAGATGTAATTTTTAAAGTAACTCTTAATAATATCCAAACTAAAAAGCTTCCAGAAACTCTTAATGAAGAGCAGCTTAAAACTCTTCTACCAAATGTAGAGAACCCAACAATAGAAAAATTAAAGCAAGATATCGAACAATCTCTTCAAAATCAAGAATTAAACGGTGTATTTGCAGACGAGGTAAGACCTGAGTTTATAGAAAACCTTGTAAAAAATCATAAATTTGATCTTCCTGAAGCAATCATAGAAAAAGAAATTGATAACCTACTTAATAGAAGTTTGCAGAGCAAATCAGAAGACGAAATCAAAAAACTCTCAAACGACAAAGAAGCAGTAGAAAAACTAAGAACTGAATTTGTAGAAGAAGCTGAAAATAATGTAAAAATGACATTTTTAATAGACGAACTATCTAAAAAAGAATCTATAGAAGTAAATGATCAAGAAGTTTCACAAGTAATTTATATGGAAGCTTATCAATCAGGTAAAAATCCAGCAGATCACTTTAAACTATATCAAGAAAGAGGACTAATCCCTGTTGTAAAAATGTCTCTTATTGAAAATAAGTTATTAGAAAAAATATTCAGAGAAAAAGCAGGATTAAAATAAACTATGAGCTACGTACCATATGTAATAGAACAAACATCAAAAGGTGAGCGAAGTTACGATATATATTCAAGACTATTAAAAGATAGAATAATAATGCTGAGCGGTGAAATAAATGACGCTGTAGGTGCAAGTATTGTTTCACAACTTCTTTTTCTTGAAGCAAACGACCCTGATAGTGATATATACCTATATATTAACTCTCCAGGTGGAGTAGTAACAAGTGGTATGAGCATATATGACACTATGAATTATATCAAGCCTGATGTTAGTACTATTTGTATTGGTCAAGCTGCTTCTATGGGTGCATTTTTGTTAAGTTCTGGTGAACAGGGTAAGAGATTTGCACTTCCACATTCAAGAATAATGATTCATCAACCTCTTGGTGGGGCTCAAGGTCAAGCTACTGATATTGAGATTCAAGCTAATGAAATACTTAGAATGAAAAAAGAACTTAATGCGATACTTGCAGAAAATACATCAAATACAGTTAAAAAAATTGCTAAAGATACAGATAGAGACTTTTTTATGACGGCAATTGATGCTCAGAAGTATGGTATTATTGATAAAGTTTTAGAAAAAAAATAGAGTCATGGTAAAAAAAATATTAGTTTATAAAAATCCAATCTTAAGAAAAAAGTCTCAAGAAGTTGTAAGTTTTGATAAAAGCTTACATACACTTCTTGATGATATGTATGATACTATGGATGATGAAAACGGTGTAGGTTTAGCTGCTATTCAAATAGGTGAACCTTTACGAGTTTTTATCTTATCAGTTCCTGATATTGATGGGCATCAAGACAAAAATGACTTAATAGAGGTAATTAATCCTAAAATCATTTCGAAAAAAGAAAAAACTAGCTATGATGAGGGATGTCTTAGTCTTCCGACTTTTACAGAAATAATAGAGCGTGACAAGATAATAGAAGTTGAATTTCAAGATAGATTTGGTGACAAACAGAATAAGACTTTTGATGATTTAACCTCTATTGCCTTTCAGCATGAACTTGATCATCTTAATGGAATACTTTTTGTAGATAAACTAGATATCATAAAAAGAAAAAAATTCGAAAAAGAATGGCAAAGATTCCAAAAAAAACAAAAGCAACAAAAATAAAAATTAGACACCTCTAAAGAACGTGTGTCATAGAGGCTACAACTTGAACGATATAAAAAGAACTTACTTCCTTAATCACTCTGCTATCAATGTATATTTCAATAAAAACTCAGATAACTTCGTAGTAGATGAGATACCTCTGTATGAGTTTAGCGGTGAAGGTGAACATCTAATCCTTCATGTCAGAAAAAAAGATCTTACTACTTGGGATTTGATTCAAAAATTAAGTGAAGTATGTGGCGCAAAAGTAAGAGATTTTGGTTATGCAGGTCTTAAAGATAAAGATGCTTTAACATCTCAATATATCTCAATTCATAAAAACTATGAAGAAAAATTACTTGCCTCAGATCTCCCAAATATTAAAATATTAGGTCACACTTATCATAACAATAAGATAAGAATAGGGCATTTAGTAGGTAATAGGTTTTATATAAGATTCAAAAGAGTTAATAATATAGATAATGAAAAGCTAAGTTCAGCTTTGACTCAAATACAAAGTTCAGGTATGCCAAATTATTTTGGATATCAAAGATTTGGACGAGATAACAATAATTATGAACTTGGTAAAAAAATACTTGAAGGCACATTAAAAGAACGAAACAAAAAGAAAAAAGATCTTTTTATAAGTGCGTATCAAAGTAAGATGTTCAATGATTGGCTCTCTTTTAGGATTATTATCAGTAAGATGTTAGAAGATAACATCAAATTAGACTATATTAATACAGAATATGAGCTTAATTTGAAATATTCTAAGCAAAAACAATTTCTGAAGATTTTTGATGGTGATGTATTGGGTCATTATCCTTATGGCAAAGTATTTAATTGTGAAGACTTAGATACTGAGTTAGTAAGGTTTCAAAATAAAGAGACTTCTTTGATGGGAAAACTTGCAGGTAAAAACAGATTAACATCACTTAGTGGCGCAAAAGAAATTGAAGATAAGTTCATAAAAAATAGTGATGATTTGTCTGGATCATATAGATATGCTTGGATATATCCACAAAACATTAACTATAAATATAAAGAAGACAAAATGTGGTTTGAGTTCGGATTTGAGCTTCCAAAAGGCTCATATGCCACTACATTTATTGAAGAAATTCTAAAGTCCTAAATAATATTTGTTATACTTAGAAATAATTAATACCTATAATACTGGAGTGAATAAAATATGAATGATTTTAACTTAGCTGGGATGAATTACTTTGATATTGGTGTAGTTCTTGCAATTGCTATATTTGCTCTTAGAAGCTCAATGACAGGTATAATAAAAGAGCTTTCTAGTCTAGTTGGTATGGTAGCAGGTCTTTATGTAGGCTTTAAGTATGCTAATCAGGTTGGAGCTTATATTCACTCTAATTTATTTTCTCTTTCAAATGATACTATAATATATTTAGTAGGATTTTTTATAGCTTTTATAGGTGTTGCATTGGTAATTACTATCATAGGTAATATTCTTTCAGCTATATTTTCACTTAGTGGTCTTGGAGTATTTAATAAGCTTTTAGGGTTTATTTTTGGTGGATTTAAAATATTCTTAATCTTATCAATTATAATTGTACTTCTTTATAAGTTAAACTTTTTAACAGATATCTTAAATAAAATTACATTTAATAGTATGTTAGCACCACATTTAATAGAGTTTGGTAATAGTATTATAAATATAGATTTTGGAAATATTAGCTTAGAATCAAGTAATGGATTTTTCCAGAATATAGTTAATAGTATAAAAGAACTTTTTTCAAAATTATCTTCAACAACAGGTATATAAATAAATCCATATAAAAAAGGAACAATTTTTGTTTGATAACCAGTACGAACAATTAAGAATAGAAAAGTCTAAGAATTTAGCAAGTATAGGAAAATCTCCATATCCGCACAATATAACTAGAGGAATACCTACAACAGAATTTATTAAAAAATATGATTATATTCAAACACAAGAGAATAAAAGAGATGAAAGTAAATCAGAAAAAGTTATAGGTCGAATCAAATTTTTAAGGCTTATGGGTAAAGCTGCTTTTTTAAAAATTGAAGACTCTCATGGATTACTTCAATGTTACGTTAGTCAAAATGCACTTGGTGATTGGTTTGTAGATGTAAAAAAGCTTATTGAAGTTGGTGATATAGTAGCAGTTGAAGGGTTTCCTTTTGTAACAAAAACAGGAGAGCTTAGTCTCAATGCTAAAAGCTTAGAACTTGTAACAAAATCTATAGTTCCATTACCAGAAAAATTCCATGGTCTTAAAGATATAGAGCTTAGATACAGAAGAAGATATCTTGATATGATAATGAATCAAGAAGTAAAGTCTAATTTTATAATAAGATCAAAAATGATAAAAGAGATTAGAAACTTTTTTGATGATAAAAACTTTATGGAAGTTGAAACTCCTATGATGCATGAAATTGCAGGTGGTGCAAATGCTAGACCTTTTGTCACACATCATAACTCACTTGGTGTAGATAGATTCTTAAGAATCGCTCCAGAACTTCACCTAAAAAGACTTGTTGTTGGTGGTATGGAATCTGTATATGAAATAAACAAAAATTTTAGAAATGAAGGAATGGATCACACTCATAATCCAGAATTTACTTCAATAGAATTTTATCAAGCATACTCTAATTATAAAGACTTGATGAGACTTACAGAAGAGTTGTTTGATCATTTAAGAAAAAAATTAGAGATAGAAGAAATAATAGAATATAATGGAAAAAAAGTAAACTTAAGTACGCCATTTAAAGAAATATCGTTTAAAAATGCTCTTATTGAAATAGGTGAAATTGATGCTAATATCTTGAAAGATACTAAAAGCATAGAAGAGTTTTTAAAATCTAAAAAAATAGACTTCAAACCAGGACTTTCACGAGCAAAACTATATGAAGAACTGTTTGACAATTTTGTAGAAAAAAAGCTTATTAATCCTACATATATTACTGAGTATCCTATAGAAATATCTCCACTCTCAAGAAGAGATGATGAAGATAGTAGTATTGCACAAAGGTTTGAGCTATTTGTTGCTGGAAGCGAACTAGCAAATGGATTTAACGAACTTAATGATCCTCTTGATCAATATGATAGATTTTTAGATCAAATTAACATAAAAAATAGTGGCGATGATGAAGCACATGCAATGGATGAAGACTTTGTTAGAGCTCTTGGCTATGGTATGCCTCCAACAGCAGGTGAAGGTATAGGAATAGACAGATTGGTAATGTTATTAACAAACTCTACTTCAATTAGAGATGTGATACTATTCCCAGCTATGAAACCAGTTGCGAATGAAGATACTATAGAGGTAGAATAATGAACTCTTTAGTAGATTTAATGATACAACATAAAACAGTAGGTATAAAAGAAGAGGGTTTTACTTTAAAATCAGGTAAAACATCTTATTGGTATGTCAACTGTAGAAATCTATCAAAAACAAGAAAAGTTTTAAATGATACGGCTAAATTAGTTGTTGACTACTTAAACAATAATAATCTTTTAAATAATATTGATTATGTTTTGGGAGTTCCTGAAGGTGGTACTCTGCTTGGACATGAAGTATCAAGACTTCTTATTGAAGATAAAAGTATCAAAGATAATATCTACTCATTAAGATCCACTCCCAAAAAGCATGGTGATCCAGCAAATAAATATTGGACAAATGCAAATGTACCCAAAAGTGTAATATTACTTGAAGATGTAACTTCAACAGGTGGTTCAGTAATAGAGTTAGCTAAAACATTAAAATCAATGAATATAGAAGTAAAATTAATATTATCTTTAGTTGATAGACTTCAACTTGATCCAAAAACAAACAAAACAGTTAAAGAAAATATGAAAAATGAAAAATTAGATTTTAAATCTATACTTACTGCAAAAGATTTCTTATCTAAGATTGTTAATGCATTTGATGATAATAGAGTAATTAAAGATAAAATTAACAAAGAATATTATCAAGATTTCAAAGAGAATTCACCTATAAAGTTAGTTTTATAATTTTTAGGACTTAAGTATATTCTTTGTGTAAAACTTTATAAACTATTTATATTTAAGTTTTTTATCCTCACATCTGCAAGAGCTAAGAAGAATATATAAAATAAATCTATAAAGATGAGGACTTGTTTGAATAATAGTGATATTGCTGGGAGCAATGTTATTATTATGAGTTCCGCAATCGATTTATTTTATGTATTCTTTTTAGGGATTTATTTGTACCCAAATAAACTCTGAAGCCGTGATTGTTTTTGTTTTACTTTTTTGCAAACAAAAAGTAATGAATTTGTTTCTTTTTAAAAGAAAGATATGAAAGTGGAGATTACTTTAATATGTATTTTGTTTAAAGTTATATTTACTAACCTACCTGTTCTTAGTTACTTTTGAAAAGTAACCAAACTATACTTTACTCATAAAGTTTACTTCAAGCCATTTAGGCTTGAATTTCCTTTATTCCTCGACAAAAAAGATTAAAAAAAAGCTCTTCGCTAGTTATAGAGATTTTGGGTACAAAATTGAACTCACAAAAAGCATACTAATTCCTAAAATTCGAAAACTCGCCTCGTAAAGCTTCCTCATAACATTTAGTTACAAGAGACTTTACTCCTTCAAAAAGTTTGAATTTCTTAACGATATTTTCCAATTTTTTGTTTACTCTATAAATGCTAAAAGATAGGTTATAAAGATTTTTACTTCAATAACTCTTTTGTAATACTACTAATTCTAGCTCCATCAGCTTGTCCAGCTGTTTTTACATTTGCTTCTTTCATTACTTTACCCATATCTTTCATACTTGTGGCATTTGTTGAAGCTACGATATCTTTTAAGATATTTCTAAGTTCATCATCACTTAATTGCGCAGGTAAGTAATTTTCCAAAATTGATGCTTCACTTAGTTCTTTAACTTCTAGTTCTGGTCTATTTGCCTCTTTATATTGAGTGGCTGCTTCTTTTCTTTGTTTTACTAATTTTTGAATTAGTTTTATTATATCTTCGTCTTCTAGTTCGGTTCTTGTATCTACTTCTACTTGTTTTATAGCTGTATTTATACTCCTGATTGTGTCTCTTTTAAGAGTCTCTTTGTTAATCATTGCTTGTTTTATATCACTTTTGATTTTTGCTTTAATTTCTGACATTATTTACTCCAGTAATACGAGAACAAAGAAGAAGTATCCACTTACATTTTTATTCTGGTATAAATATATTTTTGCTATTATACTACAAAACATTCAAAGGTATTAGCTTGCTTTATTCTATCTACAATATATTTGATATTAATCTTTTACAATACATCACATCAAGAGCTAGTTTTGCCTTTTTGTTTGCTTTTTTTATAACTATGTTCTTAATGCCGAAGTTTATTCGTTGGGCAAAGCGCAAGAATGCAAGTCAACCTATATTTCATTTAGCACCCGAAAGTCATAAAACAAAATCTTCAACTCCAACTATGGGTGGTGTGGTGTTTTTGAGTTCTTGTATAATATCCACTTTGATATGTGTGAAATTGAACAATATTTATGTGATAGGAGCATTACTTGTTTTAATTATTTTTGGAGCTATTGGTTTAAAAGATGATTTAGCAAAAATACTTGGGAAAAGTAACACCTCAGGACTAAAGCCCAGAGTAAAGATGCTTTTACAAATACTAGGAGCAGGAGTTGTAGCTTTGTTACTTCTTTTTGTTGCTAATTTTAATACTGAATTCTATGTTCCATTTTATAAGTACCCACTTTTTGATATGGGTTTTTTCTCACTTTTGTTTTGGATTCTTGTAATTGTATCCACTTCAAATGCAGTTAATCTTACAGATGGTCTTGATGGACTTGCTACTGTTCCTTCAATATTTGCTATTCTTTCATTTAGTATTTTTATTTATGTGGGTGGACATGCTCTTTTAAGTGAGTATTTCCTACTTCCTAGGACTGTAGAACTTGGTGAAGTTGCTATTGTATGTAGTGCTATGATAGGAGCTTTGATAGGATTTTTATGGCATAATTGCCATCCAGCAGAAGTTTTTATGGGAGATACTGGTAGTCTTAGTTTAGGTGCATTTTTGGGCTATCTTGCTGTTATTTCAAAAAATGAGATTCTTCTCATACTTATTGGTTCAATATTTGTTATAGAAACACTCTCAGTAATACTTCAAGTAGGAAGTTACAAAACAAGAAAAAAAAGAGTTTTTGCTATGGCACCACTTCATCATCATTTTGAAATGATAGGTTGGGCAGAGAATAAAATAATAGTAAGATTTTGGATAGTGGCACTGATATCAAACTTAATTGCAATTGCTACAATCAAGTTTAGATAAAAGCTCAAGTGGCTTTTATCTAAAGTATTTAACTTTTTTAAGAGTTATTGAGCATCTTTGAATTAAGCATTCCCTTGAGTGTTTTATAGTAGTTTGAATTATCTAACCCCATTTCTTTAAGACCATCTAATTGCTGGGCGAGTGAATTATCTACAACTCTTAATACATCATCTACATCATCAGCTATATGTATCAGATCCACATCTTCGGGAGATATAGTACCTTCTTCGACCATTGAAGTTTGTATAAAGTCTATTAGTTTTGACCAATATTCTCGTCCTACAAGGATTACTCCTCCAGGAGCACTCTTTTGAGTTTGAATGAGAGTTAGCACTTCAAATAGTTCATCAAGAGTACCAAAGCCTCCAGGCATTATCACATAAGCAAGAGAATATTTTACAAGCATTACTTTTCTAACAAAGAAGTAATCAAATGTAAGTTCAGTATCAGTATAAGGGTTACCACTTTGCTCAAATGGAAGCTTTATGTTTAGTCCTATAGACTCTGCTTTTTTAGAAATAAAAGCACCTTTATTAGCAGCTTCCATTATACCTTTTGACCCACCTGTAATTACATTGTATCCACGGTCAGCTATAGCTTTACTAATATCAGTTGCTTGTTTATAATATTTGTCGCTTTCTTTTGTTCTAGCACTTCCAAATACAGTTACACTTGCACCTAAATCCTCAAGTTCATCAAATCCTTGTACAAAATCAGCCATTATTTTAAATAAACTCCAAGAATCTACATAAACACTGTTTTTATCAATCTTTTTTCTCATATATCACCTTTTTGTCATTATATTTTAATTATACAGTCTATACTTTTAAATTATATAAACATCTAAGGTAAAAAATGGCTTTTGAATCGTTGTTGCTTAATTTTTGGAACTTAATTAACCAAGTTGCTCTGTTCCTTATTATAGGAGTTGTTTTAGCAGGTATATTAAAGTACTATATTAAAAAAGAGTTTATTTCAAGACACTTAGATGGTAGTTTTTCTTCTATTTTCAAGGCTACGCTTTTAGGTATTCCTCTTCCTCTTTGTTCGTGTAGTGTTATACCCTTTATTTCATCACTCAAAGATTCAGGAGCTAAGAACTCTTCACTTCTTAGTTTTGCAGTATCTACTCCTATTACAGGTATAGATTCTATTATGGTTACTTATGGTGTATTTGGATGGTTTTTCACTATTTATAGACTCTTTACAGCTGTTTTTATATCTCTTGTTTTAGGTATGATAGCTATTATCTTTAATAAGAAAAGTACTAAAAATACAAGTGCAAAAAGCCAGATTATTAATTTAAAGTTTAACAAAAAAGAGATTTTTTATAGTATTGTAGATATTGCAAGAGATATTGCAAAGCCTCTTTTATTAGGTCTTATACTAGCTGCTTTTATTACTACCTATTTACCATCAAACATGAGTGATTTCATATCTGGGAATTTATGGTTCAATTATATTTTAGTGATTTTTATGTCACTTCCACTATATGTTTGTGCTACTGCGTCTATTCCTCTTGGATTAGCACTACTTTCGAGTGGGTTTTCTTATGGTGCTATGTTCATATTTTTGAGTGCTGGACCAGCTAGTAATATTATGACGATAATGGTCATTAAAAAGTTATTAGGAATTAAGAATTTGATTTTATACCTATCTACTGTGATATGTATGTCTTTGATTTTTGGATTTTTACTAGATTATTATTTTACTGAGTTTATGGATACTTTTAGTCTTATGGCTGATGAGCATATTCATTTTTCTATTATAAATACTATTAGTTCAGTTGTTCTATTAGTATCAATCATTGCTTTATTAATACCAAAGCAAAATACAAATAAAAAAAAGAGTTGTTGTTGAGATTAGATATATATATGGCGCAAGAGCTACAAACTTCAAGATCGCAAAGTGCTATTTTCATTAAGAAAAATGGTATTACCATTAATAAAGAATTAGTTTTCAAACCATCATTTCTAGTAGGTACTGATGATGAAATCACATATACAGTACCTGAAGTAAAAGAGGCAGTAAAAGAAGAATATATACCAAATCTAGATTTTGATGTAGATATCATTTATGAAGATGATGAGTTGTTAGTTGTTAACAAGCCACCACACTTAGTAGTTCATCCCGCACCCTCAGTAAAAGAGCCTACACTTGTTGATTGGCTCAAATCAAAAAATATTAAACTCTCAAACATCAATAATGAAGTAAGATCAGGAATAGTTCATAGAATAGACAAACAAACCTCAGGTGCATTGATAGTTGCTAAGACAAACTCTGCTCATGAATTTCTCTCAGCCCAACTTCAAGATAAGTCTATGGGTAGATATTACATAGCTATGCTTGATCTTCCTTTAAAAGAAGATACAGTAGTAGAATCATACCTAGCAAGAAATCTCAAAAATAGACTGAAAGTATCTTCAAATAAAAAAGAAGTAAAAAATTCAAGATATGCAAAAAGTGCATTTACTAAACTCTTACTTTCAAAAGATGAAAAAAAAGAGTTAATAGCAGCGAAGCTTTTTACAGGTAGAACTCATCAAATAAGAGCCCACTTAGAATCACTCGCAAGGCATATATTAGGTGATGAGTTATACGGTTTTAAGTCTAAAATCAGTAAGATTAATCCCCAAAGAGTAATGCTTCATGCTTATTTACTCTATTTTATTCATCCAAAAACAAAAGAACAAGTACTAGTAAAAGCACCAATCTTAAATGATTTTTCTGCTATACTAAACAAAAATTTTGGTATAGGAAGTACAAGTGAAATACTTAAAAGCTCAAACATTATTAATAGCTTTAATCTATAGCTTATTTATTGGTTGTGCTAAAAACTCTTTAGTACTAACAAGAGATATAACTTTACCAGTACCTAGCAATATAAAGTATATCTCTGAACCTAATAAAATAGCTATAGAATGGAAACCAAACTACAATCAAAAGATAGATGGGTATATAATATACAAAAAAAATACCCAAGGCGAATACTCTGAATATGAGATGATAAATTCAAGATTTGTTAGTCATTATATAGATGAAAACCTTGAGTATAATACAGATTATTATTACAAGTTTTCAACATATAATAAACACTTACAAAAAGAATCAGCACTATCTAAAGTATATAAAATAAAAACAGCTACAAAACTTCCTAGTATTACTTTCATTAAACCTATTTTATTGCCACAAAATAACATTAAAATAATATTTAGACCTCATAAAGATAGAAAAGTAAGAGGTTATATTATAAAAAGAACAAATGATATAAAAGACCTTAATTGGCAAAAAGAATTTTTTGTAGAAGATAGATTAAGTGCAGAGTTTATCGATACAAACCTTAAAGCTAATACTACATATATATATCAACTTGAAGCAAAAACATATGATAATCAAATATCTTACCCATCTGAGATTATTAAGGTAACTACCCATGCACTTCCAAGTATGGTAAGAGGGATTAGAAGTTCAACTGGCCTAAAAGATAGGATTAATTTATATTGGAGATCAAACAGTTCTGACGAAGATATCAGTTACTATAGTATTTACCAAAAAAGTATCTTGGGAATAAAGCTTTTAGCAAGAACTACAAATACAAAATATTCACATACTCAATTAGGATTGAATAAAGCCAATAAATATTATGTAACAGCTACAAGTATTCATAATTTAGAGTCTTTAATTCAACCAAAAGCAATTACTGCAAGTACAGCAAAAGAATAGTATGCCAAATATTCAAGTAAATAATATAGAAAAAATCAAATTACCATTTAAGTCTGAGGGCTTTTTCTTTGGTGATAGTTTTAAGTCAGTTAATAGTGATAGACTTCTAATCCCAGTAAGTGTGGACGATAGTAGTGAGTTTTTTTTAGAGATTAAAAAGAGAGAGAAAAACTATATCATAAAAGCAGATAAGCTTACTATGCCTCCTATTAATATAGTACATCAATCTATCGAAAAACTAATCTCAAATTCAAAACTACTCCCAACTTTTTCTAATATCAATTCAAAGAACTCAAGAGTTAAAGATTTTGAACACTTAAAAAATATAGAATATTTTCATAATGAGTTTAAAACGGATCGTGAGATTTGGGTTGAAGTTGGTTTTGGGAGTGGGAAACATCTATTACATCTTGCATTGCAAAATCCAGATATCCAATTCATAGGAATAGAAATACACAAATACTCAATCGAACAAGTACTAAAACAAATCAAACTTCAAGGTATTAAAAATTTATTAGTTATTGATTATGATGCTAGAACATTTTTAGAGTTTTTGGACTCAAACTCTGTTGGTAAAGTCTTTGTTCATTTCCCTGTTCCTTGGGACAAAAAAGCTCATAGAAGAGTGATAAATACCAATTTTATTGATGAGTGTTCAAGAGTACTTAAACAGAGTGGAGAGCTTCATTTACGAACAGATTCTATTAAGTACTATGAATATTGTTATGAATTGTTTATTAATATGAACAAAGTCAATATGAATATCCATAAAAATCAAGACCTACAAGTAGTTAGCAAATACGAAAGTAGATGGAGAAAAATGGAGAAAAATATATTTGATATATATTTCAAAAATGATATAGTCTCCGAGGTTCAGCCAAAACAAGCACCTCTTGATTTTGACAAGAACTATAACAAAACAAAAATCATCGAAAATTTTAAAGATACAACGATAATAGAAGATGATTTTTTTATACATCTTGAAGATTTGTTTCTTAATAAAAACAATGACGCTATGATAAAAGTATCTTTTGGATCAATGCAAAACCATGAACACAAATATATAGAAATAAAAGATAACACTACAAGCTTTTTTAATGAAAAAATACTTCCAACAAAAACTAATATAAAAGCTTATACAAAAATACAAGAGACATTGTCCCAAATGGAGATCAAATAATGTCTTCAATAATTACTACAAGAGATTTGCAACTCTCATACAATAAAAACCAACAAGTTTTAGAAAATATTAATTTAGATATTAAGCGTGGCGAATTTGCTATAATCACAGGCAAAAGTGGAAGTGGTAAATCTACACTTTTTAAGTCATTTTATGGTGACCTTATACCTAGAAAAGGTTTTTTGAATGTTTGTGGTTGTAATATAGATGAATACACAAGTAAAACCAAACTAAAAAAACTAAGAAGAAAAATAGGTGTAATATTTCAAGACTACAAGCTAATAAATGAATGGACAATCACAAAGAATATAATGTTGCCACTTCTTATTAACGGATACTCTGCTTCAGTTTGTCTTGAACAAGCAAAAAAGCTTCTTAAACATGTGCATTTATTGCATCAAGCCAAAAAATATCCACTTGAACTTAGTGGTGGAGAACAACAACGAGCTGCCGTAGCTAGGGCAATGGCACACAACCCTGAAATAATACTTGCAGATGAACCTACTGGGAACCTTGACCAGTATTCAAGTGATATTATATGGGAGCTTCTAAAAGCTCTCAATGAACAGCTCAATACTACTGTTTTAGTAGTGACTCATAGAATCCCCTCAATGATTCCAAAAGAGCATAAACATTATAAAATAAGCCAAAAACAAATAAATGATGAGTTTTAGATGATAAGATATATGAAAAAACACTTAAGCCTTATCGTACCTCTTTTTGTGTTACTCTTTAGTTTTGAATTTTTTATAATGACAAATGAGAGTATTGACAAATACGAAGATAAGATGCTCGGTAACTATTCAATTCTAATATCATCACAAAAAGAGTTAAAAAACCTAAAAACAAAACTTCCTTTTATTGAAGAATATAAATTAGTCGAAACTAATAATTTAGTAGATAAATTTAAATCTACACTTTCAGACAATACAATAAAAGATTTGAAAAAATCTATGCCTTATTATTATAAGGTGAAGCTTAGCTATTTCCCAAGTAGTGATATTGAGATTGCCAATATAAAAACATCTTTGTCTTCAATTGATGAAATACAAAAAGTCGAAATGTTTACTTCATCACTAAACTCATCAAAAAACTCATTAGCATTTATTAAATTTATATTAAATGTATTTATAATCTTTTGTTTTCTTGTAACTATAATGCTAATGCTCAAACAAATGAAGATTTGGAACCTCAAATATAATAAACAGATTTTTATAATGAAACTTTTTGGAGCTGGATTTTTATTTAGGACAGCTCTTATTTATAGGTTTGTTTTACTTGATTCTATTATAGCCTCACTCATCACTGCTGTTAGTCTATATTTTATGCAAAGTAGTAGTACTTATCAGCTATTTTATCAAGCGTTAGGGCTTAGTATAGGAGATATTTCTCTTATTGATTTACTTATTAAGTTCTTACTCATTAGTATTATTATATCAATCTCTATAGTGACTCTTACTTTTGGTCCTTTACATCAAGATGATAAATCAAGATGATAAAACTTATACTTATACTACTGTCTCTTACACTTTTTTGTAATGCAGACTCACTAGATAATAAGATACTAAAAACACAAAAAAAATCAAATAGTACAAGCTCAAAAGAAAAAAAACTAAAAACTGAACTAAAAGATTTAGCGCGTGATATATCACGCGAAGAAAAAGAGCTTAAAAGTATAAAATCAAAAATCAAAAAGCTCACAAAAAAAATTAAAACCTCTACAAATAATTACGAAAAAAGCGTAACAAAAGAAAAAGAACTAGGTATTAGAATAGATACAATAGAACAAAAAAAGCTATCTCTAGAAAATAATATATCAACTCTCCTTATTAAAAACTTCTCACTAGTAAAAAATCAGGTTAACCCAAGTATAGACGATATAGTAACCTCTGATATCATAAATAAAGTCACAAAAATAAGTACAAATAGTTTAAAAGAGCTTCAACAATCACACTTACAAGAGTCCAAAAAAATCAAATCAACTCAAAAAAGTCTTACTACTATTAAAAAAGATATAGACTCGTACAATAAAAAACAAAAAAAATTAAAATCATTAGAAACGAAACTAAACAGTAGTATCAAAAAACTTGGAAAAACAAAAAAATCATATAAAAAACAACTCCAAATCTTAGCTGATGAGAAAAAAGAGATACAAAAAATACTAAAATCTCTTAATCTTGAGAAACACACTACAAACAAATATGTATCAACAAAAGACATTGATAATACAAAAGTAAAGCTTGTAGGCTCATCATATCAAAAATCAAAAGTATATAAATATACAGGGAAAAAACTACTCTCACCAATAAAAAATGCTACTCTAAAAAGAAGATTTGGAAACTATACAGACCCAATATACAAAATCAAGCTTTTTCATAATTCTATAATATTAAAAGCCCCAACACTTAATGCCAAAGTGAGAAATATGGCTGATGGTAAAATCGTATTTGCAAGTAATACAAAACTACTAAAAAATGTAGTTATCATAAAAACAAACTCAAATCTTAATTTCATCTATGCCAATCTAGATACAATAGCACCTATTGTAAAAATAGGCAAAAGATTAAAAAAAGGCTACGTATTAGGTCGAGTTAGAGAGTTTTTAAACCTCGAAGTAACTTACAAAAAATATAATATCGACCCAACAGGGGTTATAAAAGGACTAAAATAGATGCAAAATTGGAATAATATATATTCTTTGTTTGATCCAGTAGCTTTTAGCATTTTTGGATTTAAAATTCATTGGTATGGTATTATGTATGTTTTAGCACTTATTGTAGCAGTTTATAGTGCTACATACTTTTTAAAACATGACAAAACAATAAAAATTTCTAAAAAGATCTTTGATAGCTATATATTTTGGGTAGAAGTAGGCATCATACTGGGGGCTAGAATAGGATATGTGATTTTTTATGATACTCACACAGCTTACTATCTAACGCATCCTTGGCAGATATTTAATCCCTTTGTAAATGGTGAATTTGTAGGTATTAGTGGTATGAGTTACCATGGTGGACTTATTGGATTCTTGATAGCATCATATATCTATACAAAATACAAAAAAATCAACCAATATAAGATATTTGATATCGCCGCACTTGCTATTCCTCTTGGATATATCTTCGGTAGGATCGGGAATTTCTTAAATCAAGAGCTCATTGGTCGCGTGACAGAAGTTCCTTGGGGCATATATGTGAATAATGTTTTGGTTCATCCATCGCAATTATATGAAGCAATACTTGAAGGATTAGTAGTATTTATAATAATTTATTTATACAAATCCAAGAAAAAATTTGACGGTGAACTTATACTTATATATGCATTCTTGTATTCTATAATGAGGTTTATAGCTGAGCTTTACCGCGAACCTGATTTTCAGATTGGTTTTATAGGGATATTCTCTTTAGGGCAGATACTTTCTTTTGTTATTATAATTCTAAGTGTAATAATCTGGACTAAAAAAATAATAGAGTTAAAAAACACAAAGCCTTTAAAAGTTAAAAAACAAAAATACAAACAAACAAAAAAGAAATAAAAAATAATGTATATATACGATTCAGTAAAAAAACAAAAAATAGAGTTCATACCACAAGACCCAAATAATGTAAAAGTATATATATGTGGACCTACTGTATATGATGATGCACACCTAGGACACGCTAGAAGTGCTATAAGTTTTGACCTTCTTCACCGTGTACTCTTACACAATAAATACAAAGTAACATTTGTACAAAACATAACAGACATAGATGACAAAATAATCAACAGATCAATAAAAGAAAACAAAAGCCTAGAAAATATAACAGACACATATACAAACAAATATATACAAGAATTAAGAGCTCTTAATGTACTTGACCCAGACATTAGACCAAAAGCTACAAACAGCATACAATCTATGCAAAACCTTATAGATATATTGTTCTCAAAAGATATAGCTTATGTACTTGATGATGGAATATATTTTGATATATCAAAAGATGACAAATACAACTCAATATCAAAGCAAGTAAGCAACGACACTGAACAAAGAGTATTTAGTAATAAAAACAAAAGAAACAGCGCTGATTTTGCTCTTTGGAAGTTTCAGGATAAGAGTAGTGTAGGGTATGAGTATAAGCTAGGGTACGGTCGCCCTGGATGGCATGTAGAGTGTTCAGCTATGATAGAAGAACATCTTGACGGGGAATCCGAATATATGATTGATATTCATGGTGGAGGACAAGATCTCTTATTCCCTCACCATGAAAACGAAGCAGCACAAACAAGATGTTCATCAAACAAAGAACTCTCAAAATACTGGATGCACAACGGCTTTGTGAATATTGATGGCGAAAAGATGAGTAAGTCTCTTGGTAATAGTTTTTTTATAAAAGACACTTTTAGTAAGTATCATCCTGAAGCTCTTAGGTTTTATTTGCTTTCTACACACTATAGAAGTATTTTAAACTTCTCTTGGGAAAATTTAGAAAAAAGTAAAGTGACACTAGACAAGCTTTATAGGCTCAAAAAAAGAATATTTGGTACTAACAAGTCTATAAAAGATAATGATTTTGAAAAAAACCTATTAAATACTCTTAATGATGACCTCAATATCTCAGAAGCTCTATCAGTGATAAACCAAATGCTAAGCTCTTATAATGATGAACTTGACAAAAATCCAAAAGACAAAACTTTAAAATTCAAAATCAATAATAACTTATCACTAATAAGTACAATGCTTGGAATTGGTGGGCTTAATCCTTATGAATATTTTCAGTTTGGACTTAGTACTGATGAAATAAAGAAGATAAATGAACTTATAGAACTAAGACTCAAAGCCAAGAAAGACAAAAATTTTGCCAAATCTGATGAAATAAGAGATAAATTAACAGCCATGAATATATCTATAATGGACACACCAGAAACTACATATTGGGAAAAAATATAAGATAAAAGGAGTTTTATGAAATATATAGGAGCTCATGTAAGTGCAAGTGGAGGAGTAGAACACGCTCCTTTAAGAGCAAATGATATAGGTGCAAGCGCCTTTGCACTGTTCACCAAAAACCAAAGACAATGGGTAGCAAAACCATTAACCAAAGAATCAATAGCAGAGTTTAAAAAGAACTTACAAACAGTAGGTATAGAACCATCAAATGTACTTCCACATGATAGTTATCTAATTAATCTAGGTCATCCAGAAATCGAAAAAAGACAAAAATCTCTTGAAGCTTTTGTTGATGAGCTACAAAGGTGTGAGCTCTTAGGTCTTACTAAACTTAATTTTCATCCAGGAAGCCATCTCAAAAAAATAGATGAGAATCAGTGTCTAGACTATATCTCAGAATCTATGAACAAAGCTATCGAGCTAACCAAAGAGACTGCACCAAACGTAATACTAGTAATAGAAAATACAGCAGGTCAAGGTTCAAACATGGGCTTTAAATTTGAACATCTTGCATATATTATAGACAAGATCGAAGACAAATCAAGAGTAGGTGTATGTATTGATACTTGTCATATGTTTGCAGCTGGATATGATATAAGAGATGAAGACTCATACACAAAAACTTGGCAAGAATTTGATGATATAGTAGGATTCAAATATCTTC
>CACVAW010000043.1:354-18786 GCA_902727925.1 uncultured Campylobacterales bacterium | reverse complement strand
AGTGATCTTATCTCTTTTATATTTGCACCTGCAATGAAGTTGTTTTTTTTGTTTGACTTTATTACAAGAGATTTTAGAGGTTTTGATTTTATGTCTTTTAGTATTAGTTCAAGTTCATATAAAGCTTCACTTGAAAGTATATTTACCTTTGATTCTGGCGTATCAAAAGTTATGATTGCGGATTGCTGAGTTATTTCTAGTGTAAATGCTTGATCCATTATTCAGCCTCCAATACAAGTGACGCACCTTGTCCACCACCGATACATAGTGTAGCAAGTGCCGTTTGCTTACCTCTTCGTTTAAGCTCTTTAAGTGCGTGAAGTACTATTCTTGTTCCTGTCATTCCTACAGGATGACCAATAGCAATTCCACCACCGTTTACATTAAGTATATCTGTATTTATTGCTCCTACTTTTGAGCTTAGACCAAGATTATCTTGAGCGTATTTATCAGAATCAAACGCTCTTATACATCCAAGTACTTGCGCTGCGAATGCTTCATTAAGTTCAATGATATCAAAGTCACTCATACTCATACCAGTATTTTTGAGTACCTTTGCAGTTGAGTATACAGGACCTAGACCCATACGAGATGGTTCACATCCAGCATACGCGTAGCTTTTTAGATATCCAAGTACATTTAGTCCCATCTCTTTTGCTTTTTCTTCACTCATAAGTACTACAGCCCCCGCAGCGTCTGAGACTTGAGATGAATTTCCAGCTGTCACAGTACCATTTTTTTTATCAAAAATAGGTCTTAGCCTTCCAAGGTCTTTCATACTTTGAGCCATTCTTACACCATCATCATCACTCATTATCTTATCACCACCATAAGCTATTGGAGATATCTCATCATTTAGTATTCCACTTTTTATAGCATTTGTAGCTTTTTGATGTGAAGACAAAGCATACTCATCTTGTTCAGTTCTACTAATCCCAAAATCTTTTGCTATATTTTCCGCTGTCATTCCCATGATAAGACCATTCGTTGGGTCTGTTAATCCCTCGATTAATCCAACCCTAGGCTTAAGAAATGATAGTCTAAAGCTTGCGAGTGTAGATAGTCTCGCACCAATACTCTTAGCACGGCTAAGTTTTGTGAAAAATTCTGTCATTTTTTTATTATAAAAGAGTGGAATATTACTCATACTCTCAACTCCACCACACATATAAATACCGTTATTTAATATCACTTTATCAGCACCTTGAGTGATGCTTTCCATTCCTGATGCACAGTTTCTATGCACTGAGTGAGCTAAAATACTAGTATCAAATCCAGCTTTAAGAGCTATTACTCTAGCTATATTTGCAGCGTGTGCTGGGCTTGAGACATTCCCTATTATAACCTCATCATAGTCTTTAAAGTCAAGTCCAACTCTTAGAGCCAATTCTTTTACTATATTTGCACCCAGATCATCAGCCGCTATATCGGCTAATTTTCCTCCAGCTTTTGCTACAGGACTTCTTAAACCATCTACTATCGCTATTCTCATATACTTCCCTTATATATTGGAATTTAAATGCCTATATAGTACCAAATTAGAGGTTAATCAGAGCAATTATTTTGTATACATTTTCTCAATCTCTTTTGTATACACATCTTCCACGATTTTTTTGGCTATTTTCATCGAAGGTGTTAGCATCGTATTCTCAACTGTAGGAAGTTTTTTTGATATATATATTTTTTTGATTTTTGAACTTTGGTCTAAAGTCTTGTTTAGATTATCTACTGCACTTTGTATTTTTTCTGGATTCTCTTCGCTAAAGATTATAGCACTTACAAATTTCTTATTTTCAGCTATTAAATGAACATACTCTATATAGTCAGACTTTGCTAGTTCAAGTTCTAAGTATGCAGAGTTTATATACTTACCAGTTGAAGTCTTACAAAGATCTTTTAATCTCGAAACAATAGTAATATATCCATCCTTATCTATACTAGCTATATCACCAGTTCCTAGCCACCCATCTTTTATAATATTATCCATATTATGGTAGCCCTTCATCACACTTGGAGATTTTACTAATAGCTCGTTTTTGTCTGAGAGTTTTACTTCTACAGATTTTAGAGGCTTTCCACAGCTTGGATATCTATTATTCTTAGGATAGTTAGTGCACACCACAGGAGAATGCTCACTTAGCCCATATCCCTGATACAAGGGCAGCTGGGCATTAAGATAAAACTTATGCAAATCATCACGAAGCTTAGCTCCACCACTTACTATATACTTCATATCAGTACCAAATATCTTTTGTAGCTTCGTATACAAAAGCTTCTTACAAATACCATCTATGAATGAATTTTTAGTATTAGGATTTTTAGATCTTGCACGTTTGATACATATACTAGCTATTGTTTTACTTACTGCACCCTTTTCTTTTATACCTATATTTATCTTATCATATATCTTTTCTAGTAGTCTTGGTACAGTTGTCATTATAGTTGGATTTATCTCTTTTATTCTTTTTCCTATACTATCGATATCATTTATAAGATATATATGAACTCCTGAATACATATAAAAGTTCATCACAGTTCGCTCAAACACATGAGCCAGAGGCAAAAAGCTAAGAGCCTTATCTTGCGCTTTAAGATTCAAAATCTCACTTATATCAAGTACTTGTGTGATTAGGTTTTTGTGAGTGAGTTCCACTCCTTTTGGCATACCAGTACTGCCACTTGTGTATATTATGGTAGCTATGTCGTCATCATCTATATGAGTATTTATGTTTTTGGGCTTAATATTGATGAAGTCTTCATATCTCACGCTATTACGCAAACTAGTATCAATACCTTTTGTGATTACTAGATTCATATCTCTAGCATACTTTGATACCTTGTCCCAACCATCTTGTACAAACATATACTTAATATCAGCGTCTTTCATCTGAAACTCAAGATTCGCCTCACTGATATTACTAAACATCGGTACAGAAATAGCACCCAAGCTCAAAATTGCCATATCCATCATCATCCAATATACACTAGGTTCTGATACTATAGCTACAGTATCACCCTTGCCAATACCTTCAATATGTAAAGCCGTTGCGATTATCCCCACATCTTCCCAAAACTCATCTCTGCTTACACTATATAGTGCATCTTTTTCATAATAACTAAGATCACCAAAGCTTGACTTGTGATTATTCTTAATTAGACTATACAGACTGTTCATATATTCTTTATAGCCTCTATAGTCTGCTTGATAATCCAATCAGGAGTAGAAGCTCCTGCACTAATACCACAAAGCTTCTTACCCTCAAACCAACTCTTTTCAAGTTCCTCATCACTTTCTATATGATAAGAACTCTTGCAATTATTCTTTGATATCTTATATAGTTGTTTTGTATTTGATGAACTTCGTCCACCTATTATTATCATCACATCAGCTTCACGTGATAAGTCATCAATAGCGTCTTGATTCTCAAAAGTAGCATTACATATAGTATTAAACACTCTTACTTCTTTACATCTTCTACTCAAACTAGCTATGATCTTAGCAAAATCTTCATGCTTCTTAGTAGTCTGTGACACGATAGCCACCTTGCTTTTTATAGCAAGACCATCAAGCTCTTCACTGCTCCGTATCACGATAGGAGGAGTCTTAGAGTAGCTCATCACACTTTTGACCTCAGGGTGCTCGATATCTCCAAAGATTACTATCTCATAGCCCTTACTACTCATATCTTCACATATTTGTTGAGGCTTTGTTACATAGGGACATGTCGCGTCATATACATCTGCATTATTTTTTTTAAGATCTTCAAGATCATTTTTGGGTATTCCATGAGTTCTTATTATTACTTTATTCTTGTCTTTGATCTCACTCATATCATGAGCTGTTGATACATTGAAGCTTGTTTTTAATCTATTTATCTCTTGATTATTATGTATGAGAGGTCCACTTGTGATTGCATTTGGAGATTTCTCAGCTATTTTAATAGCACGCTTCACCCCAAAACAAAACCCATAATTCTCAGCTAACTTAATCTGCATTTCGCACATCTCCAATCCTACTTAAAATATCAACAAAATTAGGAAAAGAAGTAAGGATATACTCTTCACCCTCAACTTCCATATCACCACACACAAGCCCAGCTATAGCAAAGCTCATGGCTATTCTATGATCATCATAGTTTTTTATTCTAGCACCCTTTAGCTTACTTCCTACTATCTCATATCCATCTTCATGTTCTACTACTTCTATATCACAGCTCTTTAGACTCTGTACTACTGAACTTATTCTATCACTCTCTTTTGCTCTGAGCTCTTTTGCATTTCTTACCTTACTTGTACCTTTAGCCTCAGCCATAGCGATGGCAAGTGCTGGAAGCTCATCTATAAGAGATGCTATATTACTATCTACTGTAACTGCATTTAGCTCATTGTAGCTTACTTTGATATCTCCGATACTCTCATACTTCTCACTTTTTTGGATGAACTCTACCTTTGCCCCCATTTGTGAGAGTACATTATATGCTTCAATCCTAGTAGGATTAAGAAGCATATTTTTAAGAACCACACAGCTCCCAGGTATCATAGCAGCAGCCACAGCGAAGAAAAACCCACTAGAAGGGTCACCTGGCACACTTATATCAAGACCCTTAAGAGGAGTTTTCATAGGATTTATCTCGATTTTGTCGCCATTGCTAGTATCACACTCTATATCTGCGCCCATTCCAAGAAGCATTCTCTCACTATGATCACGGCTCTTTTTCTTACAGCTATATATACTTTTGCTTTTAGCATGAAGACCTGCGAGTATCATCGCACTTTTGACCTGAGCTGAAGCAACCTTGCTCTCATACTCAAACGACTCAAGCTCCTTACCAAATATGATAAGAGGACTCAGATTCCCATTATCACGTCCTCTTACTTCCGCACCTATAGACTCAAGTGGCTTTGATATCCTATTCATAGGACGAACCGAAAGCGACTCATCGCCGTATAATACAAACTGCTCACCTTTAATACCAGCAAACAACCCCATATACAAACGTATTCCAGTACCAGCATTACCACAATCAAGTGGCACAAGAGGACTTTTGATACTCTTAGGTGGTGTTATAGTTATAGTATCCCCATCATCATGGGTTTTTGCACCTACGGCTCCCGCAATCTTAAGAGAATTCATAGTATCCTCACCACGCAAAAAATTCCGAATTACACTAGGCTCATCACTTAGCAGAGAAAATATCGCACACCTATGAGAAATCGACTTATCACTTGCTATATCATTTATTTCTATATCAAAACTACTTGCTTTATTAATACTAAGCACTAAAAACCTTTATTTACATTTGAAAACTATCTATATTTAAATTAAAATTATTTTATCATAATTATAATAGAGACCTCTGAAATATTTATAGAGTTCATTTTAAAATCTTAATCATAAATATTTTTTCTATGCTTTATTTTAAAAACAATTATCAAAAGTTTTTCTTCTTTTATTTTATAAACAATCTTATAATCATTAACTCTTAACTTATAATAATCAGACAAATTAGCTGAAAGTTTCTTACCTATATATGGATTTTTTATCAAATCTTCTTTTATCTTTTTGACGATTTTTTTTTGCCAACTCTTATCAATCTTTTTAAAATCTTTTATTACTCTTTTATCAAATTCCAAACTATAATTCAAGTGCTTCTTCCAATTCTTCTAAACTTATTAGCTCTTTGTTTTTGCTATCTTCTCGTTTCTTTACCTCATAATAATCTTCTAAATCTTCTAAATAATTTCTCAAAGCTTCCTTTATAAAAAAACTTTTAGGTCTTTGAGTCGTCTTTGCAAGATTATTTACTCTAAGTTCCAAATCTTTAGGTAATCTTATAGATAACATTATTCACTCCTTGTACTACATGTAGTACAAGTATAACACATCTAGACAAAAAACTAAAGTCTTAACTACTAATTATCAATATTATGCTAGAATTAGACCAAAAAATAAAATCCCAAAAGTTTAAGTAGAGAAAATTAGGAGTAAGAAATTTACTTCTTTATTCGTTTAAAAAAATGGCTTTATCTCAATTAGACCAAAAGCAACTAGTTGCGCTAGCAGTGCGCTGAGCACAGCGAAGAGGAATTCACTTCCTCAAGTGTATAAAAAAGGAAAAAGCTTTATGTCAATAAAACAAAAAATTACGAATATTAAAAACACAAGTGTTTCGAGCTGTCTGCTGAAGACAGGATTTAGGAATTTACTTCCTAATATCCGTATAAAAAAGGAAGCAATTTTATGTCAATAAAACTAAAAGGTACTAGTACCGTGATCCGTGCGCTGAGCACAGGGTCTAGGAATTCACTTCCTAGTACCCGTATAAAAATGATGAGGAGAGCTTTATGTCAATAAAGCTCGGAGTCAATATCGATCACATAGCAGTACTAAGAGAAGCAAGACAAATAAATGACCCATCAATAATAGATGCTCTTTCTCCCGTAAAACTAGCAGGTGCTGATCAAATCACAATCCACCTAAGAGAAGATAGAAGACACATCAATGAAGAAGATGTAGCAAATATAATCCAAAATAGCCCACTTCCAGTAAATCTTGAATGCGCACTTAACGAAGAAATATTAGGTATCGTCTATGACTTACACCCAAACAAAGTTACATTTGTACCTGAAAATAGAAAAGAAGTAACAACAGAAGGTGGACTTGACCTATCAAAAAGTGAGTTCTACTTGCGTCTTGATACGGCAATAATGGCTATGAAAGAAAAAGATATAGAAGTATCACTCTTCATTGACCCTACCGTCGAAGCAGTACGTGGAGCAAAAGGTCTTAATGTAGACTGGATAGAGCTTCATACTGGTCATTTTGCGAACTTATATGCAATGCTCAATACAAATCTAAAAAGAACAAAACACTCCATAAAAGAGCTCAACACTCAAAGAACATTACTAGAAAAACAACTAAAAAAAAGCTTGACAGATATCCAAAATGCTACAAATGAAGCGAAAGACTTTGGACTAAAAGTAGCAGCTGGACATGGTCTCAATTACCAAAATGTAAAAGAAATACTAAAAACAGAGGGTATAAGCGAACTTGACATTGGTCAAAGTATAATAGCAAGAAGCGTATTTACTGGACTTGAACGTGCTGTACGTGACATGATAAATCTAATAAATGCAAAATAACCCCAAAATAGCTATAAGCATAGGTGACCTTAATGGCATAGGTATGCAAATAGCCCTTGAGTGCCATGAACACATCAAAACTATATGTGAACCCATATATATGATAGATACCTGTATGGCGTCCCAATCAGCAAAACTCTTAAAACTAGAACTCCCAGATGACTTTGAGTGTGAAGAGTACGTAGAAGCCAAATTCACAATAGAACCAGGAACCGCTACAAAAGAAAGTGGACTATATAGCTACTCCTCTTTTCTTAGCGCTGTAAACCTTGCCAAACACAAAAAAGTAAAAGGTATAGTAACCTTACCCATCAATAAAGAAGCATGGAAAAAAGCAGGTATCAGACACAAAGGTCATACAGACGCCCTTGACACTATATTCAATACAAAAGCTATCATGATGCTAGGCTGTCAAAAACTCTTCGTACTTCTATACACTCATCATATACCCTTGTCCGAAGTCTCATCTACTATAAAACTTGATAGCCTATATCAATTCTTACTCACAACACACACTAGCGCAGACAGCATCTCAGTACTAGGTCTCAACCCTCACGCAGGAGACAACGGAGTTATAGGTCACGAAGATAGTATCATACTTCAGGCTATAAATAAAGCCAACAAAACCCTAAACAAACAAATATTCAAAGGTCCCCTAGTCCCAGATACAGCATTCGTAGGTAACCACCCAAAACACATAATAGCCATGTACCACGACCAAGGACTAATACCACTAAAAGCATTATATTTTGAAGATAGTATTAATGTAAGTCTAAATATACCTATACTAAGAAGCTCTGTAGACCACGGTACAGCTTATGACAAAGCTTACAAAAACCAAATATTATCTACCAAAAGCTACATAAACGCAATAAAATATATAAAAAACATCGTCAATTCGATATAACAACGCATTCTCATTCTATTAAATTCCCACACACCTCAACCGCTTATTTAAAAGCTAAAAAATTTAATACTAAAATTGAGACTTAATTTTAGATAGAGTCAAAAATTAAGTCTCAATATATATATGATATAATAAACCAAACAACAAAAGGAGGATATATTAATGCAAGATTTTAAAGATATAAATCAAGACACCTTTACACAAAAAGACCTTATGATGCACTTGCTTCATGCTTCTCAACATACAGTGACAAGAGAAGAAGCTAAAGACAATATGGAAAACCTTAATCAAAAGATTGATAAAGTAGAACAAACTTTAAGTTTAAGAATTGATAAAGTAGAACATAAATTAGACAAAGTAGAACAAGCTTTAAGTTTAAGAATTGATAAAGTAGAACATAAAATAGACAAAGTAGAACAAACTTTAAGTTTAAGAATTGATAAAGTAGAACATAAAATAGATAGATTGCAATGGTTTCTTCTAGCAGGTATATTAGCACTATTTTTCAAAGACTATATCGGATCTTTTATAGGATAAGGTAAAAAAAAATTTACCTTAATTCCAAAAGTCTATTTCTAAACATAATAAAACCTACAAGAATCAAACCACCAACAACTTTATATATCAATCGATACTCAGATGTCAAAAAAACCCCTGAAAAAACATACTAATGCTTTGAATTGGCGAAGAGATATTACTTTACTCACAAGTTCTCTCTTGCTCCTGTTTATAGAGTTCACAAAAAATGTACTAACAACGTTAATAAATTTAAACTCTTACACTTAACACATCTATAATAAAATCTTCAGTATATAATAATAAAGTCTACCTTGACAAGTATATATCTACCAAAAGGTGTATAAACGCGTTTAAATACATATTATATAAAGTGTGATACAATATAACATATATTTTCGATGAAAAGGAAAACCAACAAATGAAAACCATAACTATAAAAATAGAAGATACTATATATGATAAATTTAAATGGTTATTAAGTCATTTCACAAAAGATGAAGCTTATATTGTGGAGGATTTTGATTACATATCAAAAGAAGATATTCACAAACTTGAAAAAATATCAAATGAATATAAAAATGGAAACCGAAATGATTTTGAAGAATATTCTTTATAATCAAGACCTATGAGCAAATATAGTAGTTCATAGGTCTCCATCATGTATAAACTTATTCTAAGAAAAAAAGTCATTAAATTTATCCACAAAAGGGATAAAAATGACAAATTAAATATCGACCTAAAATTAAAACTTCTACAAGACAACCCTTATCCAAAATCTAATCTTGATATTAAAAAACTTTCAAATAGTCCATTCTATAGGCTAAGGATCAATAACTATAGGTTCATATATGAAATACTTGAAAATGAATTGATTATTTTAATGATAGATGGTAATAACAGAGGTGATATTTACTAAGTCTAATCAAATTGCCATAATATCTAGTAACTTAACTAATTATAAAAAATATATAATCTCTTATTAGACTTAATTAAGTCTTTTTTCACATCTGCAAGAGAAAACTTGCTCCTGTTTATAGAGTTCACAAAAAATGTACTAACAACGTTAATAAACTCAAATTACTTGAAGGAGTAAAGTCTCTAACAACTAAAAGTTAAGATTCAAACTGACCCCCTTAATCTTCTGTAGAGGCAAAAATTCTATCTAAATATATATATGATATAATAAACCAAACAATAAAAGGAGGATATATTAATGCAAGATTTTAAAGATATAAATCAAGACACCTTTACACAAAAAGACCTTATGATGCACTTGCTTCATGCTTCTCAACATACAGTGACAAGAGAAGAAGCTAAAGACAATATGGAAAACCTTAATCAAAAGATTGATAAAGTAGAACAAACTTTAAGTTTAAGAATTGACAAAGTAGAACAAACTTTAAGTTTAAGAATTGATAAAGTAGAACACAAAATAGATAGATTGCAATGGTTTCTTCTAGCAGGTATATTAGCACTGTTTTTCAAAGACTATATCGGATCTTTTATAGGATAAGGTAAAGAAAAAAAATTTACCTTAATTCCAAAAGTCTATTTCTAAACATAATAAAACCTACAAGAATCAAACCACCAACAACTTTATATATCGCCAATTAGAATTACAAATGCAATTTAATAGCTAAAATTATGCGACTAAATTCTGATAAAAAGAGTGCATAAAAACTTCAAATGGTGTTTTCTCACAAAGAGTGCAAGCACAAGAAAATTAAGAGACTTGTTTATGATAAGCAAACTCTTTACCATTATCTAATATGGAGTATTTTCTTTATAGGAATAAGCATTTTAATCAATGCAGATGTAACCTCGTGAACTTTGACATTCACAAAAAGTATAGTAATTCCTAAAATTCAAAAACTCCCTTCGGTCAGACAGTTTGAATTTCTTAACGCTATTATTATATTTTTAACTCACTCTATAAACAGGAACAAGTTCTCTCTTGCTGGGAGCAAGAGGAAAACTTATGAGTAAAGTAATAAAGTTTGTTTCTTTTTAAAAGAAAGATATGAAAAATAGAGATTATTTTAACAGATGAAATCTATAATGATTAAGAGGTCTGAAGCTCCCCTTAATTTGTTATTTAGTATATAAATATAGTTTTATATACCAATAATGTTTTTATATTTCTATTTGTTTTGTCGCTATTTGATGGATAATAGAAGCTAAAAAAGTTTGGTATGGCAGTCCTTTTTCCATAGCTATTGCTCTTATTCTAGGTATATCATTTTCATAAACTCTTAAATTTAAAGATTTTTTCTTATTCAAAGATTTTATAGTATTTTTTGCTATATCTGAATATTTTTTTACATCTTCTTTAAATTTATTTGGATTAGTTTCGGCTAAAGAAACATATTTATTATTTTCTATATCTTCTAAAATCTTTTTTTCTTCTTCATCTAAATTATAATCTATTTTATTATTTTTACTCATAATTTAATCCTTATCTAAATAAATATTTTTATATTTTCTACTTGGAATAATAGTTTTTAAAAAAACTTCATTCTCAGTCTCAACAAATGGCACTAAATAAATATAATCTTTTAATTTTAATACAAAACATTTTTGATTATTAAAATTAGAACTGGGATTTTCTTCAATAGAAAGTATATTTTTATTTTCTATTAAATTTAACACTTCTTCAAAAGATATATTTCTTGTTTCTTTTAAAAGTTTATTTTTTTCTTCATTCCAATTTATTTTTTTGCTTTTAAACAAATAAATATCCTTTAAATCCATATTTTTAAAAATTATATCTACAATGTATCTACATTATACTAAAAATTACTATAAAAAGCAATTTTTTTTGCAGAATTTTCTAAAAAGTGATTTAAATGCGTTTTAAGCAGTTTTATATGATTTTATATAAACTACTAGCTAAAGCAATAAAAAATGGATTTTAGACCTATTTAAATGGTCTCTAACACTATATATTTATATATTCTTTACTTTAAAATTTTAAAAAGAAAAATTAATAAAAAAAACAGCAACAAAAAAAAATTAAATTTTTACTTCTTTGTTGTTGTTTTAATACTTTTAACAGTTTTAATACTTTTAGGTACTTGATTAACCCCTAAAATAAGGCATTTTTTAATGCTAACTATGACAAATTTAATGCTAACTATGACAAATTTAATGCTAACTATGACAAATTTAATGCTAACTATGACAAATTTAATGCTAACTATGACAAATTTAATGCTAACTCAAAAAAAGCCTTTAAATAGGTGCTTAGTAGGCTTTTTTAATGCTAACTATGACAAATTTAATGCTAAGGCGGTATTAAATATGACAAATACAATTGCTTTGTCATATTTAATATGTATATTGTTATAATATTTTAATATTTTAATATTTTAAGTTGGATAAAAATGGATAATTTAGTAGTAAAATCAAATGAATTAAATGAAACACCTTTATATAAAAAGTCTTTAGAGTTAAAAATCTTTTCAAAAATTATAACTCTTGTTAGAAAAAAACCAAAAAGTGATATATTTACTTTTGAGATAAAAGAGTTAATGAATGACTTTAAGGGTTCAAATGAAAATTATCAATATATAAAACAAACAGCAAAAAATATGATGGTAGCAGAATTTGGAGATGGGAAAAAGAATATAATCTTAGAGGTTATTTTTAGAAAAGTTGATATTACAGAAGCTGGAATTATATCTTTTAAGATAGATTCAGAATTTAAACCTTATGTTGTCGGATTAAGTAAAAATTTTACTAAATATTATTTTGAAAATATAGCTCGGTTAAATAGTGGTTTTAGTATTAGATTATATGAGTTATTGAAACAATGGGAAAAGGTAGGGAATAAAAAATTTAATATTACAGCTTTGAAATATCTTTTAAAAATTCCAGAAACAAAATATAAATTATTTGGAGACTTTAAAAAAAGAGTTTTAATAACAGCAGAAAAAGAATTAAAAGAAAAAACAGATATTTATTTTAAATTTGAAGAAATAAAAACAGGTAGGAAAATAACAGATATTCAATTTTATATATTTTCAAATATAAAGGCTTTAGAAGCTAAAAAAGAAAATAAATTAATAGAATTAAAATCACAAAAAGAAAAAACTAAAATAGATTCAGAATTAAAAAAAGAATTAATAAATTTACAAATTGATGAAAGTTTCATCGAAGATATTTTTGAAAGATATTCAGAAGAACAGATTGAAAGAAACTTAAAACATACAAAGCAAGAATTATTTAATGAAAAAATAACATCTTCTATAGGGGGTTATTTTAGAAGTGCTTTAAAGTTTGATTATGCAAATCAACAAAGTCTTTTTGATACACAAAAAGAAGTTAAAAAGGAAGTATTAAACACAAAAAGAGAACAGCAACAAAAAGAAGAGCTAGAAGCCCAAAGACTTGAATTTGAAAAAAAGGAATTTGAGAAAAAAAAGACTCAATATATTATTGAATATATAAAAAATAATTTAGATTTATCATTAAATTATTATCAAGAATTTAGAAGCAAAGAAGAAAAAAAAGGAGCTTTTAAAATCTTTAAATTTCAAGAAATACAAAATACAAATGAATTAATAAATTTTATAGAAATAAAAACGATCGAAAGTGGAATGTTTAGAGTTTCTTTATATCAAAACATAATGGAAGAGAAAATACATTTAAAAGATTTTTTAAAAGCCAAAGGATTTAAAAAAGATATTATTTCAGAATAATATCTTTTGGTATATAAATATATATAAAACTATATTTATATACCAAATTTATTAGAAGATTATTTTTTCTTTAATAATCTTTTTTGTTATAGATTTATAGATTTTTTTTAAATGAAATGAATTGCTTTCAAGGATAAGTTCTATGATGGGAATGATGATAGGATTTGATATAGTAACTTAAATATATAAATATATTTAGTGTATTATAGAGAATAGATATATATTATTGAATTAAATATATATCTACTAGATATTATATTTTCGGGCTATATGGATATAGCTAGTAAATAATATATTAAATATTATTTAGAATTTGAATTTGAATTATATAATATAATTTGTAATATAAAATAATCAGGAGTAATTAATGACAGATATTCAAAGGGTATGTAAATTATTTAATCTTGTTTATTTTGATTTTTTAGAAAATACTATAGCTTCAATTAATGATATTTTATCAAAAAAAAATTATTTAGATTTTTATGCTGATATGAATGAAAATATTAAAGGTAAAAGTATAGGTATTTATATAAAGCACCCTAGTAGCTCAATAATTGAAAAATATAACATAGGTGATAATTTTTATATAGGTGATTTTACTTTTCAATACTTGAGGGATTCTAAAGCATCACAAAGTATATTATTTGATATTTTAAATCATAAATCATTAGAAAAAGTAGAAATTATTAGAAAATTAGACAAGGCTATTAATGAAGAGAGAGAAAAAGGAACTTCTTTTACTGTTGGTGGGGAAATGATTGAAAAGAGTGAGTATTACAAAAAAAAATTAGAAAACTATATTCACGAAAAGTGGTTTTATACATATGAACATTTTTTAAAATATTATGAAGAAGGTAAATACACAAACAAAAATATTTATAACTCATACAAGCCAACTAAAGAAAGTTATTTGGATTATATTTTCGATACTTTTCAAACCCCAAAACTTGTTCTTAAAAAAAAACTAGAAGCTTTTATTCCAAATAAAGAGAGATACAAACACACTTATATAACAGGTTCTAGTGGTAGTGGTAAAAGTGAAGCTATAAAAAACCTTATTTTTTCAGTTTTAAGAACTCAAAAAGATAGATATCTTGAGAATAAAGAAGAGTATAAAATAGAAAATTTTATACTAATTGAACCTCACGGAGATTTATCAGACGAAATTTTTAATTTAGCTTTAAAGTATGAAGGTGCATATAAATATAGAACTCTCCTTTTAGACCCTTTTTTAGATAACGAAAAAACACCTATTATAAATCCGTTTGACTTTAAGGGGAACGAAACGGATTTAAATTCATACACAGAAGAACTAATCAGTGTTTTTAGAGAAATTTTAGGGATTGATTTTACATTAAATGCACAAGCTTTATTGACCCCTTGTATTTCTACTCTGTTAAAAATAGAAAATTCATCTTTATATGACTTGCAAACTTTTATGAGTGATGATGAAAATAAGGGATTAGTCGAGAAAGGGAAGATAACAAAAAATTTTGCTCATAAAAATTTTTTTGAAAATGCTTTTTATTCTAGTAATTTATCGTCAACTAAAAAAGCTATTTTCTTAAAACTTCAAATTCTTTTAAACAATAAAACTTTTTCAAATTTAACTACTGGGAAAAGCACTTTTGACTTAGAATATATGATGAACAATCAAAAAAATTTAATTGTGAAATTAAATAAAAAAAGAATGAGAGAAACATTATCGCCATTTGGTAGGTTTTTAATTGCTAAAATTCAAAGTATAGCTTTAAAAAGGTCTAATATTCCAATCAAATTAAGACCAAAAACTCATTTGTTTTTAGATGAGTTTCAAAATTTTACAACTCCTTCTATAGAAGAAATTTTAACAGAAAGTAGAAAATATCAGTTATTCGTAACTATGGCTCATCAAGTTATATCACAAATTGAAAGTACAAAGTTAAAAGATATAATTTTAAGTAATACAAATATAAAAATAGTAGGTAGTAATGGACAAAAAACATTATCTACTTTATCAAAAGAAATAAATGTAAACTTAGAAGAACTAGAGACTTTAAGAACTGGTAATTTTTATATAAAAATAGATAAAAATCCAGCTTTTAAAGTTTATATGCAAATGTTAAAACCTATTCATTTTAAAGAAGATTTTATTCAAAAAATAAGAGTAAAAAAATTACTATTAATGATTCATTACACCAAACCAACACAAACAAAATTAAGCCTTAAAGCGAAGCCATCAAAAAAATATATAGATAATATTATAAAAGATAAAAGTGACAATGATGATATAAAAAATGAAATACAAACAATTAAAAAACCTAAATTTGATACTTTTTAATATTACTAAAGGACAAAAATGAGTGAGAGCGAATTAAGAATATTAGAAAGTTTAGCAAGATATAAATATTTAACTACTTCACAGCTAGATTTATTAAATATATTAAAAAATAAAATGGGGCTTTATCAAAGATTAAGAGAATTAAGAGCAGGAAAAAAACCTCTAATAGCCAATAATTCTTTTGGAATTATGCCAGGAAAAGGAAAGCTTGAAGATTTTTATTATTTAACATCTAAAGGTCAAGATTTTTTAATTGAGAATTTAGAATATAATGAGCAAAAAATAAAAGCTCCTAAAGGAACAAGTAGTTTATTTGCTAGAGATTATTTTCATAGAAAAGAAACTATTAATTTTTATATCTATTTTGATAAATGGATTAACAAAAATGATGGGGATATTTTATTTTTAGATTACTATTTTGATAAGATAGGAGATAATAGAAGTAAAAAAAATTTAAGAGCTAAAAATAAAATAGATATAGAACAAACGGGGGGCTATATAATTCCCGATATTGTGACTAAATTTACATACAAAAATGAACCATATCTATTTTTTATAGAACAGCATAACGGAAAGGATACTAAAAAACTCCTAAAACAGCTTTATTTTCACTTATTAGCACTTGAAGAAGGTAAAGGAGCAGAGAAGTATCAAATGCAAAAAAATCACCGTGTAGCAGTAATTTTTGAATTTGAAAGTATACTAAAAGCAACTCTTGAAAGAATACAAAATATTAACGAATTTAAAGGTTTTGAAAAGTTCTTTATATTTAAAACAAATGAATCATTAAATAAAAGTTTTTTTAATGATTGGATTGATTTAAAAAGAATCAATACAAACTTAATTTAATATTATTTAAATTAGTATTGTGATAATAGTTTTTTTCTGGTATTATTTCATAGGTATAGTATTATCTATATCCATTAGGTTATTCTTTTAGTGAAAAATTTATTAATTTTACTATATTGGCATAATCTTTAAATATAACATTATGTTGGATTTAATTTTATATAATTAAGGAGATTATTAAAATATAAATCTTTAGCCTTTAATTTTTTAAGTTCCTTTAAAACAAAAGTTATGAAGGGAGTAAAAATATTATGAATATAGTTAAAAAAATATTAATTAAAATATCAAAAAATATTAAAAAATATTTAATTTATCATATAATCAATGATATCATAATCTAAATTTATATTTACATTACGATACAACTTTATAAGTCTCAAATAGTAAATTTCTAAAATATTATTTGTAATAATAATACTTTCAAGCTTAGAGCAAGCTTGAAAAATATTTTAAATGGAGGTATAATCAAGGAGATATAAATTTTATATCTCCTTTTCCAAATTTTCAAAAAGTTCTTCAATATCATTATTTGAATTCTTTTCTTTTTTAATTTCATCAAAACTATTTTTAGCAAATAAATTACTTCCTTTTAGCGGAGGAACTTTATGTTTATTGATAAATATAATTTCATTTTCATCTTTTTGATTAATAAATATACCTAAATAATAACAAACAGCAAAAAAAACTATAATGTAAAATAAAAATTCATAAGACATTTTTTTCATTCCTTTTTTAAGTTTTATGATAAATATTTATAATAAAATATAATCCTTCAGCAAATATATCATTCTTTACATAAAATTAAATAAAAATTTGCATTAATATTTTTTGGTATATAATTATACTAATATATATATTTATATACCAAAAAAGGCAAAAGATGATTATAACAATTTCACACCAAAAAGGGGGAGTAGGAAAAAGTACTATTAGTTGGAACTTAGCAGTACATTTAGCTAAAAATAAAAATGTAATAGTTATAGATTTAGATGTTCAAAAAACATTAACATATTTACATCAGATAAGAAATAAAAACGATTTTAGTGTTATTAGTTTTAATGATGATAAATCTTTTGTAGACTATATAAATAATATTAGTGATGATGAAAGTAACGACAGTATTATCATTATTGATAGTGGTGGTTTTGATAGCTCAATGAATAGGTTAGCAATTTTAGGGGCTGATAAAATAATAACTCCAGTATCTTCAAAATTTATAGAGATTTTAGGCTTACAAACTTACGAGAATATATTACACGAAATTGAAAAGTCTAATGGTTCAATAATAAAAACAAATGTAGTCTTAAATAATATAAATCCAATTACGAAAGATTTTAAAGATATAAGAAATTTTATAAATGAGTCAAACCATTTTAATTTATTAAATAGTATTTTAAGACAAAGAGCAGATATAGCAAATTCAGTAGCAAATGGTTTAGGAATAACCGAAATCAAGGGCAATGATAAAGCAATAAAAGAATTTAAAGAATTTGTAAAAGAGTTAAACATTATCTAGTATATAAATATAGTTTTATATACTATTATATATATTTATATACCAATAAGTATTTTTATTCAATAATAAAGGTTTAAAATGGCAAAAATAGAATATGACAAAGCAAAGAAAGTAGTAAATCAAGCGAGTATGAAAGAACAAACAAACAAAAGTTCTACAAAGAAAAAACTAGGTAGACCAATAAAAGATTTAGAGGGTGCAACTGAAAAAATAATGATTAATGTTACACCAACACAAAAAGAACAAATAAAAAAATATATAGAAAAAAATAATTCAACTATAGCTGGACTAATAAAGGGACTACTTAAAAAAGAAAATATTATTTAGTATATAAATATACTATTATATATATTTATATACCAATAATGTTTTTATATTTCTATTTGTTTTGTCGCTATTTGATGGATAATAGAAGCTAAAAAAGTTTGGTATGGCAGTCCTTTTTCCATAGCTATTGCTCTTATTCTAGGTATATCAT
>CACVAW010000043.1:0-254 GCA_902727925.1 uncultured Campylobacterales bacterium | reverse complement strand
TATTATTTTTACTCATAATTTAATCCTTATCTAAATAAATATTTTTATATTTTCTACTTGGAATAATAGTTTTTAAAAAAACTTCATTCTCAGTCTCAACAAATGGCACTAAATAAATATAATCTTTGACTTAATTAAAAAAACGGGGGTTTGAGAATTCATTTTTTGGAGTAATTTACCAAATAAAAATCAACTAATTTAATTTTAAGATTTTTGCTAAGACCACGATGTAGACTAACCATATTTTTCATATG
>CACVAW010000042.1 GCA_902727925.1 uncultured Campylobacterales bacterium | reverse complement strand
TTTGTTTGTCTTTTGGTGAGATTTCGGTTTGCTTGTTTTTGTATACGCTTATGATTGCAAGTAATATAAACCCTAAAAATGAATACTCTAATATATACGTAGGAGTAAAATTAACTATTACTCCTGAAAACAATCCTCCCAAAGATCCACCAATACCTAATAAAAGACCTTTTTTTAGTAAGTGTTTTTGTTTTTTGATATTTGATATAGTACCTATAATAGAGCTAAATACCATTTGAGTTATGGATATACCAATTGCAAACTTCATAGTAAACCCCATAAAAAGCATAGTAGGAACTACTAGTATACCACCACCAAGACCAAGAAATCCCGCTAAAAAGCCTCCAAATAATCCAGCAATTATAAATATCATATGTTTTTATTCCTTACTTAAATAGTACGCTTCCAACTCGTATCATATTACTTCCACAGTTAATAGCTAGTTCAAAATCATTACTCATACCCATAGAACAGAATTTTGCTCCCTCAGTTTTGAGTGATTCATATATTTTATAAGTGTTTTCAAATGTTTTTTGAATAAGTTTGTGATTATCTGTATTTGCTCCAAAGCTCATCACGCCTTTTAGTTTTATATTTGGACAGGTTTCTTTGATTTCTTGGTATATATCTCTTGCTTTGTCTATACTTACACCTGCTTTTGATATTTCATTTGAAGAGTTTATTTGAAGAAGAGTATTCATTGTTTTGTCTTTGGCTGCTAATCTTTTATTCAGTTCAGTTGCAAGTTCTAAGCTATCAAGCGAATGTGTAAGAGTTGGATTTAGATCTATTAGTTGATTGATTTTATTTTTTTGTAGGCGTCCTATGAAGTGCCAAGATAGAGGTAAGTCTATAAGCTCATCTGATTTGGCTTTAAGATCTTGGACTTTGTTCTCACCAAAGGTACGTTGACCTAGATCATAGAAGTCTTGTATATCTTGAGTATCACTATATTTACTAACTGCCACAATATTTATTATGTTGTATTGATCACTTTGTGTTCTTACTACTTCTATTCTTTGTATTAAATCATCGAACTTTTGTTTTTTTGTCATAGATATTCTCTTTTAAATTACATAGTTTACTTTTGGTATAACTTTTAACTCGGACTTTATTCCGGTGTATTAACCATCCATATAGAAAATATATCTATATAGTCCCAAAAAGATTGTTTTATTGTTTCAT
The DNA here is from genome assembly GCA_902727925.1 of uncultured Campylobacterales bacterium. GTDB lineage: Bacteria > Campylobacterota > Campylobacteria > Campylobacterales > CACVAW01 > CACVAW01. The sequence goes on along the minus strand of CACVAW010000042.1, from coordinate 17,730 downwards.
CCATAGTTATTTTTTCTAGTGACATCTTAAAACATTCTAGCCATACTAGTCTAGCACTTGGAGTGATACGGAATGCTGAGTGACGTGCAGCCATCATTGGTCTACCTCTATTTTGATTAAAATACGCAGGACCACCAAAGTATTGAATAAAGAAGTCAGCACTATGTTGTTTTGCTTTTTCAAAACCTTCGCCTGTAGGGAATAAATCTTTTATCTCACTCTCTATTAAATTATCATAAAAGTCACTTATTAAGTCTCTAATACCTTCTTCTTTTAATATAGTAAGGAACTCTTTACTTGCAGGTTTTACTTCTGGTCTGTATGGTAGATATGGTGTTACTTGATATGTCATATTATCTTCTTAAGAATGAGAATTTTGGTAGTTTGTCTGGAAGTTTACATGGATTTGTATTACCACTATGTACAGCTTCAAGAGTTTTACCATTTTGAGTTTCGATTTTTTTAAAATTTACGAAGTATGTACCGTCTATTAGTTTTATAGTACCTATTTCGTTATCTACTTCTGTAGGGGCTGAGCTTTTTGGACTCATTATCTCATAATCAAGACCTGGCATTACTTTACCTTTCGATAAGAAATACTCTTCATCTTCAGTAATAAGTGCATGAACATCAGTAGTACCTGCTCCCATAGATGTTAGATGATTTTGAGTGTCATTTTTTTCATAAGGTCTATTGATGATATATCCATCTGTAAAACCTCTATTTTTCAAAGTATTAAGTTCATCTGCATATTTCTTTTCGTTGAAGTTATCATTATAGTAACCATCAAGTGCGTCTCTATATGCGTGAGTTGTAGCTGCTACGTAGTATGGACTTTTTGTACGGCCCTCTACTTTAAATGCACTTATTACGTTTGAGTCTAACATATCTTTTACATGGTGTATCATATTAAGATCTTTTGAGTTGAATATATGTGTACCCATCTCGTCTTCTTCTAATCTAAATAGTACTCCACTATCCTCGTTTTTCGCGTACATTGTATATGGGAATCTACAGTCATTCGCACAACTTCCTCTGTTTGATACTCTACCACTTTGTACAGAGCTTAATAGACATCTTCCACTATATGCAAAACACATAGAACCATGAACAAAAACTTCAAGTTCGATATGAGGCAAGTGTTCTTTGATTTTGATTAAATCTTTTAAGCTTACTTCACGAGCTGCTACTATTCTTTTTACTCCCATATCAGCATATACTTCTGCGTCCATATAGCTTAGTACATTTGCTTGAGTTGATACATGTATTGGTATTTGTGGAGCAATTCTATTACAAAGTCTTATTACTCCTGGACTTGCTACAATAAAAGCATCAGGTTTATATTCTGCGATACGTGCTATGTGATTTTCGAGTAGTTTTATTTGAGCATTAAAAGGAAATCCATTAATAGTGGCATAAAGTTTTTTGCCTTTTGAGTGTGTATAGTCTATGGATTCTTGAAAGCTCTCATATGTGAATGTTTTTGTCGATCTTATTCTAAGTGAAAAGTGACTAACTCCTGCATATACAGCGTCAGCACCATATTCTAGTGCAAGTCTAAGTTTGTGTTCATCACCAGCTGGAGATAAGAGTTCTGTTTGGTTGTTCATCTTTAAGTAGTCCTTATATACGCTTAATAATTGCGCGATTATAGCATAATTAGATGTTATTCTTATAAAGATATGTTTTGATTTTTTACTGGAAAGATATATTTAAATTTTATAAGTCTTTAATATTGGGGTTTATCCGTTTTGATAAAGTTTGTTGCCATTTCTTTAGGTTAGAACTATATCGTTAAAAAAGATTCGTAAAGTGTCCTTCTACATTAATTGTAGACATTTTTTCTATGAGCAATACTAGAAATTAAAAGTAAATCGTCTTCAGTATAGAATAGAACTCTATAATCACCAATTCTAAGTCTATAAGTATTATCAAAAGGAGTTTTAAGTTTTATTACTTTTTTAGCATTTGGATTTTTAGCATATTTTTCTATAGAGTCTAATATTGTAATAATGCTTTTTTTATCTAGTTTTTTTAATTGTTTAATTACTTTTGGGTCATATTGTATATTATTATACACCTAGTTCTTCTTTAAGATTATTGTGTGAAATAGTTTTTAATCTGTCTGTTTTATATAGTTCTACAGTTTTAGTGATACTTCTTTCATCAAAATAATTATAAAGAGCTTCTCTCATTATTTGAGTTTTTTTCTTACCATCTTCTAATGCTATGGTAGCTATTTCGTTGATAAGATTTTCTTCTAAAGTTATTGTCATTTTTTTCATTTTTCATCCTTTACCATATTTTACCATACTAAAACTAAAACAATTAAAATAGAGTTAGAGCAAGGGTTAAATCTTCGGTTAAATCTTCTCAAGTTGTGTTTTGTGTATATCTAAAAATTAAACTTTAATCACACCTAAAACAACAAAAAGATATAATCTCACAATTAAAATATTTGGAGAACAAATGGTAGAAAGATACGCACGAGAAGAGATGACAAAACACTGGACTCAGCATGCTCGTTACGCAGCTTGGTTGGAAGTTGAAAAAGCAGCTGTAAAAGCTTGGAATAAGATAGGTCTTATTCCTGATGAAGATTGTGAGAAGATTGTGAAAAATGCTAGTTTTTCAGTAGAGCGTATAGAAGAGATAGAAGCTATTACAAGACATGATTTGATTGCTTTTAATACAAGTGTGAGTGAATCACTTGGCGAAGAATCACGTTGGTTTCACTATGGAATGACTAGTTCAGACGCAGTTGATACTGGAGTAGCTCTTCAAATGAAAAACTCACTTGAAATAGTAATCAAAGACGTTAAGATGTTAATGGAGTCTATCAAAAAAAGAGCTGAAGAACATAAGTTTACTTTGATGGTTGGAAGGTCTCATGGTATACACGGCGAACCTATAACTTTTGGACTCACTCTGGCTGTTTGGTATGATGAGATGGCTAGACATCTTACAAATCTTGAACAAACTATGGATGTAATTGCAGTTGGTCAAATAAGTGGAGCTATGGGGAACTTCGCACACGCTCCATTAGAGCTTGAAGAACTTGCAATGGCAGAACTTGGACTTAAATCTGAGCCATGCTCAAACCAAGTAGTACACCGTGATAGATATGCAAGACTTGCTACTGCTCTTGCTTTGATGGCTTCAAGTATAGAGAAGTTTGCTGTACAAATCAGACATCTTCAAAGAACAGAAGTATATGAAGCAGAAGAGTATTTTGCAAAAGGTCAAAAGGGCAGTTCTGCTATGCCTCACAAGAGAAATCCAATTCTTACAGAAAATATTACTGGACTTGCTAGAACTATAAGAGCGTGTGCAACTCCAGCTATGGAAAATGTTGTACTTTGGCACGAAAGAGATATATCTCATAGCTCAAATGAGAGATTTTGGCTTCCTGATGCTTTTATAACTACTGATTTTATGCTTCATAGAATGAATAATGTAATAGCGAATCTAACAGTAATGCCTGAGAATATGATGAAAAACTTGAATTTGACAGGTGGACTAGTATTTTCTCAAAGAGTACTTCTTGAACTTCCTATTGCAGGTGTATCAAGAGAAGATGCTTATAGAATAGTACAAAGAAATGCTATGAAAGTATGGAGTGAAATACAACAAGGTAAGCCAAGTATAAATGAAGATGGAGAGTCTTTGTATCTAGGGCATTTATTAGCAGACACCGAGCTAAGAGAAAAATTAAGCGAAAAGCAAATAAGAGAGTGTTTTAACTATGAGTATTATACTAAGAATGTAGATAAGATATTTCATAGAGTATTTAAAGACTCAAAATGAAATATAAATTAGAACTAGCATCAAATGATAATCAAACTCTAGCATGTTTTGATGTACTAGTTCAGTTATATCCTAAGCTTAATAAAGAGATACTAATTGATACTATAGATCATCAATCAAAAAATAGCTATAAGTTACTCTTAGCATATGACGGGGATGATGTAGTAGCAGTGACTAGATTTCGTATAGGGTATAATTTCTCTGTTGGTAAATATATATACATAGAAAATATGGCAACAGATGAGGAGTACCGTTCACTAGGAATTGGTGCAAGTATGATAGATTGGATAGAAAATTTTGCCAAAGATAATAGTTGTAAACAAATCAGACTAATATCAGCCACACATAGACACAAGGCTCATAAGTTTTATTTGAACCAAAACTTTAAAATAGCTTGTTATAACTTTTGGAAAGATGTTTGAAGTCTTCTTTGATCTATCTTGCTCAGAGTGATACTACAGTAGGCTTCTTGTCCAAAGACAAAGAGGCTCTAGCAAATACAAAAGAAAGACCTCCATTAAAGCCTTTTGTAATGTGTGTGGATTCTTTTCGTACATTACAAGAGTTCGTAAGAGTACCTAAAAAGTACAAAAATAGAATCCGTAAATCAGAAAAAACAACTTTTGTATTGGGCAAACAAGCTTATAGAGTAGTGCAAAATTCAGAGCATCAAGAATTTTTAAAAAAATACAGATGGATGTACTCGAGCTCAGCAAATAAAAGTGGGCAAAACTATGATGAGGTATTTGCCAAAGACAAAGCTAATATGATAGTCGAAGATAATAGAGGACTAAAAGAAACTACACCATCAAAAATATACAAACTTACAAATAATAAAAGCAAGAGACTTAGATGAGTTATATCATAGTTCAGACGACAACAAATGATGTAAAAGTAGCAAATCTTATTACTAAAATATTACTTACAAAAAGACTTTGTGCATGTATACAGCAAATAGATGTACTAAGTAGTTATATATGGAATGATGAGATAATTAAAAGTAATGAAATACAACTAAGTATAAAGACAAAAAGGTCTTTATATACAAAAATAGAAAAAGTAATCAAAGAAAATTCAAGCTACGAAGTACCTCAAATAATAGTAATAGATATAACGGATGGTAGCAAAGAGTATTTAGATTGGATGGGTAGTGAACTAAGAGGATAAATCCTCTTAGTTTATAATATATTTTCCAGTTGTTTTTATATAGATAAAGTAAATAAACAACTTGATATTTTATACGAAAAAAATTTTGTAAATCTTTAAGAAATTTAAATTATAATTCTTGTGTAGCTCATGCATATGTTTTATATTAGTTTAAGGATTAAACTTGAAAAAGCTTTCTATTAATATTTTAAATATATTGGTTTCAAATAATGATAGATACTTATCTCGTAAAGAGATAGAAAGTAAACTAGAAAGAGTTTCACCAAGAGCTATTTTAAATGAATTAAAACTTTTGAAATCTTTTAAAAGAATAAAAATAACTGGACAGAGTTCAACTACAGCTTACAAAATCTCAAACGATTATTACACTGAACACGAAAATTTACTTTATATCTATCAAAATCAAATATTGGTAGGATATTTAGGCTATGATTATCAATCTTATTATTTTATTTATGATACAAGTTATTTATTATCTGGTAAATATATTGCAAAGTTTCAAATGTTATTTAGTTTTGAAACATTTAAGCAAGAATCTTGTTTTGTAGATTTTGAAGAGCTTTTACCAGAAGGAATAGATAGAAAAATATTGATTGAAAAAGTTGGTAATGCTACAGAATTTTTTTTATTAGCTAATAATAGTTATAGTAAAAATGATTTAATTTTTTCATTAAAGCCTTTAGGTTTTTCATTACAACTAGAACCACAAAGCTATCTTGCTCAAAAGAATAAAATACTAGGTAAAAATAAATTTCCTAATATATTGGAATATGATATAGCTATTGATAATGTATCACTTTTCCCTACTTTGCATATGGATGATGAAGATGAGATGAAAAATATAAGGACTATGAGCTTATCGGGATATCAGCATAAACTTCAAGTAGTTATTGATAATAATACTATTAGAACCCCAAGAAATGGTGAAGATGCAAATTATTTTATAAAACCATACGATCCTGTAAAAGCTGATGAAAAAAGTGAGTATTATTTCCCTCATATCGCTATAAATGAACATCTACATATGAGTTTTGCAAAAAATGAACTTGGATTTGATGTTCCGCAAAGTGGAATTTTTAAAATAGATGGAGATAAAGAATATCATTACTTTATAAAGTATTTCGACCGAATAGGTACATATAAGTTTCAACGAAAAGAATTTTCTACTTTTATGGGTTTAAAAAGTGATAATAAATATAACACTAGTTCAGAAAAACTTTTTAAAATAGCATCAGAAATATTTTTACGAGAAAGTGATAGGATAAGAATGCTTGAATATTACTTCTATTCTTTTATAATAAGGCATGAAGATATGCATACAAAAAATATATCTGCAATATATGATAATAATAAAATATTCATAGCTCCTCTTTATGATATAGCAAGTACTGGATTTTATAATGGAATTAGAAACTTTGAATCACATTTGAGTATTAATGGTAAGCAGACGAACATAAGATATAATGATTTTTTAAAACTTGTTGAAAAAGCAAAAATAGATAAAAATGATTTTAAAGAAGTAGCATCAAGAATATTAAACATATATATCAAAAAAATGCCATCTTATATCAAAAAGATATCAAAACTTGAAGATATTAATTTTTTTATAAAAGAAAGACCAAATGCTCAAAATAAAAAAACAAAAATAAAATCAAAGTCTACTTTAGATGAGGTTATGATGAAACACTTTAATAATAGGTGTGAAACTCTTAAAGAAAATGGATGGTTTAAAAAACTAGAAGATTGAGATATTAAAATAAGGATAGAGAAATAATATGCAAAAATATTCGGTAAATCAACATTTAATAGAGACACTTTTAGCATGGGTTAATTCTGAAGAGATTGCTATACCAGAGATACAAAGACCTTTTGTTTGGAATTCTTCTAAGGTAAGGGATCTTATGGATAGCTTATATAAAGGATACCCTATTGGTTATGTGATTGCATGGAGAAATCCAAATGTAAAACTTAAAATTTGAAGTTCAAAATCCTGCTATCTTGAAAGATAAAACTTGGCTTCATGATATTTCGGAAGTGGTCAATGGAAGCGTTCTAAAGATTATTAAAAATTATCTAAAATTAAATCCAGATGCAGATGAAGACAAGGTTGAGCAGACAATAATAAAATTAATAGATATTCCAAAAAAGCCAATAGGTCTTATTGAATTAGTATCAGATTTGGATATAGAAACAGTGACTGAAATATTTATCAGAATCAACTCAAAAGGCGTTGTTTTAAGTCAAGCAGATTTTGCTATGAGTAAAATATCATCTAATACGGAATACGGGGGAAATGAACTTAGAAAAATGATTGATTATTTTTGTCATTTGGTAATTTCTCCAGAGTTTCACAAGCATATAGAAGATAATGATAAGGAATTTACAAAAACAGATCTTTATCAAAAAATAAAATGGTTGAGATCTGAAAAAGATGACCTTTATGACCCTGATTACAATGATTTAATTAGGGTTGCTTTTACATCACAATTCAATAGAGGGAAGCTTTCAGATTTAGTAAGTTTATTATCTGGAAGGAATTTTGAAAAAAGAACTTTTGAAACAGAAATTGCAGAACAATCATTTAAAAAATTACGAACAGGTATTATAAATTTTAGTAATGAGACTAATTTTAAAAGATTTTTGATGATAATAAGATCTGCTGGTTTTATTGATAGTAAGTTAATACGATCTCAAAATGTAATTAATTTTGCATATATTCTTTATTTAAAATTAAAAGAACTTGGAGTTAATGCTGTAGAAATAGAAAAGTTTGTAAAACGGTGGTTTGTATACTCTATATTAACCAAACGATATTCAGGTTCACCTGAGAGTACATTTGATTTTGATATTAAACAAATAAGTCATAAGACAATGGATGAGTATTTAAAAGAAAAAGAGGAAGCAGAACTTTCAGATGCATTTTGGAATGCATCACTTCCCAGAAGTTTGGATACATCAGTAGCAAGTAGCCCATATTTTCATATATATTTAGCTTCTCAAGTAAAAGCAAATGATAAAGGGTTTTTATCTAAAGATGTTTTAGTAGGTGATCTAATTTCTCTTAGAGGTGACATTCATCATTTGTTTCCAAAAGATTATTTGAAAAAAAATGGTTATGAACAAAACAAATATAATCAAATAGCAAACTATGTTTATATGCAACAAGAAATAAATATAAAAGTAGGGAATAAATCACCATCTGAGTATTTTTCATTGCTTATAGAAAATTTTGAAAAAAGCGATGAAAGATTTAGTGGTATAAATAATCAGCAAGAGCTTTTAGAAAATTTTAGAATGCATTGTATCCCTGAGACAGTTATAGGTAATCAAGCTTCTGATTATGAAGAATTTTTAAATGAAAGAAGAAAATTGATGGCTCATAAAATTAAAGAGTATTATTTTTCTTTATAGTTGAATTACAAATAAAATTTATACGAACTATTCAAAGGTATTATAATAAGAGGATAGCAAAAATGAAATTAAGAATATATTATGAAGATACAGATATAAGTGGGTTTGTCTATCATACAAACTATCTAAAATACTGCGAAAGAGCTAGAAGTGAGATATTCTTTAAAAGTGGAATTCCACCTATAATAGATGATTTTCATTTTGTTGTTAAAGATATAAGTTTGAAGTATGTATCTCCAGCACTTTTTGGTGATGAGGTTGAAGTTAAAACAAAAGTAATTAAACTCTCATCAGCCTCAGTTAACCTTGAACAATCTATATATAAAGATGAACAATTGTTATTTACTGCTAATATCAAATTAGCACACCTTAAAGGGGATAGACCTTATAAAGTAGATAGTAGGTTTAGAGCGGTTTTTGAAAAATTATGTTAATAAGACTATGTTCAAGCTCACCTACAAGAGCAAAAATACTAAAAGACTCTAATATAAACTTCACTCAATCAACGCCCAATTTTGATGAAGAACAGATAAAAATCAATACTCCAAAAGAATTTGTATATCAAGCTACCAAAGGTAAGTTTGAAGCTGGTATTAGTGAGTTTGGTAGTGATATACCTCTTCTTGCTTGTGATACTGTTGTAGTTGTGGGTAATGAGGTTTTAAGAAAGCCTAGAGATATTAATGATGCAAAATATCTACTTGAACTTCAAAGTGCTAATAGTGTGAGTATTGTTACTTGTATGATGTTCGTTCGTGGTAGTATAAGGTATGAAGATATTATAAGTACTACTTATGAATTTGCTAAGTTTGATGAAGTTGACTTACAAGAGTATTTATCAAGTGAGGACTGGAGAGGTAAGGCAGGTGGTATAATGGTAGAGGGATTTGCCAAAAAGTATATACTTAGTGTTGATGGATATGAAAGTACTGCTAAGGGACTTTGTGTAGAAGCTTTAAGAACTTGGCTTTAGTTTTAAATATTTTCATTATGATTTCAATCAAATTTAAGGACATATATGCAAAAAGTTAGTAAAAACACATTGGTATCTATCGCTATTAAAACACAAGATGATATAGGAAATACTATTCAAGAGAGTGATGAAATAATATACTTACATGGTGGTTATGGACAAATATTTCAAAAACTTGAAGATATTTTAGATGATAAAAAAGTAGGAGATAATTTTGTTGTATCACTTACTCCTAAAGAAGCTTTTGGTGAATATGATGAGTCTTTAGTCAGAAAAGAGCCTTTAGACGAAGTGCCTGATGATGTTGAACTAGGTATGGAGCTAGATGATGATGAGAAGAATGTAACTTGGGTAGTTCAAGATATACAAGATAGTTATGTAATATTAAATGGAAATCACGAATTAGCAGGAATATCACTCAAAATATCTGGAGAAATTTTAGAGATAGAAGAACTCTCAGATGAAGGAGTTCAAAAGATTCTTGATATGGAACATGAACACTAGGTTTAAGTAGAGGAGTTTTTACTCCTCTATTTTTTTGACTAGAGTTACTTTTGTGGCTCGAAACTTTTCAGCTACTTCTTGAACAAAATCTGATTCTACTATATTTTGTTCTTTTGGTTTTTCTTCAGGTTCGTTTATTGGTTCATTTGTAGGTTTTGGCTTGGCTACTGGGGTTACTGATATATTTGTATCTATACCGTAAATTTCTTGAACAAATTGTTTGATTATTCCGTAGCCTTGTCTTAGCTGGTTTTTGTCATTATCCTCGGCACTTGAGTTTAGTGTTAGGGTGTTATCTTTGTGTGAGCCTAGCACTACATTATTTTCAAAAGATGTTCCTAGTTCGTAGTTTCTATCATATAGCTTTGCTATAAGCTCTTGAAAATTGTCTTTTTTTGGTTCTTCAGCAGGTTGGTTTGTCTCATTTTGTATTGGGGTTGTAGATGATGGAGTAGGTTGTTGTTTAGGTATTTCTTTTTTGAGGTTTAGTATCATCTCATCTATAGTATTGAGACTTGTTGCTTCAAGCATTTTAAATAGTGTGAGCATAAGTACAAAACTTGCATTTGCATTTTGAGATAAAAGAAACTTTGAGTCATTAAGTATTCTAAAAAATCTATCTACTATCACAAGTGAGAATCTAGCATCATTGACAAAAAACTTGTCTTGAAGATAGATGATAAACTCATCAAGTACAGAGTTGCATTCATAGATTTTGAGTTCTTCTACTATTTCTATAAGTCTTTTTTTGTTTTTATCGAATATAAATCCAAATATGTTATCTATAAAAGTAGGGTCTATAATACCCAGCATTTTAGTGACATTTACTAGCTTGATATTGCCTTTTGAGTATAGTATAGCTTGATCAAGTAAGGTAAGAGTATCTCTTAAAGAACCATTACCACTTCTTGCTATGATTTTGAGAGCTTCTTCTTCATAGTTTACTTTTTCTTCGTTTAGTATATATATAAGGTGATGAAGTATATCACTATCTGAGATGTTTTTGAATCTGAAGTGTTGGGTACGACTTAGTATCGTAGCTGGAAGTTTGAGTGGATCGGTTGTAGCAAGTATGAACTTGACATAAGGAGGTGGTTCTTCAAGAGTTTTAAGAAGTGCATTGAATGCTTCACGAGTGAGCATATGTACTTCATCTATAATGAATATCTTATATCTCGCAGTATTTGGCTTGTATTTTACTTGCTCTATTAGGTCTCTTATATCATCTATTTTTCTTGAACTTGCTGCGTCCATTTCTATGATGTCTATATGTCTGTTTTCATTCGACATTTCGCAGTGTATACATTGTTCACAAGGATCAGGAATAGGACCTTTTTCACATACTAGAGCTTTGGCAAATATTCTTGCAGTCGAAGTTTTTCCACTTCCTCTAATTCCTGAGAATAGATATGCATGAGAGAGTCTATCTTCTTTGAGAGCTAGAGAAAGAGTTGTACTAATAGCTTCTTGACCTATTAGTTTACCAAATCCTCTTGGTCTATATTTGAGTGCTAGTACTTGAGAACTCAATTAATCAACTTTGTCGTTTTTGTGTGTTTGCATACTACAGTCAAATATATATTTGTGTTCCTCAGGTAGAGCTTCATATATATTATGAGCTAGGTCTCTTATTTCCCAAAGAGCTGATTTTGAAGTTCTTAGGTTCAAGAAGTTCTGTAGTCCTCTAGCATTCACACTCCATGCAAGTTCTGTTTTGTAGCTCTCAGGTAGTGCGAATTTTGCTATATCATTAGGTACTTTGTTGTTTAGTATTATTCTTAGGTTTTCTAGAGCTTTGATACTTGCCTCATCTACCATATCATTACCCGTGAATACTAGATATTTTTTCGCTCTAGTTGTATCAGTGGTTAAGAATTCTTCTTCTTTTTTTAGTTCATAGAGTGTGTATCTTGTGCTTTTGACACTGAAACTACTCATTCTATGTCGTGCAAGTTCTTGAAGTAATGCTCTACTGATATCACTGATATAAAAGTTGTAGTATAGATGTTCTAGGGTAGAAGCATGTTTGAACTTGTTTCCTACTCTATCGATTAGGGCTTTGTCTTTTTCTCCTCCGTCGTCACCTTTATCGAAACTTTGCCAACAAGTTCTAATAGCGTTTGAGCAAATTTCAAGTGGTGTATAGTGTTTTAGTGTGACGATAGAGCTCATGATTAAACCTTTAGTAGTAAAACTTCTTTTTCTTTGAATAGTGCGTCTGATTTTGCAGTATATTCATCTGTGATTTTTTGTATATCATCTTGGAGTGATTTTGATTCGTCTGATGTTATTTCTTTGTCTTTTTCAAGAGTCTTGATATTATTATTTGATGATTTTCTTACATTTCTTATAGCTACTTTTGTATTTTCCACCATAACTTTAACTTTTTTTACATTTTCTTGTCTTTGTTCTACTGTCATTGGAGGGAAGAATAATTTTACTATCTCTCCATCATTATTTGGATTGACACCTATGTTTGAGCTTTGTATAGCTTTTTCGATAGCTCCGAGTAAGTGTTTTTCCCATGGAGATACTGTAATTGTAGTTGCATCTGGAGTTAGTATTGAAGCTACTTGAGAAAGAGCCGTAGGTGTTCCGTAGTAGTCTACTTTGACATTATCAAGAATAGAAGTTGATACTTTACCACTTCTTATAGTCATAAAGTCTTTTTTTAGTGCTTCTATTGAGTTTTGCATATTTTCTTTGGTTTTATTTATAACATCCTCTGTCATTTTATTTTTCCTTATAATATGGTTTGTATTATTGCTTTTTGCTATTACATAAGTTTTAATTTTTTACTATAGCATTTTTTGAGTAAGTTTTGTGATATGCATAATTTATGCATATCACAAACAAAAGGTTAGAGTTATTCTGATATTGGCGCTAGAGGTATAGACGATGGTACACTTTGCTCAACATTTATATCTTCAGCAACAGATACTTTTAAGTCTTGATTATAAAGATACCCTAAAGCTACGGTATTTAAAAGAAATAATACACCTACAGTAAATGTAAGCTTAGACATAAATCCTCCACTTCCTTTTGCTCCAAACATAGAATCGTTACTTCCACTGTATGCTCCTAGACCAATAGACGAGCTTTTTTGTAGTATTACAGATAGAGTAATAAGCCCCGCAAATACAAATTGTAATATAAATAAAACTGATATCATTTTTTTCCTTAAAAAACTTTTTGAAAATTGTATCAGAAATAAGTAAATTTGCTATAATCTTTAAAATAAAAGTGAGACACAAAAGGTACTTAGGTTTGATACGCCATATAAAAGAGTTTGATAAAAGAGCAAAGTCTTATTCTACTAATAACTATATTCAAAAACAGATTGTAGATGATTTATTAAACTTTGATAGTAGGGTACATCAAAAAATACTTGATATTGGCTGTGGGAATGGTCTTATTAGGCAAAATTTGAAATTCACTCCAGAGCTTTTTATAGGTATAGATGCCTCGTCTAAAATGCTTGAAATTCATCCTGTATTTGATGATGTCAAGCTTATAAATAAAAATTTTGATGATACCTCTATATATGAAGAATTTATTGGTGATATAGATATGATATATTCATCTTCAGCCCTTCAGTGGAGTAAGCACTTGAATAATACCTTACAAAAAATTCAAAAATTCAAAAACTTTGCATTAGCAATACATACTGATAATACATTCAAGGAATTAAGACAAACTCTTAAAACTGATACTTTCTTACCATCTCTTCAAAATATTAAAGATTCACTATATAGAAATGTTAAATATGAAGTAAAAACTTATCAAATAGAATTTGAAAACAATCAGGATTTGCTTAAGTATATAAAAAATACAGGTATTAGTAGTGGTCAAAAAAAACTTACTACTAGGGACTTAAGAGAATTTTTAACAAAAAATAACAAAAAATACTTGAAATTTGAGGTTCTCTTTATAAAAGATATATAAGAATGTTAGCATCATAACTAAAATTAGGATTAAAATCCTGATTTTGACCTTTGATTAACTTTAAGGAGAATATATAATGAAAATAGCAAAATTAAGTTTAGCTGCACTTTTAGCTGCAGGTCTAGCTCACGCGACTTCTTTAGAAGAAGCTATCCAAGGTACAGAAGTAGAGGGATTTGTTTATGTAAAAGAAGTTTGGAATTTAGACGGTCAAAACTCTGATACTGGAAACTATTCATATAGAGTTCATGCTGCAGTTCCTGTAAATGATGTTGTAGTAGCTCATATTGGTATAGATAATACTGACGATAATGAAACTCTAAATGTTGAACAAGCTGCTTTAACTTATACAGGTATCGAAAACGTTAAGATTACTGTTGGTGAACACCCAATAATGTCAGAGTTTACAGATACTGAAAGAGGACTTGATGGTTCTTGGGGAATACAAAATGGTTTTGGTATTACTGCGTCAACAACTGTTGGTGGTGTAAATCTTGTTGCAGCATTCTTTGGTAGTGACAATGATACAGAGTCAAATGAAACTGGTACAAGTGAAAGCTTACAATATATTCATGCTGATGCAAATATAGCTGACTTATTTGACCTGAGTATTGGATACTTAAATACTGATGGTGGAGAGTCTTACGGTAATGTTGCACTTGATAGTGTAATAAGTGCTGGTGATGACCTTGATATTAATATCGGTGCGGCACTAAATGTTCGTGAACCTGATGATAGTGCTCAAAACTCTAATACTTTAGTTACTGCTTACGCAGGTGCTACTATAGCTGGTCTTGATGTAGAAGTTGCTTATGCTCAAACTGGTAATAATGGTGGATCAGTAAACTTAGGTGGTGATAATAGTAGAGCTGACAATGCATTCTATCTTCAAGATATAAACATAGATGGTAGAGCTGATACTGATGCTTGGAGATTTACTGTTGGTGCTGATGTAGCAGATAACATAAGAGTAAGTGCTGGTTATTTAATGGGCGAAGATGACAATAATAATGATATAACTGAAGGTAAAATTGCAGTGGATTATAACTGGAGTGAAAACTTCATGGGTCAAGCTTTTGTAAGTTCATATAAAGATGAAACAGTAGTAGTTACTGGAAATGTAGATAGCGGTACAAACTTAAAAGTTGAATTAAGATATAACTTTTAATTAGCTTTAATTATATATAGAGGAGTTTCGGCTCCTCTTCCTTATTTATGAATACAATACAAGTAACAAACCTTCAAAAGACAATAAAAAAAACTCCTATAATAAAAGACATATCACTTAATATAAATTCAGGTGAAGTTGTGGGTCTCTTAGGTCCTAATGGAGCTGGGAAAACAACAACATTTTATATGATATGTGGTTTGATAAAACCAACAAATGGAAAAATAACTCTAAACAATCAAGATATAACATCTATGCCTTTAAGCTTAAGAGCAAATTTAGGTATTGGGTATCTTCCTCAAGAAAGTAGTATATTTAAAAACTTAAGCGTAGAAAATAATCTTAGACTCGCAGTTGAATTAATACATAAAGATAAAAAAATAATTGAACAAGAAGTATTGAAGTTTTTAAATATGTTAAATATTGAGCCTATAAGAAATAGACTTGGAATAAGCCTTAGTGGAGGAGAAAGAAGAAGATGTGAGATAGCGAGGTCTCTTATTCTAAATCCTAAGTTTTTACTTCTTGATGAACCTTTTGCTGGTGTTGACCCTATAGCAGTATCAGACATAATGGAAATAGTAAAAAAACTTAAAAGTATAGGAATAGGTGTACTCATAACGGATCACAACGTAAGAGAAACTCTTCAAATATGTGATAGAGCATATGTTATGAAAGATGGAAACCTACTTTCTGCTGGAACTCCAAAAGAGATATATGAAGATGAACTTGTAAAGAATCACTACTTAGGAAATGATTTTAAAGTATAGATTTTTTCTTTGTTTTGGTATTAATAGTGTAAAATTACACTATTATAAAATAAAGGTATGTATATGGCTCTTAGTGTTGGTCTTGTTGGACTTCCAAATGTTGGAAAGTCTACAACTTTTAATGCTTTAACAAAAGCTAGTAACGCAGAAGCACAAAATTATCCATTTTGTACAATAGAACCCAATAAAGCGATAGTTCCAGTTCCTGATATTAGGCTCCAAGCTCTTGCAAATATTGTTAAACCAAATAAAATTCAAGCTTCAACAATAGAATTTGTTGACATTGCAGGTCTTGTAAAGGGTGCAAGTAAAGGTGAGGGTTTAGGAAACCAGTTCTTAGCAACTATTAGAGAAGTAGAAATCATTCTTCATATAGTAAGATGTTTTGATGATGAAAATATAATTCATGTAGAAGGTAGTATCGATCCTCTTAGAGATATTGAAATTATTGAAGGTGAGCTAATTTTAGCTGATGTTGAACAACTTGATAAGAAAATAGAGAGATTACAAAAAAAAGCAAAGCTTGACAAAAAAGCAGCAGCTCAACTTGTAATTGCAAATGAATTAAAAGATCATTTAGATGAGCTTAATCCAGTATCGACATTTGCTTCAAAAGATAGTGAAGACTTTAAAGAATTTGATTCTGAACTTAGGTTTTTATCAAACAAAACTATCATTTATGGTGCAAATGTAGATGAAGAAGCATTACTTGAAGATAATGAATATGTAAAAATACTCAAAAAATATGCAGAAAGCAAAAATGCTACAGTATTAAAACTATGTGCAAAAGTAGAAGAAGAATTAATAGACCTTGAAGACGAAGAAGCAAAAGAGTTTTTAACGGAACTTGGAGTACAGAGTAGTGGACTAGATGTCATTATCAAACAAGCATTTAATCAACTTGGACTTATTAATTATTTCACAGCTGGAGTTACAGAAGTAAGTTCTTGGACTATACAAAAAGGCTGGCTTGCACCCAAATCAGCTTCAGTAATACATAATGACTTTGAAAAAGGCTTCATAAGAGCTGAAGTAATAGCATATGATGACTATATAGAAGCTAATGGTGAAGCAAAAGCAAAAGAAAACGGAAAACTTAGACTTGAGGGAAAAGACTACGAAGTAAAAGACGGTGACGTGATGCATTTTAGGTTCAACGTCTGAATTAATTATGAATTATGAATAAATTAAGAAAAAATCCTTTAAAATAATTCATAATTATCCAAAGGATATACTATATTTGATTTAATAAATAGCTCAATAGATGAGCATATAGAAGTAATGAATAAAGTAAAGCAAGATCTTATTCATCATATCCATACAGCTAATGTAATAGTTAACGAAGCTATAAAGAATGGTAAAAAAGTTCTTATCTGTGGTAATGGTGGAAGTGCAGCTGACGCGCAACATATAGCAGCAGAATTTACAGGCAGGTTCGAGGTTGAAAGAGTAGGGCTTCCTGCAATTTCACTTAGTACTGATACATCAGCACTAACTGCTATTGGTAATGACTATGGCTTTGATAAGATATTCTCACGTCAAGTTGAAGCTCTTGGAAATGAGGGTGATGTACTAATAGGAATAAGCACAAGTGGAAATAGTCAAAATATAATACAAGCACTTAAGATAGCTGAAGAAAAAGGCCTTAAAACTATAGGTATGAGTGGACGAGATGGAGGAGTGATGAATGATATCTGTGATATAAATATTGTAATCCCATCAGATGTAACAGCGCGTATTCAAGAAATACATATACTTATTGGTCATATAATATGCAAAAGTGTTGATGCTAATTATATGAAGGCTTAAAAATTGAGAGTATCAGGAAAACCCTTTAGTGAGAATTATCAGACAAATTGTTACATAGCTCATTTTGATGACTTTGAGTTTATTGTAGATCCAGGTAAAGGTTCTGTTTCTTGGGTAAAAGAGCAGTGCAATAATCCTAAAGCTATACTCTTAACTCACGCACACTTTGACCATAT
>CACVAW010000041.1 GCA_902727925.1 uncultured Campylobacterales bacterium | reverse complement strand
TAGTGATTATTGATTTTTATTTGGCATAAAGTTGTTTCAATTTTATGCCAAATGTTGTTTAAACCTTAAAATACATTCTATTGTTTAAATAAAAATATTTTATCCTCTTTGTTCAGAGCTCTCAATTTATAATAAGTATTTTCATCTTGATCTTTATATCTTTGAGTTTTTTTACCATATTTATCTGTATGTACTCCATCATCAATTAACCCTATATTATTTTCCATAGGACTTATCTTATTTTGATCACCTGATATATCTGTTTTGATTAAATTTTGTTTATATTCTGGTAAATTTGCTACGGCATTATATTTAGCCATTTCTTTATCACTCATTTTATATTCAGGATTATTTGTATCAAATTCTTTATTCCAAGCTGCACCTACAGTGTTATCTGAATCAGAACTACTTAATCTTTTGTTTTGTACAGAAGTTAATTCTTGCTTTATTATTTCAACTTGTTCATAATCATCTTCTTTATACTGTTGAGGGAAAGTCATTTCATCTGCTTTTACTTGTGTATTTTTTGCATATCCTCCATTAATTAACTCTTTAAAATCTCTATTTCTTTTAATAAGATTTGCCCTAGATTCATGAAGTTTTTCATCTGAGGTTAAATTATTTCCAGTCAACTCAACCTCTTGTTGAAGTTTCTCTTTATTCACATATCTATCTGCTATAGAATTCCATTTTTTATCATCTTGTAAAATATCTGACAATCTATTTGATAATTTTAAAGCATACTCTTTGTTTTCATCAATCGCTTTTGGATCAACTACCCCTTTACGAAGAGGAAAATATTCTTTTGAATTAACATTACCTAACCCAAAATCAAATGAAGAATGTATTGATTGTGAGCCATTTTGATGAGTAATAATATTATTATTTTCCTTGATATTATTTTGCATATCTAATGTAATCTCATCATATTTATCAAAACCTTTATCATTATCTGAAAAAACTTTTGACAAAAATAACATATCAGCTTGTTTATTTAAAGTATCTTGTCTTTTGTCTATAGTTTGTGATTTTGTGAGATCTACCATCTTTGAATACTCTATTCCATCTTTATCTTTGAAGGTAGGTGATACTTTAACCCCAGCATGTTGAGCTAACCCTCCGATAAGATTTGAATCCCATTCTGACCTCATTGGGTAAATTTTATGATATTTATCTCCATCTTGACTAATATATTGATTAACTTTATCACCGATAAACCTCTCCTTTTGTTTCACTCTTTTCATATCAATATTACCAGTAGGATTATAAAGAAGTGGATCACTTGGAGCATTTGTCTTAATCAAGTGTTGTTTATATTCTGATAAATTTGCTACAGCATTATATTTAGCTTCTTCTTTTCCAGTCATTTTATACTCTATAGAGTTATCGTCAAAACTTTTATTCCAAGCAGCACCTACTGTACCTCCATTTTTATTCTTTTTTAAACTATTAACAAATTCAATTGCATCGTCAACACCAGTCTCTAAACTTGACTTTAACTCATTCATATTTTCTATTGGAAATTTTTTACTCATAGCATTCCAATTTGAATCAGATAATGCTTCTTTTGCTTTATCTAAAATATTAGCTGCATGGTCTTGATTATTAACAAAACTAGAATAATAGATAGATGGACGTTTACCTCTTGCGATATAGTTTTGTTCTTCTATAATAGTATCTCTTACTCTTTTTCTACTTAGACTAGCTGCATCAAAATCATGAAAATTATGCTTATTATCTAATACCATTACATTATGATCAAGTGTATTCGAACCTGCAATATGATCATTGTCATTTAAAACAAATGAAAGAAACCCCAACTCTGTTTTCATATTTTTAGTATCTTGTTCCCTACTTATAGAAGACTGGACTTTGTTTAAATCTAACTCTTTGGAATAATACTCACCCTCAACTTTAATAACAGGAGAAGATGGTATTCCAGAATTTTGTAAAAATTGACTTAAGACTTGTTGTTTTCTGGGACTTTTACTTATAGGGTAATACAGGTTTTCATCTTGATCTTTAAACTGAAATACACTCGCAAAACTATAATGGTCCATAACTACACCATTCCTAGTTAGCTCAATATTTTCTTGAACTGGACTTTGTCTTATTGGATTATTTGGAGCATTTGTTTCAATTAAATGTCGTTTATATTCTGGCAAATTTGATACAGCTTCGTATTTAGCAGTTTCTTCTCTAGTCATTTTATATTCAAGTGAATTTGCATCAAATTGATTATTCCAAGCAGCTCCTACTGTACCACCATTTTTAGTTTTTAAAAAATCATTATATTTATTTAAAGAGTCTACTACTCTCTCTTTTTGACGTTGATGTCTTTGATCAAGTGTTTCTACAAAATTTTTATAACCTTCTATTATTTTTGGTCTTTGAGCTTTTCCTTTTGAAATACTTTGTTCCAAAAGATCAGATATGGTATCTGCTTTTCTTGCAGGTACTACAATATTATATTCATCTAATTTTTGTTGCAAAGTAACTTTTGATTGACTATTATCAGGAAGAGTACTTATTAACTCTTGATATCCTTTTAGTCTTGTTTCTTGAATATTAGCTTTGGCTATATTCTCGATATGTTCTTGTAGTGTTCTACTAAACTTATCTGCACGTCTTTCTAGTGCTGTTTTTTCTTCTATCTGTGAAGAAACTGTTTTTTTTGGTGGTGGAGTCTCTTGCTTTTTTAAGCTTGATTGAGGATTATCAAACATAGCTTTTCTATAATAGCCTAAACTTTGTCTATCTTCAGGTCTAAGAGCTATTCTCTCAATTTCAGGAGTTATTTCATTATTTTTCAATACTCTACTTTTTAAGTTCCCTTCTTTACCTCTTTGTCCTATATGTATTACTTCTTTCATATTGTTTCTAGGTGTTTTTAAATAGGCTCTAAAATAAACTTTGTCAGGTGAAAAGTTAAATACTTTTAATCCATATTCAATTCTTTGAGCTGTGGTCATTCCATTTGAATTAAAGTTATCATTAATTCTGTCATAAAATACTGTTAAATTTTCACTAGATTTGTTCTCTTGTATTAAATAATAGTCTAATTTACCATTATTTTCTAGACTTATACCTTGGGCTATTCTCTTTTTACTAATATTTCTTCCAAAAACTGTACCATTATCATCTTCTACATATGAATCAAAACTATTAAATGTTCTAGATTTATTATGTTGAGTAAAGCGGTAATAATCTAACTTTCCATTATCTTCTAGACTTATACCCTGTGCTATTCGTTTTAACTTGTCATTCTTCCGAAAAACTGTCCCATTTTTATTTTCCACATAAGCATATACCTGTTTTGTATTTTTGCTTTCTTTTAATTGTAGCTCTTGTCTTTTTCTTGCTTCTATATCAGAAAAAGGTCTTGATTGAGCTTGTTGGACAGGTGTAAAGTCTTGTGTCTTTATATTAGAAAGTTCTTTTGAAGGTGTATTATATTGATTACTTTGTTTTAGATTACGAATATAATCTTTTTCTTCATCTTTTAACGGTCGATTACTCTCTTTATTCCAGGCTTGAAGTAAACTTTGACTTGATGAATTTGGATAAATTTGAGTTCCACCCCTATCAAACATATGAATATTTATATCTCCAGAATCTATATCCTTTTGCATCTCTTTTAAACTTCTTTTGAAATGATACTTTGAAGATATAGAGTTTAATTTAGAAATATACCTTACATCATCTTTAGAATAAAACTTATTTCTATGAGATATTTGAGCTTGTCTTATTTTTTCAGGAATACTAAACATTATTATGTATTGAGAGCTCTGAACAAAGAGGATAAAATATTTTTATTTAAACAATAGAATGTATTTTAAGGTTTAAACAACATTTGGCATAAAATTGAAACAACTTTATGCCAAATAAAAATCAATAATCACTAT
>CACVAW010000040.1 GCA_902727925.1 uncultured Campylobacterales bacterium | reverse complement strand
ATTGCATATACAGCCAAAAGTATAGGCAAATATGTACAAGTATACTTTACCTCATATATAGGTCAAGATATAGTAAGACGTATAAAAGACAAGATTTTGGGTAATACTCTTGATTTTGACATCACTTTTTTCAAAGGTATTCGTTCAGGTGAACTAATAAGTAGAATCACAAATGATACAGAAAGAATCAGACTAGTAGTATCAAAAATCATTCCTGAAATTCTAAGAGAGAGTTTAACTATAGTTGCACTTCTTGGAGTTGTAATATACCAAAGCCCAAAGCTAGCGTTTTATTCTCTTATTGTACTACCTTTGACACTTTATCCCTTAAGAGTATTAGCAAAAAAAGTCAAAAAACTCTCTTTCTCATCTCAAGAAAGTATCTCAGATGCAACATCAATTCTTAGTGAAATATTTTCTAATATTGAGCTTATAAAGACAAGTAATACAGAAGCTAAAGAGTTTGATAAGTTTGCAGATACTAATAAAAAGTTTTTTAATATAAACATCAAACAAGTAAAAATCGCAGAACTTACAGGTCCACTTATGGAAATATTAGGTTCTATTGGAGCTGCTGCTGTTATTATTGTAGGAGGAATGCAAGTTATAGATGGAACTATGAATACAGGACAGTTTTTCTCTTTTATGACGGCATTATTTTTGCTTTATACTCCTATAAAAAGAATATCAAGACTATACAACCAAACTCAAGATGCAGTAGCTGCGAGCAATAGAATATTCTCATTCTTAGAAACCAAAAGCACTATCAAAAACGGAACAAAAACTATACAAGATATACAAACTATCAAGTTTGAAGATATATATATGAGCTATGATAATAAGCAAGTATTAAATGGTATTAATATTGATATCAAAAAAGGCGAGATGATTGCTCTTATCGGTGATAGTGGAGCTGGTAAGAGTAGCATTATCAATCTACTTGCAAGGTTCTATGATAGTAGTAGTGGGCAGATCCTTTTAAATGATACAGAAATCAAAGATATTGATATCAAAAACCTAAGAGACCACTTAGCTATTGTAACCCAAAAAGTATATATCTTTAATGACACAATCGCTCAAAATGTATCTTATGGAAAACCATATGATGAAGCAAAAGTAAAATCAGCTCTTAAAAAAGCATATTTATTAGACTTTGTAGAGTCATTGTCTGAAGGAATACACACAAAACTTGATGAAAGTGGTACAAATCTCTCAGGTGGACAAGCACAACGAATATCAATTGCAAGAGCTTTTTATAAAGACCCTGATATATTTATCTTTGATGAGAGTACATCTTCACTTGACAATGCGAGTGAAAAAGAGATATTAAACATCATAAAAGAGATAAAAAGAGATAAAATAATAATAATGATAGCCCATAAACTCTCAGCCATACAAGATGCTGATAAAATACTGATTTTTTCAAAAGGTCAAATAGTAGATGAGGGTTCACATACTCAGCTACTAGAAAGTTCACCCAAATATCAAAAACTATTAAATAATACCAAATAAAATAATAGGTCTGCGGTAGTATCATATATATAATTAAATATATATATGATACTATATAGAATAAGGAACCAATTATGTTAGAAATAAGTATTTCAGAAGCTCAAGCTAAACTAACTAAACTTCTAAATAAAATGGTTGTAATTGTTGATAAAAAATCAAATAATAAAAAAGCTGTTATATTACCATATGAAGAATATTCAAATCTAGTTTCAAAAGCAATGGATAAAACAGAGCTACAAAATGGTAGTTTTAATAAGTTTATTGGTCTTTTAAGTAATAGTTTTGAAACCGATGATAAGAAATATAACAAAATTATAAAATGAAAATTTTTTTAGATACAAATATATTTTTAGACTTGGTCATGAACCGAGAGTATATGAAAGAATCACTAATTATACTAAATGCTATAGATAGAGGTCTTTATACTGGATATGTACTAGATATATCTTTAATTAATATTGATTATATAGCTAAAAAACAAATTAAAAATGTAAAAGATTATCTAAAAACTATCAACAAAAATTTTCACATTATTGGAATTGATAATAAAATGTTTAATCTAATACTAGATATTCCCAATAATGACCTTGAAGATAATGCTCAATATATAGCTGCTAAAAAACATAAGTGTGATTTAATCATAACTAATGATTTAAATTTTTATAAAAATGATATAAAAACGATCAATAGTAAAGATTTTGTAAAGGAATACATATGAAAACAATACAATTAATAATACTACTAGGAGCGTTACTTATGGCAAAAGAATTAACAAACGAAGAAAAAAGAATCATTGTAAACAAAGGTACAGAAGCGCCTTTTTCAGGTAAATACAACAGTTTTTATGAAGAGGGAGTGTATCACTGTAAACAATGTGGTGAACAACTGTTTAGTTCAGATACTAAGTTCAATTCTCGTAGCGGATGGCCAAGTTTTGATGAAGCCTTGCCAAATAAAGTCAAACAAATTCCTGATGCTGATGGATCAAGAGTTGAGATAGTATGTTCAAAATGTGATGCCCACTTAGGTCATGTATTTGAGGGTGAAGGCTTTACTAAAAAAAACAAAAGATTTTGCGTAAATTCTACTTCACTTGAATTTGAAGAATAAGAGAACCTTTTGTTAAATATTATAGTACTTACCCTATTTATAGCTCTTGTTGTAAATATAATACTTAAAAGGTTTCATCTACCTACAATTATAGGATATATACTAACAGGTACTATAATAACAATTCTATTTGATCTAAATCCAAACAACCATGAATTAAAAGAGATAGCCGAATTTGGTATAGTTTTTTTGATGTTTACTATAGGCCTGGAATTCTCATTAAAAGAACTAAAAAGAATGAGATATGAAGTATTTGTAATAGGATTTTTACAGATATTTTTAACTTCTATTGCTGTTTTTTCTTTATCAAAA
Source organism: uncultured Campylobacterales bacterium (assembly GCA_902727925.1). GTDB lineage: Bacteria > Campylobacterota > Campylobacteria > Campylobacterales > CACVAW01 > CACVAW01. The sequence continues at coordinate 84,432 of CACVAW010000040.1, read as the reverse complement.
TATCTATTTTCTATACCTAGTGTTACTTCTTTCGTGATAGCTGTAGTCGTAGCATTATCCTCAACGGCCATAGTACTTAAGACTTTTAATGAGACAAACGAAACAAGAAAAAGATATGGACAACTCTCTATTGGTATACTGATCATGCAAGATATTATAGTCATTCCTATTTTGCTTATCATCGCAATTTTAGGTAGTGACACGGCTATTAGTATGGATAGAATAATCTTTCAAACATTCATTAGTGGGTTACTTCTACTCGGAATTTTATGGATTATTGGAAACTATTTACTTGATTATTTCTTTTCGCTTGTCATCAAAACAAAATCTGACGAACTTTTCATTGGAATAATCTTTTTTATTACTATAGGTGCGTCTTACTTGGCTTATGCCTTAGGGTTCTCATACTCACTTGGAGCATTTGTTGCTGGTATGCTCATAGCTGAGACTAAATACAAATACCAAATACAAGCTGACCTCACTCCTTTTAGAGACTTACTTCTAGGTGTATTTTTCATAACTATTGGTATGCAAATAGATATAAGTATTGCATTTGAGTATCTACATATAATAGTTCTTTTATTATTAGGTGTATTTGCATTAAAATCTATAGTCATTTTCTTACTACTTAAATTCAAAGAAATCACAAAAACTAGTTTTAAAACAGCCATATCACTTATGCAAATGGGTGAGTTCTCTTTAGTTGTACTAGAACTCGCATCAAAAGACTCACTTATTGACAATATATATTCTCAAGTATTTACGGTGACTATAGTATTATCTATGATAATAACCCCAATAATACTAAAAAACCTAACATTTATAGCAGACTTCATAGCTAAAAAAGAAGAACCAAAATATATATGTACAAGACTAAAAGAACATATAGTAATCATAGGATATGGAGCATTTGGGAAAAGTATGGCAGCTAAGCTAAAAGCCAAAGGTAAAATGCACGTCATAATAGAAAGCGATATCAACGCTTATCATGAAGGAGTAGCTGACAATGAAGCTATGATATTTGGAAACGCAATAAAGAATGATGTACTAAAAAATGCTTATATTCAAAATGCCCAAAACATAATAATAGCAATAGATAATCCTAAAAAACTTCATATGATATGTCAAAATCTAAAAACAATTGTACCATCAAGCAAACTAATCATAAAAGTGCATAACGAAAAACAGAAAGAACTCCTAGCCGACCTTGAGCTAGAAAGTAAAATAATAGTAGAAAGTGAAGAAATAAGCAAAACCATAGACTCTCATATAATATAAGCTTGGAGTTTCCAAGCTTATATCTGTTTTATTTCTATTTTCTTAGGCTTTGGTATATCTATTTTGTTGAGAGTAATACTAAGTACTCCGTTTTTGTAAGATGACTCAACACCATTTGCACTAGCATCTTTTGGTAAATATACTATACGTGAAAACTCTCCATAACTTCTCTCAATTCTATGTAATTTTTGGGTTTTTGCTTCGTAATTTTTCTCTTTTTTACCTTTTATATAAAGCTTACTATCTAATACTTCTAAAGAAATATCCTTTAGGTCCAGACCAGGAAGCTCAACTTTTATAGTATAAAACTTATTATCAGATACCATATCCAAAGATGGCCTAAAACTCTTAGGAAAACTTTTTTGAAGAGTTTTCATCTCTTTTTGAATTTCAATAAAAGGATCCCAGACTCTGATATCATGAGCAAAAAGGCCAGAAGCCAATAGTGCAGTGATAAGTAATTTATTTTTCATATTTAACTCCTTATTGTAGTATAAGCAAAATCTTATATTATAAGTTTAAACAAATTTTTAATGGAGTTTATTTATGATATTACCTATTATATTATTTGGTATCTTTTTAATCATACTTGAGCGAATAATACCCGATAGAAAACTCCCTAGTGTTAAAAACTGGTGGATAAGAGTAGTATTTATAAACTTAGTCCAACTTCTTATAGTCATAATTGGGATTTATACTTGGGATGCTTGGTTTAAAGAGACTCAATTTTTTCAATTTGACTTTTTGCCTGATTTTATTCTAGGATTTTTAGCTTATTTTGTAATCACATTCATATTTTATTGGTGGCATAGACTAAGACATGATGTCAACTTCTTATGGCTACTATGTCATCAAGTGCATCATAGTGCTAGTAGAATAGAAACAATAACTTCATTTTATAAACACCCTCTTGAAATATTAATCAACTCAATACTAATAGGAGCTATTAACTATTTACTCTTCGGACTTAATATAGAAGCTGCTGCTTGGAGTCTACTTTATACCTCTATAGCTGAGTATTTCTATCATATGAACATACGTACACCTTATGTTATAGGGTTCTTCTTGCAACGACCAGAGATGCATAGAATACATCATAAAAGAGGATTTCATTATAATAACTTTTCAGACTTACCTTTATGGGACATGCTGTTTGGTACATTTGACAATCCTAAGATAGATTCAAAACATCCTTGTGGATTCAATACCAAAAGTGAATCTAATTTATTTAAGATGCTAATATTTAAAAACGTAAACAAACCATACAAAAAGAAGCCCAAATGAAAATCAAAGTTCTATCACTACTACTAGTAATACTAGGTCTAATAGCATCTTTTGGACATATAGTAAAAAATGACACAATAAAAGGAATAGGACTATTAACTGTTGCTTCGCCTTTACCTATTGTATTCACACAACACAAAGGTATGGAGACATTTGCTTGGGATTTCTCTATAGTATACAAAGAAGGTAACTTCATAAAAGAACTACAAATCACCCCAGAAATATACTCAAAGTTTAATCAGCCATATAATTACAGGAATGTAGTAGGAGCAGCTTTTGCCTATGCTCCAATACTCCCTAAAAACTTAGTTAAAAGTGTCTTAGATTATTCATTTGTAGATCCAGCACCACTAAGTAAAACCTTTGGATTAACCCAGTTTAAACTTTCACATATAAAACTAATGTCAAAAACAAAGAACAAAAAAATGATCTACACTACTAAAATAGGAGGTACAAAATGAAGCAAAATTACCCCTCTTATTACTTTGGTATATTTAGAATAATATTTGGTTTATATCTAATACTGCATTTCTCGTACCTTCTTCCAGTATCAGCTGATATATGGAGCAATATAGGTATATTAAGTGATACCACGCTTAACCCAACTTACGCAACATTTCCAAACATCTTATATATATTTAACTCACCATCCCAGATTTTGATATTTGTTACTGCTCTTTGCATATTAAGCTTTTTTATAATGATAGGTTTTTTTAGAAGAAGTTCAAGTTTGTTTCTTTGGTATGGATGGGCTTGTCTTTTTCATCAAAACAACCTAATATCTAACCCAAGTATTGCTATGATAGGCTGGTTGCTACTAGCTCTTAGTATCATACCTGTAGGTGAAGCTCTTAGTGTGTCAAATAAAAGAAATGATTGGTATATGCCGAAATACCTCTTTTGGGGTGCGTGGATTATTCTAGCAATATCTTATACTATAAGTGGATTTGACAAGCTAATGTCTCCTAGCTGGTTTGACGGTAGTGCTATGTCTCATCTACTAGATAATCCCCTCGCTAGAGATTCATTCCTAAGAGATATACTCTTAAACTCACCAGAAGTAATACTAAAAGCTATGACTTATACAGCTCTATTTTTAGAAATGATATTTGGATTTTTATGTATATTTAGCAAAACTAGAGCTTTTGCATGGTTTCTTATAATGGGTATGCATATTGGAATACTTTGTATTATAGATTTTGCTGATCTTACTTTTGGTGTGATAATGATTCATTTGTTTACATTTGATCCTGACTGGTTTAAACCCAAGCTAAAAAAGAAAAGGATAATCATATTTGATGGAGTGTGTGGGTTTTGTAACAAATCTGTAAATACACTTATAAAACTTGATTCTCACAAAATATATACATATTCATCACTTCAAGGTGAGCTTGTAAAGACTCTAAACATTCCAAAAAATATAGATAGTATAGTCTACTATCAAAATAAAAAACTATATTACAAATCAACAGCCATACTAAAAATACTCGGTAACCTAGGTGGTATATGGGGATTAACAAGTATTCTTTTCATAATACCAAGGTTTCTACGAGACTTTGTTTACGATATAATTGCAAAATATAGATATAAAATATTTGGCGAACTTGATACTTGTAGAATGCCAGAAATGGGTGAAGAGGAGATGTTTATAAAATGAAGGACTGGAAACTCTTTACCAGTTTAACAACTATTGGAACAGTTTTATTGTACATATTAGGAATACTATTTCACTCAGCCAGCATGTCATATTTCAATTTGGATATACATGAATTTTCTTTAGAGTTTCATGAATATTTATTCTATGGATTTGTAGCTATACTACATATGATAACATATAATCTATTGAGTTTTTTTCTAGGTATAACAATCTTAGGAATACTATTACAAATTATATATAAAGTTCAAAAAGTCGATACAAGAAGCTTACTATATAATAAAAATAGACATATACACCGATCACTTAAAATAAAACTCTATCTGTCAAGATTATTTAATAAGATATCTTCACAAAAAATTAGATCTTTTTTTAACTTTATACTTAAAGTATTCCATTTTATATTTGATTTCTTAGAAAAATCGACTAATTCACTAATATACTTTTTTGTTGCAATATATCTAATAATAGGAATAATACTTTTAACTAGATTTCCTCATAAAATGGGTGAGAATTTAGCTAAAAAACATGAAAATAATTGTATTTTAAAAGAAATAGACTTTGGTAATGGGATATATGAAAATGGCTGTAAAATTATATGTGAAGGTTCATATTGTGCTTATACAGATGGTAATATAACTTTTATAGATGATAATGGAAGGATAATTAAAATCAAATGAACTTCAACGAACAATGTTACGACTTACTCATAAAAATTCCTGAAGGTAAAATAACCACTTATAAACTAATGGCAGAAGCTCTAAATATCCCTAAAGCTTACCGAGCAGTTGGTAATGCGATGGCTAAAAACAAAGTACCAATAATCATACCATGCCATAGAGTTGTAAAAAGTGATGGTGGTATTGGTGGGTTTGCTCTAGGAGCTGCTAGAAAAATTGAACTACTTGAAGAAGAGGGAATAACTATAAAAAACAATATAGTTATTAATCTTCGAAAATATCTTTGGGACTTTAAATAAAGTTGAACTTTATAAATGTTTAGAGGTCTCAAATATCTTGATGCTATTATTTCATTAATCAAAAGGCAACTTAATGAATAAAGACTTAACAACCAAAGAAATACCCTCTCTTATAAGACAAATAGCAATTCCTACAAGTACAGGAATGTTTTTTAATACTATGTATAATGTGGTTGATACATTTTATGCAGGTCTTATTTCTACACAAGCTATTGCTGCACTTTCGCTTTCTTTTACTATTTATTTTCTTATTATGGGTTTAGGATATGGATTTTCTTCTGCAGTTACAGCTCTTATGGGAAATGCATTTGGTGAAGAGGATAAGAGTAAAGCGTCTGCTTATGGATATAAGGCATTGGTGTTTATACCAGTTATTGGGATGATACTTAGTGTTGTTGGATATTTTGTTGCACCTTGGTTATTTGTATTGTTTGGCGCGAGTGATGAGTATTTAGATATGTCTGTAACTTATGTGAATATTATATTTATTGGTAGTGTATTTTTTATGCTTAATTACTCTTTAAATGCGATTTTAGTTTCTATTGGAGATACTAAGACATATAGAAATACTCTCATTGCTGGATTTTTCTTGAATCTTATTTTGAATTATCTTTTTATATATGGATTTTGGATTGTTTCTGCTTTAGGAGTAGCTGGTATTGCAATGGCTACAGTACTTATTCAAGTTATTACTATGACGTATATGATATACAAAGTTACGAAAACAGGGATAATTGACTTTACAAAGGTTAAAGAATTTTTGCCAAATATTGCAATCTATAAAGAGTTTTTAGTTCAAGGAATTCCATCTTGCTTTAATATGTTTATTATGGGTATAGGGTCTTTGATATTTATCTATTTTGTTTCTGTTTATGATGTTGCAGCAGTTGCTGGATATGGTATAGGTTTTAGAGTGGAGCAGTTGATGCTTTTACCTGCTCTTGGTATTAGTATATCAGTTCTTACGCTAGTTTCTAATAACTATGGAGCTAAGAAATATGATAGGGTTAAGCAAATAGTTAGTGTATCTTTGAAGTATGGATTTATAGTTTCTGTTGTGGGTCTTGTTGTTTTGACTACGCTTGGGAAGTTTATTATTTCTTTGTTTGATTCAAATGAGCAGGTTGTGAATTATGGGTTTGAATATGTCTTTGTTGAGGTCTGGGTATTTTATGCATATTTTATTCTTTTTGTTTGTGTTTCGGTACTCCAAGGAATTAAGAAGCCTAAAATGATTTTTTATATAGCTCTTTATAGACAAATAATAGCTCTTGTTGTATTAGGTTATATTGTTGTTAAGTATTTGGAATTAGATTTTGTGTACTTATGTATAGCAAATGCAGTGATAGTATTTAGTGCGAGTATATTTGCCTATTTTTATACAGTTAAGTTACTCAAAGAAAAATTAGAAGAGGCGTGAAGGAAAGTAATGGAAATAATGATTTTAAGTATTGTTTTAGCTTTATTTATAATAGCTTTTATTTGGAGTTTTTATCTGTTAAATAAAAAAAATGTTTTGCTTACTAGTATGAACATTGAGCTTTCAAAATCTCAAACATCACTACAAGAGCAACAAAATAGTCATATTCAGATGATAAATGAAAAAGACAATTATACAAATGAACTCAAAAAAACTGTAAGTGAGCTAAATACTCAAAAAGCTTCTTTGCAAGAAAGTATTACTATAGATAAATCTTTGATATCTGGACTTCAAACTAAACTACAAGAGCAAAAACTTAGTATTGATGAAAAGATAAAGCTTTTTAAAGAGAGTGAAAATCAACTAAAGTCTGAATTCAAATCACTTGCATCAGAAGTACTTGAAAACAATAGTGAAAAGATGACAAAACAAAATGAACAAAGTTTAGGTCATATACTTACTCCTATGAAAGATCAATTAAAAGACTTTAAGCAAAAAGTTGAAGATGTATATGACAAAGAAGCAAAAGACAGAAGTGCCTTGCAAAATGAGCTCAAACACTTAAAAGAGTTAAATCAAAAAATGAGTCTAGAAACTCAAAATCTCACAACTGCACTAAAAGGTCAAAACAAAACTCAAGGAAGTTGGGGTGAGATGATACTTGAAAAAGTACTTGAAAGCTCAGGACTAAGAATAAATGAAGAGTACATAAAAGAGGTATCTCTTCAAAATGATGAAGGTGATAGATATAGACCTGATGTGATAGTAAACCTCCCAAATGATAGACAAGTAATAATAGACGCAAAAACATCACTAGTGGCTTATGAAAAGTATGTCTCAAGCCAGAACGATGAAGATAAACAAACATATATAAATCTACATATTAAATCAATAAATACTCATATAGATTCTTTAGCGGATAAAAGATATGAAGACTTAAAAGGAGTTAATACTCTTGACTTTATATTTATGTTTGTACCTATTGAGAGTGCTTTGATGATAGCTCTTGAGAGTGATAAAAGTCTTTTTGATAAGGCCTTTAAGAAAAAAATCGTTTTAGTAGGTCCAAGTAATTTATTGATTGCATTAAAGACTGTTGAGTATAGTTGGAGACAAGAAAAGCAGATTCGAAATATAGCTGAGGTTATAAGCTCTGTTGAAAAACTGTACGCAAAAATTAAAAATTTCATCGATGACTTTGACAAAATGGGTAAGAATATAACACTCGCCCAAAAATCTTATGATGAAGCATATAAAAAACTCTCAACCGGAAGAGGTAATATTGTACGTCAAATTGAGCAAATCAAAGACAAGTCAAAAATAAAACCTAAACAGGAAATATCTAAAGAGTTAAGCCAAAATGCCACATTAAATACTCTTTTAGATGACTAAAATAAGATTGAGTGACAGATGATATTGTGTCTGTTATGTTATAATAATCGTTATTTTAAATAAGGCGAATGTATATGAAAAAACTTGTTGGATACATTACATCGGGTCTTCCTAGCAAAGACTTTACAGTTGATTTAGCTTTAAGTATGAAAGAGAACGGTCTTGATAGCTTAGAGCTTGGTATTCCTTTTTCTGATCCTGTGGCTGATGGAGAGGTAATAGAGTTAGCAAACCTAAAAGTACTTCAAAATGGCTTAAAAATCGATGATATAGTAGATATCACAAAACAGATAAACAATAAAATCGATACACTTTGGATGGGATACTTTAACTCTTTTTATCAAAGAGGAGACGTGTCTGGTAAAGGTGGGTTTGAAGGATTTTTAGAAACTGCTAAGGAATTAAAACTTAGCGGACTGATAATACCTGATTTACCACATGAAGAAGCAAATAAGTATAAAGAAAAAGCGTTAAAAAATGATGTTTCTTTGATAGATTTTATAGCACCAACACATAGTGAAGATAGAATAAAGCTTATAACAAAGAATAGCTCAAAATTCATATACCTTGTAGCTTATGCTGGAATTACTGGAAGTGATAAGGTGCAAGATTTGACTAGGGTAATAGAAAATATTAGAAAATATACAACTACAGATGTATTCTTAGGGTTTGGAGTGAATGAAAATAACGCTAAAGAAAAGTCACAAAATGTAGATGGCGTAATAGTAGGTACAGCTTTTGTTAAGATACTTCTTGATGACAGTATTTCAAACATCCAAAAAATCAAACAAATATCAGCAATGGTAAAACAGATTAAACAAGATATAAATTAAGGAGCTAAAGTGATATTATCTTCATTCCTGCTTTCAATTATGGACTTATTTGGCACTGTAATACGAATATACACATGGATATTAATCATAGGTGTTGTTATGAGTTGGCTTAATGTCAGTCCATATAATAACTTCGCTCAGATTATTCACAAATTAACAAGTCCAGCATATAGACTAGTAAATAAGATTATTCCAAATACTGTGTTTAATGGTATTGATATAGCTCCGATGATACTTATTTTAGGTCTTGGTCTTATAAATAATTTTATGTTTAGGTTGATTACTAGTGCTTCTTAAAACTATATTATTAACGGTACTGAGTACTTATTTATTAGCCTCTAGTATATCTTTAGAGTTTTTGAAGTCTAAACCAAAGAGTTTTGCTAGAGACTTTTATATACTTGAATATATGAAGCAAGATATATCTCAGGACGAACTTGAAGCTGCATATAGCTTAGTAAAAAGAAAAAATTCAAAGCTTTTTAAAGAATATGCAAAAAAAACCAAAAAGCAAGATGTAAAGAATAAGGCTAAATGTCAAAAAATAAGTGCTAAAAGTATTATTAAACTAAGTCCATCTTGTATAGTAGAAGGACTTAACTATAAAAAAGCAGCGGTTCTTAGTAATAAAGAATTAATGCAAGTATCTAAGAAGTTAAAGACAAAAGATAGACTCAAGTCAAAAACATTTTATGCAATGTCCAGAAAAGATGTCTTTGGGTATATTTTAAAAAGGAATAATACATTTTTTGAGCTTTTTAATAATAGCTATAGAAGTTACAAAGTAAAGCATTTAAATAAAACAATCCCACTTAAGTATTTAAATAGACTTTCAACTGATAAGAGATTTAATAAAAGTATTGAGCTCATAGTAGCAAATCCTGTGTATGACAATCTTCAAAATTCACTTCTTAACGTAAATCCAAAAAATCAAAACTTTAGGGCTACGTTTTTGCTTGGTGTAAATGCGATTAGGCTTGGATATGAAGTTAAGGCATTAGAGTTTTTTGATAAAGCTTTAAAAAAAGCTTATTATCAAATGGATAAAGATAATATATATTTTTGGCAATATTTAATAACAAAAGAGCAAAAATATATTGATATACTTAACAAGAGTTGGGATATCAATATGTATAGTGTAATTGCACGTCAAAAATCAAGAATACCATTTGATAATATATATTCATCACATTGTAGTAGTATTAAAAAGCCTAGTATCGATATATTGGATCCGTTTGCTTGGATTGATATACAAAAAGAGAATAAAGATTTAGAAAAAAGAGTAAAAGCATTTAAAAGTTGTGATGAACTACCACACAAAGCTGTATTTGAAACTAAACTTAATAATTATAAAAAGCATTTTTATGTCCAGCCATATAAAGAGCATCTTATGGGAGTAGACCCTAAAAGAAAAGCTCTTATCTATGCGATTGCTAGACAAGAAAGTAGGTTTATTCCAGCTTCTATATCACACTCTTATGCACTTGGTATGATGCAGTTCATGCCGTTTTTAGCCCGTGCTACAGCAAAAGAATTAGAAATCAAAAATTTTCAATTAACAGATATGTTTAAACCTAATATTGGGTATAAGTTCGCGGATCATCATCTTGATTATCTAGAAAAACACTTAGAACATCCTCTTTATATATCTTATGCATATAATGGAGGAATAGGATTTACTACTAGAATGCTAAAAGAAGATTATTTTAAAAACAAAAAGTATGAGCCTTATCTTAGTATGGAATTAGTTCCTTATAAAGAGAGTAGACGGTACGGTAAAAAAGTAATTGCTAACTATGTTATATACGCTGGACTTTTAGGTGAGGATTTGAATCTTGAAAATATTTTAAATGAATTAATAAAAGAGTAACTTTGAATAAATATTATTATGAGCTAAGACTTAACTGGACTGACGCAGACACAAAAGATATTATGGTGAGTTTTATTAGTGATCTTACTAATGATGCTATAGAGTTTAAAGATGATGATATTATCATAAGAAGTAGTGATGAGCTTGAAAATATAAAATACGCGTTAGAAGAGTATATAGACGGTTTAAAAGAGATATTTAAAAAGCTTTTTTTATACAAAATAGAATTGTCAAAAAATAAAAATGAAGATTGGATAGCTAAATATAAGTCTAGCATTAATCCTATAGAAGTTGGAAAGTTTTATATTAGACCAAGCTGGGAAGATAAAAAAGAAAATTTAATTGATGTGATAGTTGATCCTGCACTAGCCTTTGGTTCGGGACATCATGAAAGCACATCTAGTATATTAAAAGTGCTCCACAAATATGTTAAAAGTGGAGATTCTGTACTCGATGTAGGCTGTGGAAGTGGAATACTTAGTATTGCAAGTGCAAAACTTGGTGCAAATATTGATATATGTGATACTGATGAACAAGCTATTACTTCGTCACATGATAATTTTGATACAAATAATGTAAAAGTAGATAATAGCTGGGTTGGAAGTTCAAATTTAGCAAAAAATCAATATGATGTAGTTTTGGCTAATATAATTGCAGACGTATTACTTATGATTAAAAATGATTTGATTAAATGTATGAAGCCAAATGCAAAATTGATAATTTCGGGTATTTTAAATAAATATCAAGATAGAATTACATCAAAATTTTCAGAATTAAGACTAGTAGAAAAAATACAAAATGATGAATGGACTACATTCGTATATGAGAGGTTGAATTAATATGTCAAATAAAAGAGATGATAAACAAAACAAAGATAAAAATAACAACTTTTTTGAGAAAAACCCTTTATTGGTTTTCTTAATCATTTCGACAGCTTTAATATTTTTATTCAAAAATACCGGTCTCAGTGATAGTTTGATGAGTAAGGGTAATATACAAAGAGTTGAGTACTCCAAAATTAAAAGTCTTATATCAGAAAATGAAGTTAATCAAGTAAGTATTGGAAAGACATCAGTTAAAGCAAAATCAGGAAATGGATTACTTTTTGTAGCTACAAAAGTCGATGGTGACTCAGGTCTTGTTAAACTACTTGACGAAAAGAAAATCCCTTATACTGCAATAGATGACAAAAATTATTTTTTAGAATTTTTCTTTAATTGGATCTTGCCTATTGGGTTGTTTCTACTTATCTGGTCATTTGTTTCAAAAAAGATGCAAAAGAATATGGGTGGTGGGCTCTTTGGTATGGGAAGTAGTAAAAAAATGATAAATGCTCAAAAACCAAAAACTAAATTTGAAGATATGGCAGGATGTGAAGAAGCAAAAGATGAAGTTAAAGAGATAGTCGATTTCTTAAAAAACCCTGATAGATATATATCACTGGGCGCAAAAATTCCAAAAGGAGTACTTCTTGTAGGACCTCCTGGAACTGGTAAAACTCTTTTAGCACGAGCAGTTGCAGGTGAAGCAAATGTACCATTTTTCTCAGTTAGTGGATCTAGCTTTATTGAAATGTTTGTAGGTGTTGGGGCTAGCCGGGTAAGAGATCTTTTTCAAGAAGCACAAAAAGAAGCGCCATCAATTATATTTATAGATGAGATAGATGCAATAGGTAAGAGTAGAGCTTCAAGTGGAAATATTGGCGGAAATGATGAGCGAGAGCAGACATTAAATCAGCTTCTAGCTGAGATGGATGGATTTGCTAGCACAGCACCTATAATAGTTCTTGCTGCTACAAATAGACCAGAAGTTCTTGATGCAGCACTTCTAAGACCAGGAAGATTTGATAGACAAGTTCTTGTGGATAAGCCTGATATTGACGGTAGAGTGGCAATCTTAAAAATCCATAGTAAAGATGTTAAACTTGGTGTTGATATAGACTTTAAAGAAATAGCTAAAATGACAGTAGGTTTAAGTGGCGCTGATCTTGCTAATATAATAAATGAAGGTGCTCTTCTTGCCGGTCGTGAAAATAAAAAAAGCGTTTCTCAAAAAGATTTTGTTGAAGCAATTGAGAGAGTTTCAATAGGATTAGAGAAAAAAGGCCGAAGAATAAGAGAAGAAGAGAAGAAAATTGTTGCTTATCATGAAAGTGGTCATGCACTCATTTCTGAGATTACAAAGGGAAGCGAAAAAACTACTCAAGTTTCTATCGTACCTCGTGGTATGGCAGCACTTGGATATACAGCACATACTCCAGAAGAAAATAAATACTTAGCCCAAAAGCATGAACTAATAGCAAAAGTGGATGTACTCCTTGGTGGACGAGCGGCTGAAGAGGTATTTCTTGGTGAAATATCTACAGGAGCTTCAAACGACCTTGAACGAACAACTGATATATTAAAGTCTATGATCGGGATATACGGAATGACTGATGTTGCAGGGCTTATGGTTCTTGAAGAGAGACAAAATAGTTTCATCGGTGGTGGTGGAACATCTAAAAATTATAGCGAAAGCTTAGCTAATAAACAAGATGAATATATCAAAAGCTTTTTGAGTGAGAGATATGAACATGTAAAAGGTCTTTTAGGGGAATATAAGGACGCAATAGAGTCTATAGTAGCTAAACTATATGAAGATGAAAAAATCACAGGTGACGAGCTAAGAAATATAATCTCAGCTTACGAAATAGCAAATGAAAAACCAAGTAAATTAGTAAAAAGAGAAGCTTAATGAAATTCTCAAAAAGCTTTATCCCTACAACTAAACAACCTCCTAAAGATGCCGTTGTAAATAGTCATAAATATCTTGTTCAAGGTGGTTTTGTATCACAAACAGGAAGTGGGATATATAATTTTTTGCCTATGGGAAAAATTGTACTTGATCAAATAAGTACAATTGTAAAAGAAGAACTCAATAAAACAGGAGCTCAAGAAGTTGACCTTGGGATGGTAACACCAGCATCTTTATGGAAAGAGAGTGCAAGGTATGAAAAATACGGTAAAGAGCTTTTACGCTTTAAAGATAGAAAATCAAATGACTTTGTACTTGGACCTACATATGAAGAGGCTATGGTTGATTTAGTTCGTAATAGGGTAACAAGCTATAAGAATTTACCTCTTAATTTATACCAAGTAAAAACAAAATTCAGAGATGAATTAAGACCAAGATTTGGATTACTCCGTGGTCGTGAATTTTTGATGAAAGATGGATATAGTTTTCATAGTTCAGAAGAAAGCTTAAAAGAAGAATTTGCGTTAATGGAACAAACGTATAAAAACATTCTTGACAGACTTGGTCTTGAGTATAGGGTTGTAGAAGCTGATAGTGGGTCAATTGGCGGAAATAGTTCTAAAGAATTTATGGTACTTGCAAGTAACGGTGAAGATGATATAGTATATTGTGAGGCATGTGAATATGGTGCAAATATAGAAGCAGCTGTTTCAAGTGTAGATAATAGCACTAACTCAAAGATAGTAGTAAAAAAAGCACTATATGAAGATAGTTCAAAAATAGTAGTATTTTTTATAAGCCAAGATGATGAGCTTCAACTTACAAAAGCTACAAAAGCAGTAGACGCACTTGAGCTATTTGATATAGATACACCACAAGATATGACAAAACAAGACTTTATTGACTCTAGTGAGTATGAATGTATAATTGACTCTAGTCTTGAAAATGAATTTGCTCTAAGTTCTTATGATGTGCGAGCTGTACAAGTAGGGGATACTTGTAAGTGTTGTGGAAATAAACTCAATATCACCAAAGGTATTGAAGTAGGTCATATATTTGAATTAGGGGATAAGTATTCGTCTGCGCTTAATGCAACTTTTTTGGACGAAAATGGCAAGTCTAAGAACTTGATAATGGGTACTTATGGTCTGGGAATAAGTAGACTTGTAGCTGTAATGCAAGAAGTATTAAGTGATGAAAAGGGATGTGTTTGGAACAATATTATAGCTCCTTGCCAACTCGACATTATAATTTCAGATATCAAAAAACCTGATCAAGTAAAAGTAGCAACTGATATTTATAATAAGTGTTTAGAAAAAGGCTTAAGTGTAATTCTCGATGATAGAAAAGAGAGGTTTGGTTTTAAGATTGGAGATTTTGAGCTTATAGGTTTCCCTTACGCTATTATTGTAGGTAGAAATTTAAGTGATGGTATAATTCAGTTAGTAGATAGGAAAACATTACAAAAAACAGATATACAACTAGATGAAATTGATGAGAAATTAAAGGAACTGTTTTGGGGCTCTTAAGCAAATTTTTTTATGAATGTTTTGTAAGCATTAATATAAAAGATGATTCTTATGAAATATATTATGAAGTATATAATAAATTCAAAGTTATAAAAACAGAACTAATACATACAAAACTTTCATCAAAAGAACTCTCCCACGAAATAAAAAAGCTTCAAAAACAGTATAAAAAAGTTTATATAGGAACTATAACTAGTCATAATTCACAAAATATAATTGACTATAATATTGATTTCATAGGAGCTAAAAAGTCTGAATACAAAACAGTTTTTTTAGATCATAAATGGGGTGTAGGAATAAGTAAAGAGATATTAGATAGTACAAATAAAATAATGAAAACTAATGATTTTGATTTTATTATTTCAATTTATTTATTAGCTTTTTTTGAAGTTAATAAGATGAATACTTCAAATAGTAGTACTTTGGTTATTTATGAAAATAGTGACTTTTATCTTGTTGCTATTATGAAAAATCAAAAATTTATTTGCGGTAATATTTATAATTCAAAAGATATCAAAAGATATGAGAAGTCAGATATTATTTATAACAGTTGTGTTTCTTTAATTGAAGATTTTTACAAAACTACATTTGATAACTTTGTTGAAGAGGCTGTGATAATATCTCATCAAGAAATAGCAGAAGATGTTATTTCATCCCTTAAAGATAAACTATTACTTAGTGTCCAAAAGGAAGAGAATTCTGAAATTTCAAAAAGTATTATAAGTATTATGAAGAAAGAAGCTAGCGTTAAATAAGTACTTCAATACGCCAATTCGAGTTAATTAAAAAAAACGGGGGTTTGAGAATTCATTTTTTGGAGTAATTTACCAAATAAAAATCAACTAATTTAATTTTAAATGATAATGCCCTGATTTATCGAGACAGGTTTTAGTGAAGATTTATTTCCATCTTTTCAATTATGCCGATTTTTGTATAAAATCAAGATAAATATTCATAGGTTTTTTATAACTAGTCAAACCTGAAAAACTCGATTCTCATAACTATTGTTATATTAGAGTTAAAGTAAAAAGACAAGAAGAAGAAATATAACTTTAAAAATTATATTTAAAGAATAATTTGACTCTAAAAACTAAGAATAAAGCATAAAATAAATGGCACAAGAAGAGATTTAACCACTTCTTAAGATTCCAAGCACAAGCAGCCATTAGTAAGTTTATCTGGTCTCCAATAAACCCCTTGAGATAATTTCTACAAAGCCTATAATCAGACTTCAAATGACCAATTATAGGTTCAATTGCAGCCCTACGCCGGAACTTCTTACGCTTTTGTTCTTTTTGATATTTTGAGTCTGTTTTGCAAGGAGTATCAGGGATACAAATAGCTGTACCTAGTACTTCTTTTTTCCCTCTATATCCTCTATCACATATAGCCTCAAGGATAGGCTTGGTTCTATTTTTATTTGCTGAAGTTAGTGCATCTTCTAGTGTTTTTGAATCATGTTCATTTTTACTGTGGCACGATACTCCTACTATTATGTTACTACTCATTGTTGTTACAATAGAAGCTTTTGTACCATATTCATACTTCTTATGATCTTTACCTTTTGTTATGACATATACATCTTGTTCATGTAGTGAATATACTTTATTTTTGTCTTTGATTTGTTGATTTCTTACTCTATTAAAAAAGAGTCAATTCAATTGAAAACTTATCAAACTAGAGATGAAGCAAGATTGGCAATTTTTGAGTACATAGAATTATTTTACAATTCTACTAGGTTACATTCGACAATTGATTATCAATCACCAAATGATTTTGAAAAATCTTTTTATAAAAAAATTGCTTAATTGAATTTTTCAATGTTAGAATATATCTGTCCAGTTTATTGGGGGAACTTCATTCTGACCACTTTTTTACTCTTTTCGACCAATAGCTATTCGTATTCTTCTTTACTTACTGGTCTTTATTATACTGTATTCTTCTGTGTGATAGCCTACTGTGTAGGGGTTTGTTGGTTTTTTTAGGCTTGACTAATTAAGTCTTTAACCAAATTATTTGCTTAGTCTGAACGTTCATATTTTCTAAATACTTTGTCTATTTTGTCATCTTCACTCATATACGACACCATAACACAAGAAATAGTAACAAATAATATACCAATAAACACTGTACTAACAGGCCAATCATCTCCTAATAAAAACACTCCTACAAATAAAGTCATAGGAACTCTTAAATATGAAACAACTCCTACAACTCCAACTTTAGCAACTGCAAATGCTTTAGTTTTATAAATTTGAGACAAAGCATTAAGAAAAGCAATCAGCAATAAATATATATATATCAAACTAATCTCTGGCATAACAAATTTTTGGAACAAAAAGTCTATTGATGGTATATCAACTATATAAGCCATAATAATACAAAATCCACTACCTATAGTGTTTGCTACCAAAAACGCTAAAACTATAGTTCTTGCACCATAATACTTTCTAAGTTCTCTTACACTCATAAAAGCAATTGCCCCTGTAATAGAACATATTAAACCAACCCAACTAACCTTATCCACACTAATACCACTTGGACTTACTATCATAATAATACCAACAAGCCCAACAAAAATAGCTGCAATTTGTATTAATGATAGCTTTTCTCTAAAAAGTATAAACATAAATAGTGATGCAAATAAAGCAGAAGACTGCATAAAAACAATAGTATTAACAAAAGTAGTATGAGTTATACAATAAAAAAATGCAGCAGAAGACAAAAAGCCCATTACACCTCTAAATACCAACATTTTACGAGCTTTATTTCTATATTCTTTTTTACATATAGAACTAGAAGATGTATGTTTAAGTGAAAGAAATATCAAGATTATTCCCAAAATACTACTGAAAAAAAGTATTTCAATTGAGGGTAAAGATATATAAGACTTTATTAGTACATCTCTCATTGTATAAAGCACTATTGAGAGTATCGCATAGTAAACACCAATATTAAAATCAAATTCTATTTTTTTAAACAAATTATTCTCCTAAATTATTTTCAAATCAAACGATATCAATTCATTTTGAATATGATTAACATATCTAAGCTCACCGTAAAACTTATACTCCATAATAATACCATCAACTTTTTTTTCTCTACGTGCGAATAGATATATTCTTTTATTGCTATTAATGATGTTTTTTACTATGTTTGAACTTATTTTTTCTTTTATATGCCATCTTAACGTATTATCTATCAAAGTATTTTCATATTTACTATTATCATTAAGATTTACAAACAAATAATATATACCTTCATAATGAATAAGCCCTCTTCCTCTAAACGATGAAAGAGTTTTTTTATACTTAGCAATAAGTGATACATCAAAAAGAGTATAATATTTATTTGTATAAAAATCTCCTATTTTCCTATCATCTTTTATCTCTTCATATTTTGATAGTCCAAAATCAAGAAGTTCTAAAATCTCTTTTTTGTAGCTCTTTACCACACTTTTAAACTCTTTTGAAAAACCAAAATTACTGTTTAATACCGTTAATTTTTGTCTACTATCTTTATACTTACCACTTAAAAACTCTTTTGCATATATGTATCCATCTTCAATATTTTTATTAATTAGATTTTTGAGAACTACAAACTCATCTTCTCTTTTTATAGGTAGTAATCTACTGATTTGTTTGGCAAAATCCAAAAAATCTTCACTATATTTAATATCTTGAGTAAGACTCAAAAAGTGATAATAGCTACCATATACCTTGATGATTCTATATACTGTATTATCAAACCCCATATTAGATATATCACCGATACTAAGTGTTTTATTAAATAAATTTAATTCTTTGTATTCTTGTAGTAAATATTTTTTTGTATTTAGGTTTGTGCTTTCTAGTTTTTTTAATATCAGTTCTTCAGCCACTCTGTCCATAGATATATGACAACCATAAAAGTTGTTTTTATACTCTTTTATAAGTGCTTTTTTACTTCCTATTAGCCCTGAGTTTAGAGCTAAGACTATCATAAAACTTCTATCATAGTTAGCGATAAAATCAAGTACTGTTACAAACTCTTTGCCTTTAGCTTTACGAAGACCACGTCCGAGTTGCTGAGCGAATACCACCATCGATTCAGTAGGTCTAAGAAATAGCACCGTATTTATACAAGGGATATCAACTCCCTCATTAAATATATCAACCACAAAAAGTACTTCTAGTTCTGCATTTTCAAGTCTCTTTATATAAGACTCTCTTTTGTGTATACTGTCTTCACCAGACAAATATGCTGATGCAATACCCATGGAATTAAACTGGTCTGACATATACTTAGCATGACTGATATCAACACAAAATCCAAGTGCTTTTCTAGCATCTCCATCATAGCCAAAAAACTGCATCTTTTTGATAATAAAATCTACTCTTTTATGTACACTTAACTTACTTGAAAGTTCTTTGATGCTACCCGAGACATCAGTATCATCACTAATACCATAATAATGAAAAGGCGATACAAAATTTCTTTTTAAAGCTTCTTTAAGGCCTACATTTAAACAAATATTATCATACCTAGCATATATTTTAGTATACGGCGTAGCACTCATACCAAGCAAAAACTGAGGCTTAAAATAATTAAGCACCTCATCATAGCTCTGAGTAACTGACCTATGTGCTTCATCTACAACTATATATTCAAAATAGTCTCTTGCAAAACTACTATAAAATTTCTTCATACTTTGAATAGTAGCAAACAAATAAGGAGCGTTCGATTTACTCTCACCTGTATAAAGACCCATTTCTTCGTTTATCACCTTTTCATACGCTCTTTTTGCCTGAGTCAATATACTCTTATTATGCACCAAAAACAAAAATTTCTTAGGAGCAAAAGCTTTCACATCAAAAGCACTTAAGTATGTCTTACCACTTCCCGTTGCAGCTATCAAAAGAGCTTTTGTTTTATTCTCAGTTCTTAATTCTTTTAGATTATTAAGTGCTTTTATTTGCATATTATTAGGGATGATTTTTTTAGACACAAACTCAAAAGGCTTTTGTATCAAACTTTTTATATATTCTCTATAGCTACCCAAAAACTCAGGGGTTATATCATTAGCTTGTGTAAATAAAGAATCAAAGCTATCAAGTACTTCTCCTAGAAACACAGAATCTTTTTTTTCTATAATCTCTACATTCCATTCAATATTTGACTTCAAGGCACTTGAAGTTAGATTTGACGATCCTATTATTATTTTATAATAATTTTCATACTCAAAGATATAGCCCTTGGAGTGAAAACCTTGGGTTTTTGTGATAAATATCTTTAGTTCAATACCCGTAATATCATTCACAACTTCTAGTGACTTAACATCTGTAAACCCAAGATATGAAGATGTCAATATTTTGCCTCTACTTTGATGCAAGCTTTCTAACAAAAGTTGCACCCCAGAAAAACTCATAAAAGCCACATTGAAATAAAACTTCTTACACTCAAATAGATTTTTCTTCAGTTCATCAATAAGAAATAATTTTTGATTCTCTATTAGCTTCATATTACTCTTTTGCATCACATAAAGTAATAGCAAACAAAACATTCACATTATATTTAGCTAACTCTTTTTCCGCTTGTGACAAGGTCGTTCCAGACACTACAGTATCATCTACAAGTATTGCATTTATGTTTGATTTGAATTTATACTCAAATTGTTTTGGATTGCGTAGTCTAAAATCTAGAGTTTTACCTGCGTAGCTAATATTTGTAGTAGAAATTAGTTTATTATAAAGAGGTTTTATTGTATTTGATTTTAGATATCTACTTAGAAGTGAAGTATTAGAATAACCGTTTTTGATACTTGCGTCACAAGCAAAAGCATATACTTTTTCGTCAAAAAGAAAGCTCTTGCTAAACTCTTTAAAACTAAGACGAGCCAAAGTACGGTATATGAAATATCCTATAAAAAAATATTTTGACTTGATTAACTCTTCTATCTCTTTATATTTATAAAAATAATAGACTTCTAGTCCATTTGGTAATACTCTTTTTTGTAAACTTGGTTTGAGGTGCAGTTCCTCGCAAGTTTTGCATATATATCTCAGCGACCATGACTGACATAGCAAACACCTCATAGATTACTCTGCAATCACTCTATCTTTATAAGTTTTAAGCTTAAAGCTTATATCAAAACTATTATCACCCCTTACAATCTCAATATCATTAAGTACTTCTACAACTGATCTAAAGTATCCCAAATCTTCAATAAAATAATAAAACTTACTCATATCATCACTCTTAACTTGAAATGACGATATATCACTTGAGATATCTTTCATCTTAATATCATCAAAGTATCTACTAGTAAAGCTCAGTAACTCATCTTTTGAATTCTGTGAAAATCTAGCAATATTAAATATATTTTGTTCTTTTTTATTATATAAAAACTCTTTTTTGAGAAGTTCTGTTTTACTAATATTTTTTAATTCCTGCTTAGCTATGTTTTGACTTTTGATATTTTGTTTGTATTTTTTAATATCATCTTCATAAGTAAAAACAAAGATATATACAATAACCCCAAGTATAAGAAACATTTTTATTAATAAACTCATTCATAAACCTCTATCAAAAAAGTTTCATTATCCTCTTTTGTATATCTAGTATTTAAAAATACTTCATCAAGTTTTGCTTTATAAAGAAGCCCACTTTGATTTATATCTTTACCTTTTACTTCTATAGACTTCTCTTTGATAGAAATACTTATAATATCTTTTTGCGGAATTAAACTAAGCTTTTTTAATATCATCAAATTATTTGTATTAACAGCATTTATTATTTTATTTTTACTATCAATCTCTTTTATTTCTTCATCTATCTTGCGTATAGATTGTTTTTTATAAGAAATTTCTTCATTACTTATAGCTTCTTTATTAGAGCTATTTTGCATATCAAAGAAAAAGTACCCAATACATAAAGCCCCCAAACAACAAAAAGATACTATATATATAAACAAAGAATTTTTGCTTTCTTTGCCTTGCACCTTTTTTTCAATTTCAAAACTATACATTGAGCTTCCTACTTACAAATTTATTATAACGATATTTTTGTATAACTTTATTAAAACTAAGCTGTAATAAATGCTAAAATGTTAAAGCTCACACTAAAAGTGTCAAGCTACACTCTACATTTTTATATTACTTTGTGACTTATTATTTCCTCACAAAAATATCTCAATAATCAAGCAGCATAACTTATACTAGGATGTTTAAAAAAGTTACTAACTTTTTTACTAAATTATTCATATAATTTATACTGTATTTAACTAGTGGAGTAATAAGTCTGAATTGGGAATACTTCAGACTATAAAAGAAGTCTAAGTACTAATGATTTAGCACTTAGACTTTATATTCTTATAAGTTTTCTAAAATTTTATCAGTTATTTCAGTAGTATTACAAACTTGTCTCGCCCCAAATGAAGCTAAATCAGTTGTTCTATATCCTAGTTCTAAAGTCTTTTTTACAGCTTGCTTTATTGCGTTTGCTGCATCAATTTCATTTAATGAATATTCAAGCATCATTGCAGCACTTAGTATAGTAGCTATTGGATTTGATATACCACGACCAGCTATATCAGGAGCTGAACCATGAATAGGCTCATAAATACCTACTTTACCACCTAAAGATGCAGATGCAAGCATACCTATAGAGCCACTTACCATACTTGCAGCGTCACTTAATATATCTCCAAAAATATTTGAAGTAAGGATTACATCAAACTGTTTTGGATTACGAATTAGTTGCATAGCTGCGTTATCTATATACATATGGCTAACTTGAACTTCTGGATAGTCTTTACTCATTGCATCAACTACTTCTCTCCATAATTGTGATACTTCAAGTACGTTTGCTTTATCTACTGAACAAAGTTTTTTGTCTCGTATCATTGCACTTTCAAAACCAATTTTAGCTATTCTTGTTATCTCATCTCTTGAGTATACCATTGTATTGTAAGCTCTGTTGTCTTCTTTAGCCCTAGGCTGACCAAAGTATATTCCACCTGTTAATTCTCTCACTACAAGTAGGTCTACACCTTTAATTACTTCAGGTTTGAGCGTACTTGCATCTAGAAGCTCGTCATATATAGCAACAGGTCTTAGGTTAGCATATACTTCAAGTTCACTTCTTAGTTTAAGAAGTCCGCTTTCAGGTCTTAAGTGACGTTCAACGTTATCCCATTTAGGTCCACCAATAGCTCCAAAAAGTACAGCGTCACTATTTTTTGTGCCTTTAAGAGTTTCATCTGGAAGAGGGTTACCTGTTGCATCAATTGCACATCCACCCATAAGGTATTCTTTGAAGTCAAAATTTATATTAAACTTTGAAGATATTTTGTTTAGTACTCTTAGTGCTTGGTCTACTATCTCAACACCTATACCATCACCTTTTATTACTGCTATATTATAGTTTTTCATATTGTTTATATCTTTGTTTGTATAAATGAAAACATTTCATCAACTATTGCTTCTATAGTTCTTTCCCCATTGATTACTTTTAATAATTTTTTTTCTGTATAGAATGATTGAATATCTTTTAATGGGTCTGTATAAACTTTCATTCTATTTGTGAATACTGTTTCATTATCATCTGCTCCACGCGCTCGTCCTAGAACTCTATCACGTGCAACTTCTTCACTCACTTCAACTTCTATTACTGAAGTAAGTTCTATATCAGTTTGATCAATAAGTATTTTATCAAGAGATATCATTTGTTCAATACTTCTTGGGTAGCCATCTATTAAAATAATATCGTCATTAGCATTTTTAATTGCTGTTATTATTGTATCTATTACTATTTCAAGAGGTACTAGATTACCTTTAGATATAAAGCCATCTATTTTTGTACCTAGGGTACTGCCACTTTTTACTTCATCACGTAGGAGTTCACCTGTTGAAAAGTGTGAAATTCCATTGTTGTTTTTTGCTATGATTTCGGCGTCTGTTGTTTTACCTGAACCCGGTGCGCCTATAATTAAAAATAGTTTTTTCATAAAAAATTATGTTCCTTATTATATATTGTAGTTAAAACTGGAATAATATCAAAAAAAGCTACATGACACCGAAATGCCATATAGAAAATATATTATGTGAATATTTATGAGAGTTTTGAAGTTATGATTTTTTGCTTGAAGATACTTCTCCAGCAGTTACTCTTTTTGAAAAATCAGTTTCTCTTCCTGTAGCAAGTACTTTTGCTTGTTCTACCCATTGCTCTCTTTGTACACGCCCTGGGAAAGCTACATTATTATCTATCCAGGAAGTTTCTTCTTTATTCCAAGAAGCTATTTGATCAAAGTGATATATTCCTAGATCGTTTAAAATACCCTCTATTTTGACACCAATACCTTTTATTTTTGATAGATTATCTTTACCACCTCTTCTAGGGCTAAGTAAAAATTTTGGTTTTGAGCCTATTGATACACCTGTAGTGTTCTTTTTCTCAGAAGTAGAACATATACGACCAAGTAGATATCCAATAATAAAGCCAAGAATGGCAGCAAGTATTAGGCAAAGTATAATTTGTGAAGCGATTTCTAACATTTTATTCTCCTATTATGATAAATTCAACACGACGATTTTTTTGTTTATTAAAAGTATTGTCATTTGAAAACAGCGGTTTAGTTTCACCGTATCCTACAGCTTCAATTCTATTTTGATTAATTTTATTATCTATTAATTCTTGCTTTACATTGTTTACTCTTAATTGCGATAACCATTTGTTATATGATGCATCACCATCAGAATCAGTATGACCTGCAACTTGAATTTTAATATTTGGATATTTTTTTAATATGTTAGCAATATTTACAACACTATTCTTCCCTTTAGTTGTTAGTGTTGCTTTACTTTTTCTAAACTCTATATTTTCTGACTCTGCCATTGCAATTAATTCATCTTGAATTTTTTTACTTTTTTGTGTTAAGTTCTGTTCTTTTTTTATGTCATAAAGTTTTGTTGATAGGGCTAGTCTTTTAGTCGCAACAGTTTTATTTGTATCTGGTTTAATTTTTATTATACTTGTGGTGTTAGAGTCTATAGATACAGGTTCTATGTTTACTAAGCTTATATCTACATTTGAATCTATATTATTCGCATTTAAGAAGTTAACAAAAGATTCTTTTGCTTCAGTAGAGTTTGTCTCTCCAATTACCGTTAGCTTATTATTTGTATATGAAAGTTGTCCTTTAGTGAAATTTTGATAAAAAAGATTTGAAATATTACTAATTTGGGATAATTGCGTAAACTTGTTGTATTTACTTTGAATATTTTGTTCACCAGGAATAACTTTACCATTTAAAATACTATTTAGTTCGTTTTGGTTTGCAAAGTTACCATCAAGTGTAATATTTGAACCATTTTTAATTATGACTATTCCTGAAGGAGTCTTGTCTTGGACTTTAGTATTGTTAACGATATTTAGTCCAGTTACTGGGTTAAATATTTGTTCTGTTATTTTTGGTAAGTTTTTGTTGTATGTTGTTCCACTTATAGTTAAGTTCTTATCTGTATAGACGATTTGACCATTTTCATAGTTATCTAAAAACACAGGCATAAATTGCGCTATTTTTGGGAAGACATTATTAGAATCTTCAATATCATGTTTAATACTAAGCTTTGAATTCTTTGGAATCATGTTTTTTTTATCAAACTCTTTTTTTAATATCATAAGTTGTTCTTTTGATGAAAAAATACCATTTAAGTTAATATTGTTGTTATTTTTATTAATTACAAAACTAATGTTTTCTTTTATTTCTATAGCTTTTGGCGTTAACTTTTTAGTGTTAAACCATGTGCATATAATTATTAGTATTACCAAAGCTATAAAAGCGATTAAGATTTTTGTTTTTCTTGACAAGGTACTTCCTTAAAGGATATTGATTTTATAAAAGATTATTATATTGATTTTTACATAAAAGTTATAAATAATAAACCATTTTAACTTATATTTGATACACTAACGCGTTAAATTATCACATATATTTTAATATTTTAAAAACATTTTTGTATCGTTAGGTAGGAGTACATATGGCACTTAGTATGAGTGATTTAAAAAAAGGCTTAAAAATAGAGATGAATGGTGTTCCTTATAGAGTAGTGGAATATCAACATGTAAAACCTGGGAAAGGTCCAGCGTTTGTACGAACTAAAATAAAATCTTTTTTAAATGGTAAAGTTATAGATAAAACATTTAAGCCTGGTGATAAATTTGAGCTTCCTGATCTAAAAGAGATAAAAATGCAATTTCTATATGACGATGGTGAAATGATGCAATTTATGAATACAGACACTTATGATCAAATAGGTCTTACTTATGATCAAGTAGGTGATAATGAAAAATGGTTTATTGACGGTATGATGTGTTCAATCCTTTTTTATAATGATAAGCCAATAGGTGTTGATATAGACACTAAAATAAAATATACAGTTACAGAGACTCCTCCAAATTTTAAAGGTGATTCTCAAGGTGGTAAAAAACCAGCTACTATAGCTAATGGAGCAGTAATTCAAGTACCTTTTCATATAGTTGAAGGTGATGTTATTTTTGTTGATACACAAAATTGTGAATATTTAGAAAAGGCAAAATAATGGTAGATGTTAATGAAATTCAAGAAATACTTCCTCATAGGTATCCATTTTTATTGGTTGATAGAATTACCGAAGTAAAAGAAAAAGAAAGTATTCGTGGATATAAAAATATTACAATTAATGAAGCTATCTTTCAAGGACATTTTCCTGGACATCCTATATATCCAGGTGTCATGATAGTTGAAGGTATGGCTCAGGTGGGTGGAGTGCTTGCATTTAAAAGTATAGATGGAATTACCCCAGAAAAAATAAAAAATAAAGTAGTCTACTTTATGAGTATAGATAAATGTAAATTTAGATCTCCTGTAAAACCTGGAGATAAGCTAGAATATGAATTAGCTGTGGTTAAGAACAAAGGTAGTATTTGGGTATTTAAAGGTCAAGCTTATGTTGAGGGTACACTTTGTGCTGAGGCTGAATTAAAAGCGATGATAGTGGACAAGTAAATGGCAATTGACAAAAGAGCTGTGATAGAAGATGGTGCTGTATTAGGTGAAAATGTAGAAGTTGGACCATTTAGCTATATTGGTAAAAATGTAAAAATAGCAAATAATGTAAAAATTCATAGTAATGCAGTTATTACTGGGAACACTGAGATGGATGAAGGGTGTGAAGTATTTCCTTTTGCTGTTCTTGGGACGGATCCTCAGGATTTTTCATATAAAAAAAGTGATTTTACTAAGCTTTTAATTGGTAAAAATAATACGTTTAGAGAACATATACTGATAAATACAGGGACATTAAAAGATAAAGGTCAAACTGTAATAGGTAATAACAATCTTATTATGGGGCAAGTTCATGTAGCACATGATGTTGTTATAGCTGATAATGTTATCCTAGTTAATGCTGCTATACTCGCAGGTCATGTCCAAGTTAAGAATAACTCTATAATAGGTGGAGGTTCTGCTGTTCATCAGTTTGTTACGCTTGGTGAGTTTTCTATGATTGCTGGAGCAGCTGCCGTTTCACAAGATATACCTCCATATTGTGTAGCTGAAGGAAACCGCGCTGAACTTAAGGGTCTTAACCTTGTGGGTTTAAGACGAAGTAACATTGATAAAACTGAGATTGATGAGTTAAGACAAGTTTACAGAAAGCTTTTTAGAACAAATGATCCAATAAAAGATAGCGCTACAAATATTTTAAGTACTACAAAATTTCAAAGTGTTGAAAAATTATGTAATTTTGTACTTAATACAAATAGAGGAATACCTTATAAGAGGATAATTAATGAGTGATAATATATGTGATTTTTGTTTAAGAAATATTAAAGACATAAGAATATTAGCAGGTGAAAATGCAAATATTTGTGAAGACTGTGTAGAGTCAGGTTATGAAGTATTATTTTCAGATATTTTGGATAAAAATTCATCACAAGAACCTACAAAATCTTCATTAGAGTTAGATGAAAACACTTTAAAAGATTTTACTCCTAAGAGTATTAAAGCTACGCTTGATGAATATGTTATTTCTCAGGACCGAGCAAAAAAAGTATTTGCTGTAAATGTTTATAACCATTACAAAAGAATATTTCAAGAAAATAAAGATGATGTAGAAATTCAAAAAACTAATGTACTTTTTGTGGGACCTACGGGAAGTGGTAAAACATTACTTGCCCAAACACTTGCAAGAATACTTAATATCCCAATAGCTATTACAGATGCTACAAGTTTAACAGAAGCTGGTTATGTAGGTGAAGATGTTGAAAATATATTAACAAGACTTCTTCAAGCTGCTGACGGTGATGTAAAACGTGCTCAAAAAGGTATAGTTTTTATCGACGAAATTGACAAAATTGCAAGACTTGGTGAAAATAGATCTATAACAAGAGATGTTTCAGGTGAAGGTGTACAACAAGCACTTCTTAAAATCATAGAAGGAAGTGTAGTAAATATTTCAAGTAAAGGTGGAAGAAAACATCCTAATCAGGATTTTATTTCTATAGACACTTCAAGTATCCTTTTTGTTTGTGGTGGGGCTTTTGCTGGTATTGAAGATATTATCAAAAGAAGACTAGGTACTAATACTTTAGGTTTTAATCAAACAAAAGTTACAAAAGATCAAAGTATAGATATACTTAAGTTTTTAGAACCCGATGATTTAATTAGTTTTGGACTAATTCCAGAATTAATTGGTAGGCTCCATGCTATAGCCTCACTTGATGAGATAAGTGCTCCAGATATGGTAAGAATACTCTCAGAACCTAAAAACTCTTTAGTTAAACAGTATCAAAGTTTATTCAAAATAGATGGAGTTGAATTGGTATTTAACAAAGATGCTCTTGATGAAATAGCTAATATGGCTATTAGAAGAAAAACAGGGGCAAGGGGTTTAAGGTCTATTTTAGAAACGATAATGCTTGATATTATGTATGAATTACCAGAGTCTAAATTGAAAAAAGTAGAAATTACAAAAGAGTTAGTATTAAAACATACAGTAAAACACAAATTAAAAAAATTAACTAAAAAGAGTGCATAATGGTAGGTAAAGTATTAGAGTTGTTTTCAACTGACATGAGTATAGATCTCGGAACTGCAAACACAATAGTGAGTGTCAAAGGAAAAGGCATTGTTATAAATGAGCCTTCAGTTGTAGCTGTCAAAAGAGATAAATTTGGTGTAAATAAAGTTTTAGCTGTAGGTACAGAAGCTAAGAAAATGGTTGGTAAAACACCAGGTAACGTTGAAGCGATTAGACCTATGAAAGATGGAGTAATAGCAGATTTTGATATTACTGAGACTATGATAAGATATTTTATTCAAAAAGTTCATGCAAGAAAAAGATTTGTAAGCCCTAGAGTTATTATTTGTGTTCCTTATGATTTAACTCAAGTAGAAAGAAAAGCTGTAAAAGAAGCCGCATATAATGCCAACGCAAGAGAAGTTCATTTGATAGCAGAACCGATGGCAGCAGCCATCGGAGCAGGTCTTCCTGTAATGGAACCAGTAGGTAACTTGGTAGTTGATATTGGTGGTGGTACAACTGAAATTGGTGTTGTATCTCTTGGAGGTCTTGTTATAAGTAAATCTATTAAAGTTGCAGGTGATAAGATAGATAAAGCTATAGTAGATTTTGTAAAAGAAAAATATAATCTTTTAATAGGTGAGCGAACAGGTGAAGAAATCAAAATCAGAATAGGTTCAGCTGTAGTTTTACCACCAAATGAAGAACTTAAAATGTATGTAAAAGGTAAAGACCAAATAAGAGGATTGCTTACAAAAATAGAACTTACATCTAAAGACATTAAAGATGCTATGGAAAAACCTCTAAAAGATATTGCAAATGCTTTAAAAGAAGTGTTAGAACAAATGCCTCCTGATTTAGCAGGTGATATTGTAGAAAACGGGATAGTGCTCACTGGTGGAGGAGCTTTGATCAGAGGATTAGATGTTTATCTTAAGAATGTTGTAAAGCTACCGGTTTTTGTAGCTGAGAACCCACTTTTAGCAGTTGCTAAAGGTACAGGTGAAGCGTTAGAAAATATTGATATATTAAAGTTGGTTCACAGCGAAAATGACTAAAAATAAAAAAAGTATATTATTACTTGTTTTATTAGTATTATTCTTTTTTTTTAGAAATGACATTAAGTCATTTTTATTAGAATTTTCAAATGGATATAAACTTAGTTTTTCTAGTTTTGTAGATTTTGTAAGTTATAAAAAAGACAAATATTTTTTTCAACTTGATACAATAGATGAACTAAGTAAAAGAAATGAAGTTTTAGAAATAAAATATCATAAATATAAAGAGCTCAAAGAAGAAGTTAGAAAATACGAAAATTTTGGATTTTCACTAGAAGCAAATGTCAAGCCTGTAAAAGTGTTATCTTATGTTAGTTTAAAAGATTTAAATAAGCTTTGGATTACAAAACCGACAAATATTACATTAGATAATGAAAAAATCTATGGAGTAATAGCTGGTGAATTTACCTATGGTACAGCAAAATTAGAAGATAATAGTTTAAAATTAATTACAAATTTTGATAAAGAGTGTGTTTATGCTGTTTATATAGGTGAAGATAAGGTCCCTGGAATAGCTTTTGGCTCTTATGATGGTATGTTAATCAAATTTATTCCTACTTGGATGTCTCCAAAAGTTGGAGATGAAGTATTTACTAGTGGACTTGACAATATCTTTTATAGAGGTACTAATGTAGGTATTGTAAAAGAAGTTATTAAAGATGAAGATTACATTACAGTAAAAGTTAATGTCAATAAAAAGAATTACATAACAGACATATTAAATATGGTTATATAAAAGTTACAATTTTAAGAGGAAAATATGCCAAAAAAAAATGATATAAAAACAGTTTTACTTATAGGTTCAGGTCCTATCATTATAGGTCAAGCATGTGAATTTGATTATTCAGGTGCACAAGCTGCAAAAACACTTAAAGAGCTAGGGTATAAAGTAGTTCTTATTAACTCTAACCCTGCAACTATCATGACTGATCCAGAGTTCGCAGATTCTACATATATAGAACCTATAAATGAGAATGTAATATCAAATATAATAAAAAAAGAAAATGTTGATGCAATTCTTCCTACTATGGGAGGGCAAACTGCTCTTAATGTTGCTATGAGTATGCACGAAAAAGGTATGCTTGAGGGGATTAAGTTCTTAGGGGCAAATCCTGAGGCAATTAAAAAAGGTGAAGATAGACAACTTTTTAAAGAATCAATGATAAAAATAGGTATGGATTTACCAATTAGTAAATATGCTTATAATATGAATGAAGCACAGAGTGCTGCAAAAGAGATAGGGTTTCCTCTAATAATAAGAGCTTCTTTTACGATGGGTGGAGCAGGAAGTGGAATCGCTTATAATATAGATGAATTTGAAAAAATTGCTCAAAATGGTATTGATCATAGCCCTATAAATGAAATTCTTATTGAAGAGTCACTTCTTGGTTGGAAAGAATATGAGATGGAAGTTATTCGTGATCATAAAGATAACTGCATAATAGTATGTTCAATTGAAAATGTAGACCCTATGGGTGTTCATACGGGAGATAGTATTACAGTAGCTCCTGCACTTACTCTTACAGATAAAGAATATCAAAGAATGAGAGATGCCTCTTTTGCAATTTTGCGTGAAATTGGAGTTGATACAGGTGGAAGTAATGTTCAGTTTTCTATCAATCCAAAAACTGGAAGAATGATAGTAATTGAAATGAATCCTAGAGTTTCAAGAAGTTCTGCGTTAGCTTCTAAAGCTACGGGATACCCAATAGCTAAAGTAGCAACATTACTTGCTATGGGCTTTAGTCTAGATGAAATCAAAAATGATATAACTGGTACTACAGCTTCATTTGAACCTGTTATAGATTATATTGTTACAAAAATTCCTCGTTTTACATTTGAAAAGTTTCCAAAAGAAGATTCAACTTTGGGTACTAGTATGAAAAGTGTAGGTGAGGCTATGGCTATTGGCCGTACATTTAAAGAAAGCTTTCAAAAAGCACTTTGTTCTATGGAAACTGACCTTGATGGCTTTGAGAAGGTTGATGTAAGTGATGAATTACTCAAAAAAGATATAAGAAGACCAAACGTTAATAGATTTTTATATATTGCTGAAGCATTTAGAAGAGGCTATACTGTAGAAGAGATTTTTGAACTTTGTGCTGTTGACAGATGGTTTTTATATCAATTTGAAGAATTAATTGAATTTGAAAAGAAAATAACAAAAGGTATATTAAAAGATAGATCACAATTAAAGCAAGCCAAAATTGATGGGTTTAGTGATAGCTTTATAGCTAAGTTAATTGATGTAAGTGAAGATGAAGTTTATTTAAAAAGAAAAGAATTTGGGATTGAATATACTTACAGTGAAGTTGATACATGTTCTGCTGAGTTTGCATCACTTACACCGTATTTGTATTCAAGTATTAATATTAATGATGAATTTAAAAAAGAACAATCTAAGAGTACAGATAAAAAAGTTCTTATAATCGGTGGAGGTCCAAATAGGATTGGTCAAGGTATTGAATTTGATTATTGTTGTGTTCATGCTTCATATGCCCTTAGAGATATGGGAATTACAACTATAATGTATAACTGTAATCCTGAAACTGTATCTACAGATTATGATACAAGTGATATTCTTTATTTTGAACCTATTAATTTTGAAAGAGTTAGATCCGTGATTGAAAGAGAAAATCCAGATGGAATAATAGTACATTTTGGAGGACAAACTCCACTTAAACTATCTCGTAAAATTACTCAGATGGGTGGTAAAATAATAGGGACAACAGCAGAAGTTATAGATCTAGCAGAAGATAGAAAAAAGTTTTCAGCATTTGCCCAAAAAAATAATTTACTTCAACCTCAAAATGATACAGCAACTTCAAAAGAAGAAGCGACTGCTAAAGCATTAAAGATAGGTTATCCTGTTCTTGTACGTCCAAGTTATGTTCTTGGTGGAAGAGCTATGAGAATAGTATATACAGAGCTAGAACTTATGACTTATATGGATGAAGCTGTAAGTGTAAGTAATGATTCTCCCGTATTAATAGATAAATTTTTAGACAATGCAATTGAAGTTGATGTTGACGCGATTAGTGATGAAAAAAATGTTTATATTGGTAGTGTGATGCAGCATATTGAAGAGGCTGGTATACATAGTGGAGATAGTGCGTGTTCATTACCTTCAGTTAGTCTGGATGAAGATACAATTAAAGAGATAGAATCTCAAACAGCTAAGATTGCTTTGAATTTAGGAGTTAAAGGATTACTTAATATTCAATTTGCAGTATATCAAACGGAAGTTTATTTAATAGAAGTTAATCCAAGAGCAAGTAGAACAGTACCCTTTGTTAGTAAGTCAACAGGTGTACCTCTTGCAAAAGTTGCTACTAGAGTAATGTATGGTGATAGTCTTGAAAGTGCATTAAGTTTTTATGATAAGTTTAATATAGTTTATCTGAATAAAGAAGGTCTATATAAGCCTAAAAAAACTGATTTTGTATCCGTAAAAGAAGCAGTTTTTCCTTTTAATAAATTAAGTGGGGCTGATCTTATTCTTGGACCTGAAATGAAAAGTACAGGTGAAGTTATGGGGATAAGTGATAGTTTTGAGGCATCTTTTGCAAAAGCACAACTTGCATCAAACAATAAATTACCTACAGAAAAAGGTAGAGTTTTTGTGTCATTAAGAGATGAAGATAAAAAATATTTTAATTTAATAGCTAAAAAATATATTGAGAGTGGATTTGAGTTAGTAGCTACAAGTGGTACAGCAAAATTTTTAAATGAACATAATATTAAATGTGAACGAACATTAAAAATTAGTGAAGGTAGACCTAATATATCTGACTTACTTCAAAATGATGAAATATCTTGTGTTATTAATACTAGTGATGAAAGATCAAGTAAAGATGATGCTGCACAAATTAGAAGATTAGTTTTGAAGCAAAATATTCCTTATTTTACTACAATATCAGCAGCAAATACGGCTATTAAAGCTATAAAGATGATAAAAAATGGTGTAGATATCTATTATCCTAAAAGTTTACAAGAATATTTAGCCTGAATTTAAAAATATTTGAATACTATATGTAGATTCATTGACTTTTCATTTACTTGATTAGTTAAAATAAAATAATTTTTGTGTATAGTGTCTTTGAACTTATACACAAAAGTTAAATTTCTATATAAGGTTGTTTTTTGGTAAAGAATCCCAATATCGTTGCTTTTGATACAGAACTTGATCATGTTCTTAGATACTCTCCCAATGGAACTTTGCAAAAAATTTCTAATTTAAAAAGTGTAAAAAAGAGTGATTTTAGAATATCTTCATTAAATAGTACAAAGTATATATCAGAAGTCATAGAAATAAACCGGAATGTCGCTGATGAAGATTTGTATGACACTATTGAAGTTGAACTCTATGAAGAATTAAAACTTAATTATGCTGAAAACTATAAAATACTTTATATAGAAAATAAACATACTGAACCTGAAAAGTCTGGACATAGAGTATTTGATACTTTTGTTATAAATACAATTGATTTAGAAGAAGGTTTTAAAGACTTGTCTTCAGAAGTTGGATTTGTTGATTATATATTACCGGCACCTTTAATATATAAATCGCTATATAATAAACAAATTTTTCCTAAAAATGAAACTAGAGTAGATTGTTTTATTACCTTTGATAAAAATGATGCGTATTTAAGTATTTATAAGAGTGGAGATTTTATTTATTCTAAATCTTTTGGTTATTCTTTAAAAAGAATAAATGAAAAAATTTCTGAGCTATTAGGACAAAATCTTATAGGGTCTAATTTTTATGCTAATCTAGAGAGTTATACAAATAACGAAAGCACAAATGAAATATTTAATTCATATATGGCTCAAGTATTAGAAGAAGCCTTTATTGGTGTAAATGAAATTTTATCATTTTCTCAAAGAATTAAAAAAATAGATGCTTTTTCAAATATTTTTATTTCTATGGATAGAAATAAAAGTAAAATATTTTTTGAACATGCAGAAAAGTATCTTTCATCTAAAGCGAATGTTGCTGAATTAGATATTAATTATAAAAATTATAATTTTGAAGATGATACTAAAAACACATTATTATTTTTAAATGCTAGAGACTATATCTCAGGAGATTATCCTACATTTAATGTATCACATATTCAAAGACCTATACCTTTTCAAGACCGGGATAGTGGAAAGCTGATGAGTGTAGTTCTTATATCTATTCTTGTGGGATCACTTTATCCTTTAGGCGAACTTGTATATTCTTATAAGCTTCAATTAGATAAAACTTCGGTTGATAGAAGATATCAAGAATTGACAGAAAAAAAAGATGATATAAAATCGCAAATTCAAGCATTAAATAGAGAAAAAGATAAGTTACATATCGATATAAAAAAAGTAGAAAATATTATAAGTGGTAAACAAAATATTATAGATAATATAATAAAGTACAAATTTGAGTATAAATCAAGAGCTAGTGTTATAAATAATCTTGTAGAGTATTTTTCTAATTCAGAGGTTTTAATAGATAGTTTTGAGTTTAATGACACAAAAATAAATATGGAAGTTATTAGTTATAAAGATAAAAAAATTACTGAACTTATAAAAACAATAAATATTGACAATAAGTTTGATGTATATACTAAAAGATTAGATGATAATACCTCAATATATAGAAGTAAAATGGAGGTACTAATTAATGAATAAATTTTTTGATAAAATAGATTCTTTTATGGGACAGAGAAAATCAAGTGAGAAATTTATTATATTATTCGCTGTTTTTGGCTTGATTCTTTATATTTTTTGGACAAATGTTTTTCCTATCACCGAACAAAAATTAAAAAAAGCTAAAACTGAACTTAGTAAATCAGAAAGAAAACTAAAAGTACAACAAGACTATCTTAACTCTAGATTAAGAGGAAATAACGAAGAGTTGGAAAAAAGAAGATTAGAAGAAGAAGTATCAAAAATGAAATTAGAGTATGAAACTATAGTGATAGAAGATGCTTTAATCGATGATAAAATGAAAAAACTCTCAAAAAAACTTTCTCGTGATAATCTGTGGACATTACTTTTAGATGAATATTCTAATTTGGCAAAAAAATATAATGTAAAAGTTAATCATATTGAAAATGAGATTTTAAAAGTTAAGTTGAAAAGTTTTGAAGAATACATAAAGTTTAATATCAATGTAACAGGTACCTTTAAAAATATAGTTAAATTTTTAAGTGATATTGAGAGAAGTGCTACTTTCGTTGAACTTAAAAATCTTAAGCTTGAAACTAGTAAAAATTTAAACTTAGATTTTGATATTGCTGTAAGGGAGTTGAAGTATTGAAAAAAATCATTTTATTATTTAGTTTCTCTTTAAGCTTATTTTCTTATCAAACCTATACAGATAAGTTAGACCGTATAGTTAAGGATGTTGAAAAAGAACAAATAAGTTTAGATAGAGTTAAATTGTCAAAAACGAAAGATCCATTTGTAACTAAAAATGATCAGAAAAAACTTTTAAAATCAAAAAATAAGACAAGTGTTATAAAATCTAAAACTAAGAGTAGTAGACGTTATACGAAAAAGCTTTCTTTTGGAGTTGAAGGTGTTTTTGATGATAGTGTATTAGTTAGAGGTAAATGGTATAAGCAAGGGCAATATATAGGAAAAAGATTTTTGGTTAAAAAAGTCTATGAAGATAGAGTAGAGTTAAAAAGTAAATATTCTAAAAAAATTTATAAAGTAAAAATAGGAGAGTTAAATGAAAAAATCAAAATCAATATTTTTTAATATTGCAACATTCATATTACTTAGTTCAGTTTTGTATAGTGCAACTAGCTATGGTATTTGTGATAAGAATAAAAAGTTCAATATAAATATATTAGATAGTGTTACAATAAAAGAAGTGATAGATAAAATTTCAAAATCTTGTAGTTTTACTACTGTAGTAAAAGACTCTATAGCAAATACAAAATTAAAAGCAAAAAGTAATAGTATAAACATTAGAGGACTTAAATTAGATAAAGTTTTGAATATTTTAGTTGAAGATAATGGTCTTTTCTATGATTTTGAAGATGATGTTTTAAGAATTTATGGAAATAAAATAAAAACGTTTAAAATAAATTATGTGTCTTCAAGTAGAGCAGGTAAATCTATAATTGGAGCTAAATTAAAAGGTAGTGGTGAAGAAAACAATGACAATACTGATGAAAATACCATTGCATCAACTGATAGTTTTGATTTTTGGGATCAAATATCAGATCAAATATCAAAAATTTTAAAATCTTCTTCACAAGACTTAACTGATATAGCTGAACCAATTATAAATAAAGAAACAGGACTGATAACAATTAGTGGTACTATTGGACAACTTAATGCAGTTGAAAAATATATAGAACTTTTAAAAGATAGGTTATATAAACAAGTATTAATTGATGTCTCTATAGTTTCTGTTGCACTTAGTCAGTCAAATAAGACAGGAATAGATTGGTCTAAGTTTCAATTAGACATAAATCCTAATAGTTCAGGAAACAATCAAGTCACTTACACAAGTACTGATTACGATAATCCATTTGATTTTACAAATACTTTGAATCTTAGAAATACTTTATCTTTTTCAATAGAGGGTTTATTAAATTTTCTTGACACTCAAGGAAAATCAAAAGTTGTTTCAAATCCTAAAATATTGGCTATGAATAATCAACAAGCTCTAATTACAATTGGTGATAATATTAATTATAGAATACAAACAGAAAGCTCAACTGGAGAAAACAATCAAATAAGTGTCACTTATGAAATTGAATCTGTATTTATTGGAATACTGCTTAACATTACTCCTGAAATATCAAATGATGATGAAATAACTCTTAGAATTAACCCTTCAATTAGTAACTTTAAATATGGTGAAGACGAATTAAGACAGGATACGGTTAGAGTTCTTCCTCCTGATACAGTAGAGAAAAAACTTTCAACTGTAATTAGAACCAAAAATAAAAATACTGTTATTTTAGGTGGTCTTATAACAACAAATAACGATAGAGAACAAAATGGTGTTCCGATTTTAAGAAGTATTCCACTTTTAGGTAAACTTTTTTCTTATGAAAGTGATGTCAAAACTACTGAAGAATTAATTTTTGTTATTACTCCTAAAATAATAGATCTTGAACATAGTGATGAAGAAGAAATAAGAAATCTTATAGATGATGGTGAAGATAATGGTGCTGTAGTTGATCAAATATTAGAAAATATGTTTGCAAATGAAATCATTATTAAAGAAAATAAATTTATTTGTGATATCAAAAGTAGAGAAAATCCTAATGATACTATAGATAAAGCAATTTTGAATTTGGATTAGTGGTTTAACTTATGGAAGTATCTTTTGATAAAATTGAATTAGCTGTTTGTGATTATTTTGAAAAAAATAATTTTATAGATAATCAAAACAGTAGAAAATTAAAGTCTTTGATAGCAAATGATGAGACTTTTAATTTAACAGATTACTTAATCTCAAACGATTTACTTTCTGAAGAAGACTTTATTGATAGACTTGTAGATATGCATGTAAGTAATAACTACAAGTTTATGACTCCAGATTTTACTACACATCTGAGAATAGGTAATAGCGAAACATTTTTAAAGAAGTTCGCTAATAAATTGAAATTAGATTATTTTAATTTAGATTCTATAGATATTGACTTTTCATTATCAGCAAACTTTGAAATTGAGCAGCTTAGAAAGCTTGGTATACTTCCTGTGAAGGCTACTGAAATGAATATTTTTGTAGCTTTTAAACGCCCAAGAGATTTCTTAGCTCAAGAAAAAGTTCAAAGACTATTTCAAAAAAGAATTTTAAAAGTAGTTATAGCAGATTTAAATCAAATAGATAGATTTCTTAATAAAGTTGAAATGAGTGCAGGAATGTCTGAACTTATTTCTGAAATTAGGAATGAGCTTCAAATAAAATCAGTTGAGAACTTACAAGAACTTTCAAGTATCTTAAAGCTTATTGATAGAATCATAAAATCTGCTGTTATTTCAAGAGCAAGTGATATACATATAGAACCTAGTGAAAAAAATTGTCATGTTAGGATAAGGATAGATGGAGTAATGAGTGAAATCTTTATTTTTTCTAAAGATATATATTTTCCTCTTACCTCTCGTCTTAAACTGCTTGCAAATTTAAATATCGCAGAAAGACGTAAACCCCAAGATGGAAGATTTTCTTATAATACTATGGATAGAAAGTTAGATTTTCGTATATCAACTTTACCAATTTCTACAGGTGAGTCAATAGTTCTTAGAATACTTGATAACTCTAAAGTGATGCTTAGCTTAGATCAGCTAAATATGAATAAGTCAGCTCTTACACTTCTTAGAAAATCGATCTCTCATCCTTATGGTATAGTTTTTATTACAGGGCCTACAGGTAGTGGTAAAACAACTTCTTTGTATGCAATTTTAAATGAAGTTAAAAGTATAGAAAAGAAGATTATTACAGTAGAAGATCCAATTGAATATACAATGAACAATATACAACAAACGCAAGTTAATGAGTCTGTTGGACACAGTTTTGCTGGAGCTTTAAGAAGTATTTTGAGACAAGATCCAGATGTTATTATGATAGGTGAATCAAGAGATAAAGAAACACTTCAAATTGCAATTAGAGCAGCACTTACTGGTCATTTGGTCTTTTCTACATTACATACAAACGATTCTATTAGTGCAATCACAAGACTTACTGATATGGGTATAGAACCATACTATATCAGTGGAGCGATAGTAGCTATCCAAGCACAACGGCTTGTAAGAAGGCTTTGTGTACATTGTAAAAGACCAGCTGTAATACCATCAGTAGTATTAGAAAAAATAAAAGATCATATTGATGATAATCCTAAGTTTTTTGAAAAAGTTGGATGTGCTAGATGCTCAGGAACTGGATTTTTGGGTAGAGTTATGATATCAGAAGTATTGGATATTGATGCTTCTATGCAAAGTCTTATTGCCAGAGGCGCTTCAAAGGTAGAAATTACAAAGCAAGCAAATGAAAATGGATTTGTTAGTATGTTTGCAGATGGTATGAGTAAAGCTTCACAAGGTCTTACTTTGATAGAAGAAGTTTATAGAGTTATTAAATAAGGTTTAAATATGTTATATTATGAGGTTACGTACTTATCAAAAGGTAAAAAACAAATCAAAATTTTTAATGCCAGAAATAAAAACGTTGCTATTGGTCTTGCTAAAAAAAGCATTCAAGGTACCATACTAAGAGTAGTACAAACTCAACCTCCTTTTGAAGTAGTAATAAAAAATGCTTTTAAAAATATCAAATTAAAAAGAAAAAAAGTTTCAAAAGAAGTTTTGATTGCAGCTATTAGACAACTATATATTATGACTGATGCTGGTATTTCAATTCATGATTCAATTACAGAAGTTCATAAATCTACACCTGACTTGTTACTTAAAGATATATTTGAGAATATAGATGATTCACTTAACTCAGGTAAGTCAATTTCAGATGCTTTTGGAGAATATACAAGAGAACTAGGTCATATAACAGTAGCTATGATGAAACTAGGTGAAAATACAGGTGATATATCAAATGCACTAAAAAAACTTGTCTTTATCCAAGAAGAGATGAAAAAGAATATTCAAAAATTTAAAAAAGCTATTAGATATCCTATTATGGTTGTGGGAAGTATTATAGTGGCTTTTTTAATATTAATTACTAAAGTTGTACCAGAATTTAAAAGTATATTTAATGAACTTGGAGCGGATCTTCCTTTACCTACAAGAATACTTCTTGGAACTGAGAGTGCTGTTAGCTCTTATGGTGGATATATGTTAATCGCTCTTATTATAATAGTTAGTTTACTTATATATTTTTATAGAAATGATGAAGAATTTCATTATCAAGTTGATAATTTTTGGCTAAAAATTTATTTGATAAAAGATATTGTTAGATATGGTACTATGAGTAGATTTTCTTTAGTTCTTGCTGAGCTTATTGGTGCAGGTATCGCAGTAGAAGATTCTCTTAAAATTGCAGTTGATACAGTAGGTAACGTTAGTATAAAAGCAAAATTAGAATCAATTAGTATATCCATTAAAAATGGTGTTCCTTTTGTTGATGCTTTTAGTATTACAGAAATGTATAATCCAATACTTCTTCAGATGATAGATACAGGTGAAAAAACGGGTAAGCTTGATAGTATGCTTGTTAAAATTACAGAGTATTTTCAAGAGAAGTTTGACAATATTGTAGATAACTTTTCTACATATATTGAACCTATAATGATAGCTTTAATGGCTAGTATGGTTCTAATGCTTGCTCTTGGTATTTTCTTACCAATGTGGGATCTTTCAAGCGCATTAAAATAAACACAAGGCAATAAATTATATGGAATGTTTTGAAGTCTCAAAAGGTACACATAAAAGTAAAGACAGTATAACAATAGGTGGCTCCAAAAATACTGTTTTGCCAATGTTTATATCGACTATTATGTCAAGTACAGCTGTTAATATTACTAATGTCCCTAATATCTTGGATATTGAATTACTAAGTCAGTTGTTAATTAATTTAGGCGCAAATGTAGAAGTAGCTAATGGTAGAGCAATTATCGATACAAGTAAACTTAACTCTTCAAAAGCGACTTACGATATTGTAAGTAAAATGAGAGCATCAATACTTGTACTAGGTCCACTTCTTGGAAGATTTGGTTATTGTGAAGTTTCTTTGCCTGGAGGAGATGCAATAGGAGAAAGACCTATAGATTTACACTTAAAAGCTCTTGAGGCTATGGGTGCAAAAATAACTTTAAAGCAAGGTTATATTATAGCTGAAGCTCCGTATGGACTTCAAGGCACTCATATTATATTTGATAAAATAACAGTCACTGGTTCTAGTAATATAATAATGGCAGCAGCAATGGCAAATGGTAAAAGTATATTAAGTAATGTTGCAAAAGAGCCTGATGTTGTACAGCTTTGTGAAGTTTTAAGAGATGCTGGCCTTGATATCAAAGGTATTGGTACAGATGAATTAGAAATTGTAGGAACAGGATCAAAACTTTTAAAATTTAAAGATATTGACATAATACCTGACAGAATAGAAGCAGGTACGTATCTGTGTATTGGTGCAATGCTAAATAAAAAGCTCACAATCAAAAAAGTTAATGCTGAACATATCAATATGATAATTGTAAAATTAAAAGAAATGGGTTTTACTTTTGATATTAATGAAAATGAAATAACCATATATCCAACAAATGAAATAAAACCAGTTGAAATAATAACACAAGAGTACCCAGGATTTCCTACAGACATGCAAGCTCAATTTATGGCATTATCTACTCAAGCAAATGGAACTAGTATAATAGAAGAAAAAATATTTGAAAACAGGTTTATGCACGTTTCAGAATTAAGAAGAATGGGTGCAGATATTGTAATTAAAGGTGATACAGCAATCATTAAAGGTCCATCAAAACTGATGGGAACAGATGTGACTACAAATGACTTAAGGGCTGGAATGTCTTTATGTATGGCTGGAAGTGTTGCTGCTGATACTACAAAGGTTCATGAAATTTATCATATAGATAGAGGATATGAATTTTTAGAACAAAAACTCACCAATATAGGTATAAATATCAAGAGAGTTGGATGTTAATACGTCACGCAACTATAACCTTATTTTGCTAATATACTAGTTTAAAGATACAGAGTCATAAATCCCTAAATACTAAAGGTTATTTATTTGAAAAGCTTATTAATAGATTTAGTAAATAATACAAAAAATTTAAAAGAATTAGAGTTAACTAAGAGTAAAATATTTGGTAAAAATGGTATTTTAACGGCAGAATTTAAAAAGTTAAAAACAATAGAACCAAAAGAAAAAAAAGATTTTGCTGCAAATATTAATGATATTAAGCAAAGTATTACTTTATTTCTTGAAGAGAAAAAAAGAGCTTTAGAAGTAGAAGAAAATGATATATTAATGCAAAAAGATGCAGTTGATGTAACTATGTTTAAGAGTGATAAAAATAGAGGTGCTATGCATCCTGTTAATGAAACAATGAAAGAGATAATCGATTATTTTTTAAACCTTAATTTTTCTATTGAAGATGGACCATTAGTAGAAGATGATTTTCATAATTTTGAAGCTCTTAATTTACCAAAACATCATCCAGCTCGTGATATGCAAGATACTTTTTATTTTAAAGATGAAAAGCTTCTTAGAACACACACTTCACCAGTACAAATAAGAACAATGAAAGACAAAAAACCTCCTATTCGTATGATTAGTCCAGGTAGTGTGTTTAGAAGAGATTTTGATCTGACTCATACACCTATGTTTCATCAAGTCGAGGGGCTTGTTGTTGATGATGAAGATAAAGTTTCTTTTTCAAATTTAAAAAGTCTTTTAGAAGAATTTTTAAAACATATGTTTGGTAGTGTTGATGTTAGATTTCGTCCAAGTTTTTTTCCCTTTACTGAACCGAGTGCAGAAGTTGATATTAGCTGTATATTCTGTAAAGGCAAGGGATGCAGAGTATGTTCTAAGACAGGATGGCTTGAAGTTCTTGGTTGTGGATTGATTGATCCGAATGTATTTAAAGCTGTAGGATATGAAGGTGTGAGTGGCTATGCTTTTGGATTAGGAGTTGAGAGGTTTACTATGTTACTCCGAGAGATTCCGGATTTAAGATCTTTATATGAAGGTGACCTCAGATTATTGGAGCAATTTAGATGATAATTACACGAAATTGGCTAAATGAATGGATTAATTTAGAAGACTTAAGCAATAAAGAAATATACAAGGCCCTTGATAATATAGGTCTTGAAGTTGATAGTATGACAGAACTTATTATACCTTCAAAAATAGTAGTTGGATATGTAAAAGAGTGTGTAAAGCATCCAGATGCAAATAAGCTTAGCATTACAAAAGTAGATATTGGTGGAAGTATAGTACAAATTGTATGTGGAGCAAAAAATGTAAGAGCTGGACTTTTTGTTCCAGTTGCTTTGATAGGGTCGAGTTTTGGTGACTTTAAAATAGTCAAAACAGAACTTAGAGGTGAAGAATCAAGTGGGATGATATGTTCATCTAAAGAGCTAGGTCTTCCAGATATCAATGATGGTATACTTGAACTTGATAGTAGTATTGGCGAACTTGTAGTTGGAAAAGAGTTAAAAGAGTATAGCTTACTTAATGATACAGTATACGAAATAGAGCTTACTGCAAATAGAGGAGATTGTCTAAGTATATATGGAGTAGCTAGAGATCTTGCCACATATCTAA
Organism: uncultured Campylobacterales bacterium; assembly: GCA_902727925.1. Lineage (GTDB taxonomy): Bacteria > Campylobacterota > Campylobacteria > Campylobacterales > CACVAW01 > CACVAW01. Next base: position 40,109 of record CACVAW010000040.1, on the reverse strand, counting down.
AAAAAGAGTTATTAGAATTTGAAAAAATCGAATCACAAGATAAAAAAGGTATAGGAAGAATATTAGAAATTAATAGTGAGAATATAGACTCTAAGCTATGCTTTAGAGTTTTTGAGTCATCAGATGAAGTAAGACCAGATTTAAATATCAAGCTAAAAAATATGTTAGTTGGTAACACTCTTAGCAATGATGTTAGAGACATTGTTAAATATGTTAGTCATTCTACTGGAGTACTTTTCAAAGTATATTCCGTAACAAATATGTTACAAGATGATAACAAAACTATAAAGTTTGATATCAAAAAAAATAAATTTGGGATGGATAGTGTATTTCTTAATAACAAAGAGATATCAACTATAGGTATTTATTCTGATAAATTTGAAGCTAGTATTGAAGATAGATTATTTGTATTACAGTCTAGTTATACAAACCCAGATTTGATTTCTAAATTAGTTTATGAAAATAAGTTAAAAATAAGTGACGATCAGTTTTATAGATCTAGTAGAGGTACAGAGTATAGAACAGGTTATGCACAAGACTTTTTTCATTATATTGTATTTAATGAGAGTATTAAATGGTATTCAGGTGAAGAAAGAATTGAACCGAGTGTTAATAGACATACTATTGATGTTAACCTTAAAAAAGTGAGATCTTTAATAGGTCAAGAAATAGATAAAGGCACGATAATATCAATACTCAAATCCTTGCAGTTTGAGATCGAACTTAGTAAATCAAATGAAGACTTTGCTGTGAATGTACCAATATTTAGAAATGATATTAAAAATATTCAAGACATTACAGAAGAGATTATAAGAATAGTAGGCATAGATAATATAGATTCTAATGCTTTAGAGTTCAAAGAAAAAAACAGAATAAATAGTGCTATGCTGAATTTTCATAAAACAAATTCATTTAGAAGTAAAGCAACTTCAAATGGTTTTTTTGAAAATTTAAGTTTTGTTTTTACAGATAAAACTATATTAGAAAAATATAGTTTTGATTTATTAGATAAAAAATTTGAACTTTTAAATCCAATAAGTAGTGAATTAAATACTTTACGTTCTACAATATTAATAAATCTTTTACAATCAGCTAAAAATAATACTAACATAGGTAAAAAGTCAATAAAACTTTTTGAGATAGGTAAGACTTTTAATCAAAATAGAGATGAATTTACAAAAATTAGTTTTATATTCAGTGGGAAAAGAGATTCTGAGAATGTTTCAAATCATGGTAAACCTCAAGATATAAGCTTTTTTGAATTTGCTAAAAAAATCTCTAGTGTAATAGGGGATTTTGAAATTAAAAAAACGAGAGATATAAATAAAGATTTTTTTAATCCGTATGAATATGGTGAAATTTTTCAAAATGGTGAAAAAATTGGAATTATATCAAAACTAGGGATATCCGTACAAAAAGATTTTGACTTAGGAACTACCTATGTATGTGAATGTGATTTTACAAAAATCCAGTATTCAAAGATAAATGCACAAAATTATTCTAAGTTTCAACTAAATACAAGAGAGCTTAGTTTACTTGTACCTTCGGATATGGCGTATGAGAATATAAAGACAAGTATAGCTAAGATAAATATCCCAAGCTTGATAGATTTTTATCCCGTGGACTTATATAGATCTGATGAGCTTGAAAATAAACTTAGTATTAGTATCAAGTTTGAAATTCAGTCAAATGATAAAACTCTTAGAGTTGAGGAAATAGACGATATCATGAATACTATTTTAAAAACACTTAAAGCAGATCTTAATATTGATCTAAGATAGGAGGAAAGATGGCAAAAGATAAATCAAGTTTTGAAGAGAATATAGATAAAGCAAAAGAGATTTTAGAAAAATTGATGGATCCAGAAATAAGTATGAGTGAAGGTATAAAACACTATAAAGATGGCTTAAAAGAGCTTCAACTCGCAACTAAGAAGCTCGAAGATGCTAAACTAGAATATCAAGAGCTTAATACTACTGATGACTAATTTTATTTGGGATAAACATTCCGATCAACCATATCCAATAAAAGATAAGTCCTTTAAAAGACTTATCTTCAAAAAAAGTTTGTTTGAAAACTTCAAATTAATATTTACTAATTTAATAATGTTTCCTATTGTTTTACTAAGATATCTTTTTATTGGATCAAAAAAAAATATTAATACAGATAAGTTTATAGGACTAGGCGTAGATAGTAACAAAAGTGCAAGAATCCAATTTCAACTACTCAAAGACTTAAATATAAAACAAGTCCTTATAAGAATACCTCTTAGTGATATAGAAAATTTAGATAAATATGTGGAGTTCATTAAAGAGTTTCAAGGATTTGATATATTAATCAATATATTACAAGATAGAAGACATATTGAAGATTTAAAGCTACTTAAAGACTCCATTTCACAGATTTTTGAAATTACAAGTGTATATGCGAGTAAGTATCAAATAGGAAATGCTGTTAACCGTAAAAAATGGGCATTTTTTAATATGGGTGAATATATGGACTTTTATAAAATAGTTCAAGATATTAGAGATGATAAGTATCCGCATATTAAACTTATAGGATCTTGTGTAATCGACTTTGAATACTACTTCACAATTAGAACACTATTTAATTTTAGAAAAATCAAATATGATGTATTAAGTTCACTTCTTTATGTAGACAGAAGAGGTGATCCTACAAACACTCAAATGGGGTTTGATCTATACAAAAAAATCAAATTGCTTTTTGCTATATCTAAAACAAGTCCCAAAACAAAAGATGAAATCTACATAACAGAAACAAACTGGCCAATATCAGGTACAGCACCGTATGCTCCTACAAGTGAAAAAGAGTGTGTAAGTGTAGAAGAATATAGTGAGTATTTAGTTAAGTATTTTTTCATAGCACTTAGTTCAGGTATGATTGATAGAGTGTATTGGCATCAGCTTATAGCTCCTGGGTATGGTCTGATAGACGATAGAGAAGGTTTTGTAAAATACAAGTCATTTTTTGTACTCAAACACATCATTCATATCATAGAAGATAGTAAAATAACATACAGTAAGATAAGTGCAAAAAAAGGTCTTATTGTACTTGAAAAAGAGAATCAAAACATATCAGTAGTATGGGGAAAAGAGTATTTATTAAATAGTTATCAAAAAGGTTTTGATATATACCTTGATGAAATAAAAGAGATTAAAGAAAATGAAATAGGTTATATTGTAGAACCTAAAAATTAATATTTTAAGGTTTCTTTTAATAGAAACTTAAAGTATTATCTTTCTTTATTAGATTGAGATAAAATTGAAGCTGCTAGTTTTTTTGTATTAGTATTATATTTGTCATTTTGTAAAACTTTTGACGCTTTAGTTTCCATATTTTTACCTGTTTCTTTTTTAGTATCTGATTGAGACAGTGCAGATCCAGCTAAACTTTTCGCTATTTTAGATGTATTAGAACTCTTTAATATTTTCGAAGCTAATGAGGATAGCTTCTTTGATGTTTGTTTTTTATTTATTTTTTAAGTCCTACTTTTCTATTGACAGCTATCACACTCTATACTTCTATCCATTACCTCTTCTTTACTTTCAGGTGATTGACTTCTTAGATAATATGTAGATTTTAGACCTAGTTCCCATCCTAGCATATATATCTCATTGAGGTACTTACCACTTGCACGGTCGAGTGTTATGAATATATTAAGACTTTGACCTTGGTCTATCCATTTTTGTCTAATTGCGGCTGCTTGTATTAGTAGTTTTTGATCTAGTTCATATGCAGGTGTGTAGTATTCCCAGGTTTCAGGGCTTAGGTTTGGTACAGTTACAGGGATAATTCCACTTAGGTTTTCTTCAAACCATTTTCTTTTATATATTGGTTCTATTGTTTGAGTAGTTCCTACTAGTATTGAAATGGAGCTTGTTGGAGCTACTGCCATTAAATAACCATTTCTCATACCACTTTGTTTTACTTTGGAACGGAGTTTATCCCAGTCATAGGTATTACCAAAAAGTCCACCACGGTTGACTAGTTTTTTTGCATTTGTTGTAGCCTTGTCTATAGGAAATATCCCTTGACTCCAGTTTGAATCTTGAAATTTAGGATAACTGCCTTTTTCTACAGCTAAGTTTGAGCTTGATTCAATTGCATTGTAACTTACCATCTCACCTATTTCATCTATTAGTTCAAAGTGTTCTTCACTTCCCCAAAATATTTTTTTAGAAGCAAGCATTTCAGCTTCACCCATCATTCCAAGTCCAATTGATCTAGTTGAGAGGTTAGTATCTTTTACTTTTTTAAGAGGATAGAAGTTTAGGTCTATTACATTATCTAGCATTCTTACAGCTACTGGTACTACTCTTTCAAAATCTTCTTTTGAATTTACACGAGATAAGTTAATCGATGCTAGGTTACAAACTGCTGTTTGTCCATCGATTTTTTCTTTTTCTACTATATATATTTTTTTGCCGTTTATTGTATCGAGAGCTGTTATCTTTTTGGCTTTTTTCGTAACGCCATTATCTGTTGTTACAGTTGCTTCTTCTTCATAAGATTCTTGTGAACCATCATTATAGATTACTTTTATTTTATAGTGATTTGGATTTGTATTTTGGAATATTTCAGTACAAAGGTTACTACTTCTGATATGTCCAGCGTGTGCATTTGGGTTTGCTCTATTTGCATTATCTTTAAAGCACAAAAAAGGACTTCCTATTTCAAAATAACTAAGTAAGATTTTTTTCCAGAGGTCTTTTGCTTTTATTACTTCTTTTGTGATATTGTCATCATTTTCATACTCTTGATATCTTTTTTCAAAATCTTCACCGTGTAAGTTAGGTAAGTCTTTAACTTCAAAAGGATCAAAAAGTGTCCAAGTTTTCTCTTCTTTTATTCTTTTCATAAAGAGATCATTTATCCAAAGAGATGGGAAAAGGTCGTGTGCACGGCGTCTTTCTTCACCTGAGTTTTTCTTAAGGTCTATAAAATCATGTATATCTATATGCCAAGGCTCTATATATACAGCGATTGCACCTTTTCTAGTACCTAGTTGATCAACTGCAATTGCTATATCATTAGTGATTTTTAGAAATGGTACTATCCCACCAGCTGCATGTTTGTGTCCGTCTATACTTCCTCCCATTCCTCTAACTGTATTCCAGTCCCATCCGATTCCACCACCAAATTTACTAAGTAGTGCCATTTCATGATATGAATCAAAAATACCCTCTATATTATCAGGAGCAGAGCCTATATAGCAAGATGATAGTTGGTGTCTTGTAGTTCTTGCATTACTAAGTGTTGGAGTTGCTAACATTACTTCGAATTTTGAAATAAGGTCATAAAATTTCTTTGCCCAATCTGTAGAATTAAACTCATCTTGCGCCAAAAACATTGCTATTGCCATAAACATATGTTGAGGCAGTTCCATAGGTACAGCATTTTTGTCTTTGATTAGGTATCTGTCATATAGAGTTTTAATTCCAAGATAGTTAAACTGCAAGTCTCTTGAAGTATCTATATAGTCGTTTAGCTCATTAAGGTCATACTTGTCTTTAAGTCCCTTTATTAGTCTTCCCTCAGCCTCGCCACGTTCAAAATATTCTCTTAAGTGAGGGTATCCATTAAAACCTGTTACTTTATGATATAAGTCATATAAAAATAGTCTTGATGCTACAAATGTCCAATTAGGTCTATCTACGTCTATTTTATCAACTGCAGTTTTAATAAGAGTTTGCTGTATTTCAGAGCTATCTATCAGGTCACGAAGTTGTATTTGTGCATCAACTTCAAGCTCACTTTGACTTACATTTTCGAGATTCTCTACTGCTAAAGAGGTATATTTTTGTATTTTTGTAATATCAAGATTCTCTACTCTACCGTTTCTTTTTGTTACTCTTATCACTTTATACCTCTTTCAAGACTTGCTGCCCCGTTGAATAGTGTCTGCTCTTCGTATGCTCCAGCTATTAGTTGAACACCTATAGGTAGGTTTTTACTATCATTTCCTATTGGAACTGATATTGCAGGAAGACCTGCTAAGTTTACCGCAATCGTGTAAATATCACTTAGATACATTTCAAGTGGATCTTTAACACTGTCAAACTTAAATGCAGTAGTTGGCGTTACAGGAGTAAGAATAAGATCACACTCACTTAATATTTGTTCATACTCTTTTTTGATTAGTTGTCTAGTTTTTTGTGCTTTTATGTAGTATGCATCATAGTATCCACTACTAAGAACAAATGTTCCAAGTAATATTCTTCTTTGTACTTCATCTCCAAATCCAGATTTTCTAGTGTTTTTGTATAGCTCTGATAGGTTGCTAGCATCTTTTGTTCTATTTCCATACCTTACACCATCATAACGGCTTAAGTTTGTACTCGCTTCAGCAGTTGCTAGTACATAGTATGCTGATACATCATATTTTGAGTTACTCATCTCTTTATAGATGATTTCGTGACCTTCATTTTCGAGTACTTTTATTGCGTCTAGTGTTTTAGCTACTATTTCTTTATTTGCATCTTCAAGATAGTTTTTTATTACAGCTATTTTGTATTTTTTATTTGGATCGAGATTTTTATGTGTACTTGTATATTTCACATCTGCACTTGTACTATCATTCTCATCATATCCACTGATTGAGTCATACAAAATACTTGCGTCTTCGACTGTTTGAGTGAGTGGTCCTATTTGATCAAGTGAACTTGAAAATGCACTTAGACCATATCTTGATACTCTCCCATAAGTTGGTTTCATACCCACACATCCACAAAACGCAGCAGGCTGACGGATACTTCCTCCCGTATCACTTCCAAGAGCTGCAATTGCAATACCACCAGCAACACTCGCAGCACTTCCTCCACTACTTCCACCTGGAACATATTCACTGTTTACAGGATTAAGAGTCTTACCATAAAAGCTTGTTTCAGTGGAACTTCCCATAGCAAATTCATCCATATTGCATCTGCCAAATGGAGTCATGTTATTTTTAAGTAGGTTGTTAATTACAGTTGCATTATAAGGAGATATATATCCTTGAAGTATGTTTGAACTACATGTCATAGCCCAGTCTTTGACCGCTATATTATCTTTTATAGCTATAGGTATGCCAGCATCATTTAGGCTTGATATGTCTGTGTTTGTGAATTGCTCTACATAAGCACCTAATTTAGACTGCTCTTTGATGTTTTTTGATAAGTCTTTTTTAAAGTCTATTAGTTCTTCTTTTGGTAGTTTTAGTGCTTGTGCTAATGTAATCAATTCGTTTTCCTTAGCTAAAATTCTTAAGTTTATTAATTCTGAATTTTAGCTAAATAATTCTGATAGGAGTATAAGATTTTAGCAAATCTTTTTGAACTCCTTTTCTATATCTTTTACTGCTTGAATGTTTAGTTCTTTTTGGTACGAAGTTATTATTTCTCTTCCTATTAGATTAGCTCCTAGGTGAGTGAACTGCATTCTCATAGCCATCATTAGCTTGGGTGCTAGTCCACCACTATGTGTTGCGAGTGCTATATGTTTTGTATTGAAAACTTCTCTAAAGTCATCACCTACTTTTGATAGCCAAGCTATGAAGTTGCTTAGTGTTGGTGGTGTTAGTCCATTATACTCAGGAGCTACAAATATGAATGCTTTTGTTGGAATCATTTGTTTTGCTATGTCTAGTATTTCTTGTGGCACTCCATTTGATTTTGCTTCTTTTGTGGTGAATAGTGGGAGGTTTAGTTCTTCTATGTCGATGATTTTTGATGATAGGGTTAAGTTTTCTTGTATTTTTTTAGCTAGTGCTAGGTTGTTGTTTGAGGTAGCTGATATTATTAGTATTTCAGTCATTTTTATTCCTTTATTTGATTAAATTATTTTTTATACTGTTCTATTAATTTTGTAAGTTCGTCTATTGATATTTTATCTACTATTTTTGATTTGTTGTTCTCTTTTTTGTACATAGATTTTAGTAGCTTTGCTGTGGAGTCCTCAGACATGATACCAAACATCTTATCAGTGTATTTTTCTCTATTTTCTTCTGACTGTGATTGAAAAAGTGATATAAGATAGTGCTTGTCTTGTAGGTCATGGATACTTAATTCCAAGACTTTTTTTCGCCTACTTAAGGTGTTAAATACCCATATAATAGGATAGGATATAAACAACGCTGTAAAATTTGATTGTAGTATAAAAAAATGTAAGTTTTCAATATCATCTTTTAAATAACAAATATATAAAAAAATAAAAAATCCTAAGACACCAATAAAAATGACTATTAGAAGATAAGAACCCCACTTTATTTTATCTTTAGTTTCGTTAAGCTCTATTTTTTCTTCTTTTATTCTTTTTGATATCAATTCACCATAAAACGACCCATACTCTGCTCTTAGCTCTTCTTCTATTTTCTTTCTATTCTCTTCAATTGCTATTTGATTTTTTGTATAGCTTAGATTCTCTTTATATATTTGTTTAGGATCTATTTTTATAGCTTCCTCATATTTTTCTATCGCTTTGTTATATTCTTTTAATCTATAATAAGCATTCCCCATATTATGATATGCATCAGAATAATAAGGGTTTAGCTTTATAGCTTCCTCATATTTTTCTATCGCTTTATTATACTCTTTTAATAAACCATAAGTATTCCCTATATTGTAATATGCTTTAGTATAATTAGGATCTGTTTTTATAGCTTTCTCATATTTTTCTATCGCTTTGTCATACTCTTTTAATTTACAATAAACAGCTCCCATATTGTTGTATGCTTCAGCATTATTAGAATCTAATTCTATAGCTTTTTTATATAGTTCTATAGATTCTTTGTATTTACCTTTGGTATATAGCTCTTTGGCTTCATCCATTAGTTGTTTTAGTTCATCGTTGTTATCCACATTATTGCCTTTTTTATTCACAATTTAGATTATTTATATAGGTTTTTAGTTTGTACCATTTTCTTTCGTCGTTTTCTTGAATGATACCATCATCGATTAACTCTTCATATTCGCTACTATCACTTATCCAAAACGAATCGTTGCATTTGGTGATAATCCCTCCAAAAAGTTTATGTTTTGAGTTATATATTTTTATGAAATTTTGTAATATTTTGGCTATGTCTTTTAGGTTTCTTTGGTTTTGATCTAGTATAAAAAGTCCTAGAAATCCATCTTCCATCATGACCATAAAGTCGGGAGATATTTTTATATTTAGATATTGGATGAATATTTCATTTTGGTGTGTTTGGTTTGAGTTTTTGTACCACCAAAGCATATCAGATGAGTTTTCTTCTAAAAACTGTGCAAAGTCATTTTCTAGTTCTGTTAGTTCTATTTGGCAAGGATCATAAACATATTTTTTGAAATTTAGTTGGGGTATATCTTTGGCTACTAAGCTATCAATGAATTTCCAAGAAGCTCCATTGATATTTATTGAAAAGTCTTTGGCACTACTTTTTAGTCTCATATAAGTCCCTTTTCTTTGAAGCTAAAGTATCCTTCTTTTGTGATTATTAGGTGGTCTTTGACTTCTATTCCTACCATTCTACCTACTCCTGCTATTTTGTCAGTGATCATCTCATCTGCTAAGCTTGAGCTTAGAGTTCCACAGGGGTGATTATGAGCTAGGATTATAGAAGCTGCTCTATCAGATATGGCATCTGCGAATATTTCTCTAGGGTGTATGAGTGTTCTATTAAGAGTTCCTATGAATACTACTCTTTTTTCTATGAGGTGTGAAGCACCATCAAGTGTGAGGGTAAGAAAATACTCTTGTTGTTTGTTTGCATATGATTTTACTTCTTGATAGGCATCATTGGCTGTTTTGATTTTGTTGTTTTGTTTGATTAGGTATCTTCGTGAGAGTTCTATTGAAGCTAGTATCTTGCAAGATGTAGCATCTCCAATACCGTGCAAGTTCATAAGTTTTTCGTAGTCGATATTTTCAAAGTCTGCTTTGAAAAGCTTGATTATGTCACGGGAGAGCTTAAGCACATCTTTGCCTCTAGCTCCACTCCCTAGGATAAGAGCCATAAGCTCCTTGTCATCTAATGCACTAACACCTTTATTTACTAACTTTTCTCTTGGCTTGTCATGTTTGTATAAAGATGTTAGGCTTTTCATTTTTTCATTCTGACCGCCACTATACCAACACCTATTACTACAAAAATTCCTAATATAGTATAGATGATGATATCAAACTCTATAGGGTTACTAAACATTTATAGCATCCTCACATCGTTGGCAAGTGTTTTGGTCTTTTGTTATATTTTGTTTCCAACATCTAGGACATTTTTCGTTGTTTAGAAGTACTATATCGAAGTTGTGATTATTAAATTCAAATGATTTTAGTGTTTTAGAGTCATTTGATTTTTCAACTATACTTACAAGAAATAGATCTACTATATCTTGATTATCAAGCTTGTATAAGTCTTCATATTTACTTATGATACCCACTTCAAGAGTTGATTTTATTATCTTTTCTTTTTTTAGAGCATCTACTATTTCAGAGAATTTTTCTCTTATTTCAAGAAGAGAGTTTATATCTATCTTTGCTTCTTTTGATAAGTCTATATTTCTAAATTCAAGATCAAATACATCTGTCGCTCCATCTTTGATAAACTCAGGAGCATATTCAAGTATTTCATCTACTGTATATGTAAGTATCGGTGCGATTAATGGTAATAACTCTTTTGTGATTATTGCCATTGTTGTAGTTGCACTTATTCTTTTAGTATCAGTAAGAGCGTTACAATATAGTCTATCTTTACATACATCCATATATATACCACTTAATTCAACTGATATAAAGTTCATAAGAGTAGATATTGCTTTTGCATATTCGTAATTGTGCATATCAGTACTAACAGACGCAAAAACCTCTTTTGCATGATTTAATATCCAAATATCAAGTTCACAAAACTCTATATTTGTATCGATTGATTCTATGTCATTTATATTAGCTAAAAGAAATCTAATTGTATTTCTTATCTTTTTGTACTGTTCTGCACTTTGAGATAAGATATTGTCACTTATTTTTAAGTCTTTTGTATAGTCACTATTTGCTACCCAAAGACGAAGTATTTCTGAGCCATACTTCTTAAGTATCTCAGCAGGTGCAACTACATTACCTTTTGATTTACTCATCTTCTCACCCTTGGCGTCTACGGTGAAGCCATGAGTTATAAGAGTTTTGTATGGTGACACGCCTCTTAAAGCACAACTTATAAGAAGTGAGCTTTGAAACCATCCACGGTGCTGATCACTTCCCTCAAGGTATACATCAGAGATACTTTGCCCTGCGTCATAGTCACTATGATTAAGTACTGCGTTCCAAGTACTTCCACTATCAAACCAAACATCAAGTATATCAGTAACTTTTTCTAGGTTTTTAGGATCAAGTCCAGAAGCAGGATTAAGAAGCTCTTCAATACTTCTTGTCCACCATGCATCACAGCCCTCTATTTCAAATATCATAGCTATGAAGTTGAGTACCTTTTCATCAAATACTGGCTCACCTGTAGTTTTGTCAACAAAAAATGCTATGGGAACACCCCAGTCTCGTTGTCTTGATATACACCAATCAGGTCTATTTTCTATCATACTCTTTAGTCTATTTTCGCCTGTTTTTGGTATGAAATTGATTTTTTCTATTTCATTAAGAGCTACCTCTCTAAGTGTTTTATTTTCATGATAAGGTTCATCCATAGAGATAAACCATTGTTTAGTTGCTCTATAGATTACAGGTTTGTGGGTTCTCCAACAAAATGGGTATGAGTGAGTGAATTTACTTACATTTAAAAGATTGCTTCCAAGAAGTTCAAGTATTTTTTCATTGGCATCAAATATATGTGTTCCTAAAAACTCTTCTGGAAGTAGTTTTGATGTAATAATACTTTGATCGTATTTTCCCTCTTCATCTACAGGCATAATTACATCAAGGTTATATTTAAGACCTATTTTATAATCCTCTTCACCGTGTCCTGGTGCTGTATGGACACATCCAGTTCCACCATCAGTTGTTACATGGTCTCCAAGTATTATTGTAGATGTTCTATTATTTAGTGGGTTTGTGGCAGTTGTATTTTCTAGTATTGAGGCTTTGAAAGTTTTTGCTATTTCACCTTTTACTATATTCTTTTTTTTTAGAGTTTTATATAGTTCGTTTGCTACTATATATCCATCACTTGTTAATACATAGTCTTCATCAGGGTTTAGTGATATCCCTACATTTGCAGGAAGTGTCCATGGGGTTGTTGTCCATATTACAATACTTGCTTGTTTAATATCAAGGTTTTTCAGAGCTTCTTCTTGTAAATCAAAAGCTACATAGATAGAAAAATCTTCTTTGTCTTGATATTCTACTTCAGCTTCTGCGAGTGCCGTTTTTGCCGCATATGACCAATATACTGGTTTACTTCTTTGTGTAAGAAGTCCTTTTTTTGCTATTTCGATTAGTGTTTTGTATATTGAAGCTTCAAAAGGATATTTCATAGTTAAGTATGGATTTTCCCAGTCCGCAGTAACACCTAGTTCATTAAATTCTTTTTTCTGAATATCTACAAACTTAGTTGCATGTTCACGGCATAGTCTTCTTATGACTTCTTTTGGTAAGGTGTCTTTTTTTGTTTTGCCTATTTTTTTCTCAACTTGTTGCTCTATTGGTAACCCGTGACAATCCCACCCTGGAGTGAATCTTACGTCTGCGCCTGAAAAATAATTGGTTTTTACAACAATATCTTTTAGTATTTTGTTTAGTGCATGACCTATATGGGTATTTCCATTGGCATAAGGAGGTCCATCATGAAGAGTAAAAGGAGTTTTGTCTTTATGATTAGCTTTCATTTTACCGTAAGCTTTTTCTTCGCTCCACTTCTTGTATCTTTTAGGTTCATTTTGAGGGAGGTTTCCACGCATTGGAAAACTGGTTTTTGGTAGTAGTAATGTATCTTTATAATCCATATTTGTTATCTCTTTACTATTTTGTTAATATCAAGTCTTATTTTCTCAGGTGCTTCGTTTACTCTATATCCAAAAGTTGATACTACAGATATCTCTTCTTTTGAAGTATCAAGTTCTAAATACTTCTCTAGCTTTTCTTTGTGGAAACCCTCTATTGGACAAGAGTCTATCTTTAGACTTGCTGCTGCGTTCATTATATTTGCTAGTAGGATATAACACTGTTTTGATACCCAGTTATATATACCTGTAGTTTGTCTTGTAGATTCTATAAAGTCAGTGTAAAGCTTAATATAGTTATCTACTGCGTCTTGTGGTAAACCACGAGATCTAAACATATTCTTAACATGAGGGTTTGTTGGCTCAACTATATCTTTGTTTGCTACTATGATTACTAATTGTGAACAGCTAGTAATTTGAGCTTGATTCCAACAAAGTGGCTTTATGTCTTCTTTTCTTTTCTCATCTTCAATAACAATTAATTTCCAAGGTTGCATACCAAAGCTTGATGGGGATAGTCTCGCACACTCAAGAATATAATCAAAGTCTGAAGTAGATATTTTTTTATTAGTATCAAATATTTTACAAGCATGTCTGAAGTTTTGTATTTCCAAAAAGTCCATAAATTTCCTATAGTTATTCAGTTTTCAATATGCTATTATAGTGAAGTAAAATTTATCTAAATGAAAAGGTATAATAATAGTTTTTGATGAAATGTAAGATAAGGTATTAGTTTTGGTAAATTATTTAGTTTTAGATATGTATGTTAGAATTTTTCATCCAAAAATTAGATTTATCTAAATTTTGTGAGCATATAGCTCAGCTGGATAGAGCATAGACTTCATAAATCTAAGGTCGGGGGTTCGAATCCCCCCTGTGTATAAAATATTCTGAGTAATAATAATTTTAAATTAACTATCCTTATTTATTTAGATATTAAACTACTGTTACAGATATAGTAGGGTACTTACTTAGTTTTCTTAACATATATTTTTTTACAGATTTGTATATTTCTCTTTCTATATCAGTATTATTATTGAATTTATTTGATTCATTAGCTAATAATAATGAGATTAGACCTTCAAACTCTTTTGTGAAGTATCCTATATCTCTATCACCTATTAGGCCATAAGATTCTACTTTAGGAGTTTTGAGAAGTTTTCTTTCATTGATACTGGCTATTATTGTGATTAGTCCATCAGATGCTATTTGTTGTCTTTGATAAATCACTTTGTTTTCTATTCTTCTGTTTGCTCTATTGTCTATGAAGACTTTACCTGATTTTACAGAGCCTACTTTTTTGATATATTTTGGGTGTACTTCTATAGTCTCACCGTGATCCATTAGGTATATATTTTTCTCTTCTACTCCACATTCAACTGCTGTTTGTTTGTGTTTTAAAATATGGTTATGCTCACCGTGAATTGGTAAGAAGAATTTTGGTTTAGCAATTCTTAAAAGAAGTTTTTGTTCTTCTTGCGCTGCGTGACCTGATGTATGAATGTCTGGATAATCTTGATATGCAACATCTGCTCCAGCTTTAAGCAGGTAGTTAAGTACAGTGGATACACTTCCTTCATTTCCTGGAATTGCTTTTGCTGATATGATTACTTGATCACCTTTTTTTATTTTGATATGTCTATGTTCGTTTATTGCCATTCTAAACAGCGCACTCATAGGTTCACCTTGTGATCCTGTCGTAAGAATTAATATATTATCATCAGTATATTTTTCTATTTCATGAGTTTCGATAAATATATTTTTATCTACTTTTATATAGTTTAGTTCTCTTGCAATTTCGAGGTTTCTTTCCATACTTCTACCAATTACACATATTTTTCTATTGTATTTTTGTGCTGATTCTATAGCTTGGTATAGTCTATGTACATTTGAAGAGAATGTAGAGAGTATTATTCTGCCTTTTGTTTTGGCAAATATTTTATCAAGTACTGGACCTACAGATTTTTCACTTTTTGTACTTCCTGGTTTATGTGAGTTTGTACTATCACTTAATAAACAAAGGATACCTTTTTCTGCGTAGTAAGCGATTCTTCCTAAGTCAGTTGGATATCCATCTACTGGAGTATGATCTATTTTAAAGTCTCCCGTATGAAATATAGTTCCACTTCCTGCATCAATTGCAAGTGATGAACAGTCGATAATAGAGTGAGTCATATGAATCCATTCTATTTTAAATCCTGCTATATCATATACTTTTCTTTTACTTATTGGTCTGAAATATGACACATCACGGCTAAGCCCGTGCTCTTCAAACTTATGTGCAATCATTCCAAGAGGAAGAGGTGTAGCATAAATCGGTATTTTAATCTCTTTAAAAAGGTATGGTAATGCACCGATATGATCTTCGTGACCATGAGTTATGATTATTGCTTTTAGTTTACTTCTTATTTTGTGTAAGTATGAAAAATCAGGTATTAGTATATCAACACCGTGCATAGTTTCATCAGGGAAGTTTATCCCTACATCAATTACTATAGCAGTTTTGTCAGTTTCTATGACGGTCATATTACCACCAATTTCACCAAGTCCACCGATAGGAGTTATTTTTACTTTTATATCAGTTTCGGTATTTAGTTTATTGTGTGATAAGAGTGTTCTTCTATGAATTGCTTCATTTGATTGGATTGATTTTTTAACTTTTTCAAACCATTCACCTTGGAATACATTAACTTTATTTCTTCTATATCTATTATTTTGCATTTTATGCCTTATTTATGATGCGTTTAAAGCATCGAATAATTGTTTATAGGTACTTGTAGCAAGCTGATGAGGTCTAGTATTTTGCTCAATGTCAGAATCTTCAAAAACATTTTTTATTATGTTTTTGTCAAAATCACTTGATAAGTTTTTAAATAATGTTTTTCTTGGTGCTTTAAAACAAATTTTCAAAAAACTCAAAAATTCGTTTAGTCTTTTTTTATTCTCAAAGATACCATCTTTATCAACAAAATTTGTAAATTTGTCAAATCTTATTACTGATGATGTTACTTTTGGTACAGGGTCAAAAGACTCTGGACTCACATCAAAAAGTATTTTGGTATTTGAGACCAAGTTTGCTATTACGCTTAATGATGAACTTATATTTTCCTCAAACTTTAAAGCAACTTCACGCTGAACCATAACTACAATACTTTTACAATTGTTATCCATAAGAGCATTCAAAATAATTCTTGTAGATATATAATATGGTAAATTAGCTACTAAGTTATAAGGCTCATCAATGAGGTTTTCATCCCAAACATCAAGAACATCAACATTATTTATACTTAAAAAACCGTTTTCAATCTCTTTTGAAAACTTTTTTTTCAATACTAGAAAAAGATCTTTATCTATTTCAAAAGCTTCTACTTTGTATTTATCCACCATCTTGTGGGTTAAATCACCTAAGCCAGGCCCTATTTCAACTGTTTTAAGGTTACTTTGGGGCATCGATTGGATGATCTTATTTAAGACATAATCATCTTTTAAGAAGTTTTGACCAAATTTTTTTTTGGCAATATATTTTTTCTTCATCGCAAGATTCTAGCTAAAATATTTTAATCAAAGCAGTATTTAATATAATTGTAAGTTTTTACTACCATAATTAAAGGCTTTTTGCATGTTAAATCAACTAAAAAATATTAACGAACTTGTAATGTTTAAACATACTATTTTTTCTATGCCTTTTATTTTTATAGCAATTTTTGTTGAGCAGTATCATATTGATGGGTCTATTCTTATAGGATGGAAAGTGTTTTTCTTAGCCGTACTAGCTACTATAAGTGCAAGAAACTTTGCTATGAGTTTTAATAGATATATAGATGCAAAACATGACGCACTTAATCCAAGAACAAAAAACAGACCAAGTGTGGATGGGCGAATTAGTAAATTTAATATGATACTTTTTATGAGTATTAATGCATTAGTTTTTGTTATTGTTGCATATTTTATAAATATTACAGCTTTTTTTCTTAGTGTTCCTGTACTTTGTTTTTTAGGGTTTTACTCTTTTGTTAAGAGATTTTCTTATTTAGCTCATATTGTTTTGGGTATAACTCTTGGACTAGCTCCTCTTGCTGGGGTTATTGCTGTAAGCGGAAGTATTAATTTATGGAGTATATTTCTTAGTCTTGGGGTTATCTTTTGGGTAGCAGGATTTGATTTGCTTTATTCTTTGCAAGATGAGGCGTTTGATAAAAAGCATGGTTTGCACTCAATTCCTGCAAAATTTGGAGTACATAAAACATTGCTTATATCATTAATTTTTCATGTATTTACATCTATTTTTTGGGCATTATTTATATATCAAGCTTCTTTAGGAATATTTGCTATAATAGGTACTATAATTTCAGTTATTATTCTTATTTGTGAACACTTGATTGTTAGAAAAGGTTTAAAACAAATTAATAAAGCTTTTTTCACACTTAATGGATATTTAGGAATTATATTTTTTATATTTATATTGACGGAAATAGGAATAAAATGATTATATTGGGTGATAAATATTATGTTGAAGAAAAAGACTTAGTTAGTGTAAAGTCAAAAGTTAAAGAATTTCAGCAAATAGATATGATTGATAATAGTGAAAAAGAAAATATTGCGTATATAATAGAAATAGTTAAAAATCAGAAGCCAAGGTATTTGGTTCTTAATCTTGAGTTAGAATTATCTTTAAGGTTTCAAAGTTTACTTACAGAACTAGAGTTTTTAGGTGTAAATATAATCACGTTTTCGAAATTTTCAGAAATTTTTCTTCATAAAAAAGCTCCTATTAATAGGCTTAATTTTGTACTGCAAAAAGCAATTACAGGAAGAAAATCTCAAAATATATTTAAAAGAGTATTTGATATATGTTTTTCTTTAGGTGCTATAACGATAGTTTTGGTTCCTATGTTTGTGATAGCTATTCTTATTAAAATAAAATCACCTAAGGGACCTATTATTTTTACACAACTTAGAATGGGTAAAAATAAGAAATTTTTTAGAGTTTATAAGTTTCGTACTATGATAAATGATGCTGAGAATGTACTTGATAGATGGTTGAATGATCACCCTGAAATAAAAGAAGAATATGAAAAAGATTTTAAATTAAAAAATGATCCAAGGATTATTCCTATTGTAGGTAGTTTTTTGCGTAAGAGTAGTTTAGATGAGCTTCCTCAGTTTTTCAACTCTCTTGGTGGAAGTATGTCTGTTGTGGGGCCAAGACCTATTGTAGAAAATGAGATAGAAAAATATGGTAAATATGCAGATAAGTTATTTAGTGTAAAACCAGGAGTTACTGGTCTTTGGCAAGTAAGTGGTCGAAATGATATTGATTATGATGATAGAGTTGCTTTAGATATGAAGTATATTGATGAAAAGTCATTGATTCAAGATATTAAAATTATTTTTGAAACGATTAAAGTTATGATTTTACGAAAAGGTGCTTACTAAAGAGTGATATTTTCTATAAATTCTATTTTGTCTGTTACTATAATGGCATCTAAACAATAGTCGAAGTTTAGTTTTTTTGTATTTAAGTAAAAATCAATAGTTTTAATTAGTTTTTTGATTTTTGATGATGTTATGTTTTCTATCGGATTGTATTGTCCACTTTTTACTTCTACAAAATGAAGGATATTGTTTTTAAAAGCTATGATATCAAGCTCTCCAAATCTTGAATAAAAGTTTCTTTCAAGGATGTCAAAATCATTTTTTATAAGATATTTACAAGCTTTTGTTTCTGCAATATTTCCAAGTGCTCTCATACTATTAGGGTACTTTAAAATATAAGTGACTTTTTGATTTTAGTTTATTGTAAATTTTGTCAAAGTCTATAGAATAGACACGAGAATTTGAAATTGTTGTTATAAAGTTACTATCATTATTCCAACGTGGAACTAAATGCAAGTGTATATGCTCAGCTATGCCAGCTCCTGCATTTACACCTAAGTTCATACCTATATTGACACCTTTGGCATTAAGCTCATTTTTAAGCATAGCTACACCTTGCTGGGCAAGAATATTGATTCTTATCCAAACATCAGTATTAAGAGTTTCAAGATTATCAGTATGAAAGTTTGGTATTATCAAAAAATGTCCAGGGGTATATGGATATTTATTCATAACAATAAAACAATATTCATCTTTGTATAAAACTCCAAGTTCATCATCTTCTTTTGAACTTACAATATCACAAAATACACAGCTAGATTTATCTTTGTTTGAAACATATTCGGTTCTCCAAGGAGCGTATATGTGTTCCATCAAAACATCCTAAAATTTATTATTAATAATTCATAACCCATAATTTGATATCAAACCCCTTTTTTGCGTACTACAGTTAGCATCGTTTTGTAAACAATACTAAGTTCAAGTAGTATATTCCAATGTTTTATATAATATAAGTCATACATTAATTTTTGTCTTGCATCCTCTTCATTTTCTCCGTATGGATAATTTACTTGAGCCCATCCTGTAATACCAGGAGATACTTTGTGTCTTTTGCTATAAGAAGGAATTGTTTTTTCAAATTTATCAGTCCAGTATTTACGTTCAGGTCTGGGTCCTATTAAGTGCATTTCGCCTTTAAGTATATTATACATTTGAGGGAGTTCATCAAATCTAGTTTTTCGCATAACTTCACCCCAAGGGAATATTCTATCATCGTCTTCTTGAGCAAATTGTACGCCGTGTTTTTCAGCATCAAGTTTCATACTACGAAATTTCATACAAGTAAATTCTTTGTTGTTTTTTCCAACCCTTTTTTGTTTGTATAAAACTGGACCAGGAGACTCTTTTTTGATTTGATTTTTGCATTTAATCATCACTGGCCAAGAAAAAAAGAATAACCAAAAAATACCAAAAAAATCAATACATTTTTTTTGAAATTTTTGAAAGAAGCTATAGCTTTTAATATCATAGTGTATTTCGGAGTTATCTATATTTTTTGGGATATAGCATTTTTTTAGGTATTTAGGTAAAAACTCTTCAAGAGTATGTATGTTTTTTTTAGTACTGATTTGATTGCTTTTATTTAAAAGAATAGTCTCTTTTGTAGATGGATCGTATTCTAAGCTATATTTGATATTCCCAAATTTATTTTCAAGTAAGCTAATTTCATTTTTTAGTAGTTGGTATTCATTTCCTATTATTATAAGCATAGTTCTTCTTTTATCTGTTTTGTGATACTCTGGGTATCTATTTTTAGGAGTTTTTCGATATTTGCATTATCTCCATGAGGTATAAATGTATCTGGAAATTCAAAAGATTTTATTTGAATATCAGTTATGTTGTGCTCACTTAGTGCTTCCATAATAGCACTTGCTACACCGCCCATCTTTGAACTATCACTGAATATATACCATTTTGTATGTTTTTTACTTAGTTTAATTAACATATTAATATCAAGTGGTTTTACAAATACTAGGTCAAGTAAAGCTACATTAAGTTCAAGGCTTTTCGATACAGCTAGGGCTTTGTTGATACTTGTTCCATAAGATATGAATAAGGTATCTAAATTAGATTCTTTAAGAAGTTCTGACTTACCTAGTTCTACTTGTGTATGTGAAAATTCTAAACGCTCAAATCCACCTCTTGGATATCTAAATGCTATAGGAGATGATGTATGTGTTAGGGTATAGTCCATGATATTTTTAAGGCTTTGTTCATCTCTTGGAGCGAGTAAAGTCATATTAGGAATAGTTCTAAGATATGATACATCAAATGCACCTTGATGAGTTTCTCCATCAGCTCCTACAATTCCAGCTCTATCTATGGCAAATATCACAGGTAAGTTCATAATACTAACATCATGTATAATCTGATCATAAGCACGTTGTAAAAATGTAGAATATATAGCAATAAATGGTCGTAATCCAAGTTTTGCCATACTTGCAGCAGATGTTACAGAGTGTTGTTCAGCAATTCCTACATCCCAAAATCTATTTGGATATTCTTGCATTAGTTTATCTATACCAGTTCCTCCTGGCATAGCAGCAGTTAATCCTACTATATTTTCATTTTTTGAAGCTAGTTCATATAAGTGATCACTAAATATTTGAGTAGCACTCTTAGAAGTACTTTTGGCTTTTGTAGATGTTCCTGTTTTTATATCAAATGGACCAACTCCGTGCCATTTTTCATGAGGTCCTTCAGCTGGTGTATAGCCTTTGCCTTTTATTGTTTGGGCATGTATTATTACTGGTTTTTTTAAGTTTTTAGCTTTTTTTAGAGTATTTATGACTTGTTCTATATTGTGTCCATTAATAGGTCCGATATACTCAATACCTAGCTCTTCAAAGAGTAGTCCTGGAGTTATTAGTTTGAATCCATCTTCAAATCTTTTTGCCATATATTCAGCACTGTCAGGAAGGTAATGTAAAATATTTTCAACGCCACCTTTAAATTTTTTATAAAAAGGACTTGCCATTATTTGGGAGAGATAATTACTTATTGCTCCTATTGGTTTTGCAATACTCATTTCATTATCATTAAGTAGTATTATCGCTGGGTATTTTTGGTCTCCAAGCTCATTCATTGCCTCATATACCATTCCAGCACTCATTGAACCATCGCCAATTAGTGCTATTGGAATATTGTCTTCATTTTTGAGTTTAAATTTTTTAGCAGCTCCAACAGCAAGTGATATAGATGTTGAGCTATGTCCAGCTATGAAAAAATCATCTTCACTTTCATCAGGCTTTATAAAGCCACTTATGCCATTAAACTGTCTTAATGTATCAAAGCTATCCCATCTATTAGTAAGAAGTTTATGTGCATAAGCTTGATGTGAGACATCGTATATAAAGGGATCACTCTTTGAATCAAAGACATAATGCATAGCTACGATTAATTCAATTGCTCCAAGTGAAGATCCTAGGTGACCCCCATTTACACTAAGAGTTTGAATGATTTTATCTCTTAGTGTTTGGCAGAGATCTTTTAGCTCATCTATACTCTTGTCTTTAATATTATCTTTTATTTGCATATTCTTATACCATTTTCATCAATAGATATTAGTTTTTTATCGTTTAGTAGTGTTAGAGATTTTTTAAAAGTTTTTTTGCTCATAAAAAAATTGTCTTTAATATCTTCAGCATCACTTTTGTAATTATAAGGCATATTTTCATTGTTTTGTTTTAAAATCTCTAATATTTTTTGAGAATTTACATCAAATTTTGTATTGCCTATAGGATTAATACTAAGATCAAGTTTATTGTCCGTTCTGATCTTTTTTACATAGGACTCTACAGTAGAACCTAGTTCAAGTCTCTGGTGAACTTCATCGCCATATAGTATTCCATTATATAGATTATTTACTATACAGGCATAGCCTAGTTCTGTTTTTTTAGTTACAAAAGAAGATACTTTTTGATTTTTTCGTAAATTTATTTCAGAGTTTAAAAATCTTTCATATTTATTAACAGCTATTATTTTATCTTCAGATTTGTTAAGAGTTATATATACGAAGACTTCATTACCAACTCTAAAATGGTCTTTGGCAAATCTTAACGGCATATAAATATCTTTGGGTAATCCCCAATCAAGAAAAAAACCAAATTCAGTTGAGTCTACAATTTTCAAAAAACCAAATTCATTTAATTTTAGTTTTGGACTTAATGTAGTAGCTACTATTCTATCTTCACTATCAAGATATATAAAAACATCTATTTCGTGACCTATTTTCATACTTTTAGTAGTATATATATTAGGTAATAACACTTCCTCACCATTTGATGATGATAAGTAAAGTCCATATTCAGATTGTTCATTAATTTTAAGAGTGTTTAGTAATCCAAGTTTTATATCAAAATTCATAAGTGTATTGTATAATGCTCAGATAAAACTATAGGATAATTAAATGTTAAAATCATTCATTGCTACAATAATCGTTAGTACTACACTTTTTGGAAATGCTTTTTCAAATTCGCTTGATTATGTTTGGAATGATTTATTTGCTTATGAAAAAGCTTTCTTTACTTTTAATATGGGTGAAAATAGGATAGAAGCAAAAGAGTCAACTCCAAGTGGAACTGTAGATGAACAAATAAATGATGGAAGTTTTTTCAAATACTCTTTAGGTGCTCAGTTTTATGGAGAGAGAATTTATGTAAGTATGTATGATTTTAAATCTATCACAAATGGAGATATGAATCTGTATTCTGTTGGGTTTGATTATATTTTTAAACCGGTTAATAGTAGTAGATATTTTGTTGGTGGTAGTATAGGTACACATAAGCTAAAGCTTGATAATCCAATTGCTGATAATCGTAATTATGATTTTACAGAGACTAAAGTTAAACTTAATAGTTTAGCTTATGGGGTACATGTTGGGTATGAGTATCATGAACTTAACTTTGGGTTAGACCTTAGGTTTGAGTATTTGTTCTTTGATGGAGATGTTACTTTACATTATGATGACGTTGCTTCATCTTTAGAGATGGACAAACTCTATTCACTTATGTTATCATTTACGTTTAAATTTTAAAAAAGGATTTTTATGAAAATTTTGTTTTCTTTGTTGTTTGTAATTAGTTCGTTGTTTTCTTTTGAAGCTAAACTAAAAGAGTATTTCACAGAAATTATGAAATACAATAAATATGTTGAGTTGATATCAGTTGATATAGTTGGAAGTAAAGAGGTTGCTGGGTTAGGTGACTATAAAGCTTACTTTGTGAAGTTTAAGTTAAAAGACAAAAATACAGGTGAGATTTTTGAAGCTCCTGAAAAAGTTTTTTCTAATGGTAAGTTTCTTAGTACAGGCTTTATAGATATGGCTACTAAGCAAGATTTAAAAATGAGTACATATCCAGATTTGCCAAAAAGTATTTATAATGATGCTCATTTGATATCAGGAAAAGCAACTGCAAAAAATAAAATAGTAGTTTTTTCAGATCCAAGATGTCCATCTTGTAAAAGAACTATACCTGAGTTAATAACATATGCAGAAAAAAATGTAGATAAAATTGCTTTATATTATTATCACTATCCTCTTAAGATGCATCCAAAAGCAAAATTTATAAGCAAGCTTATAATCGCTGATATTATTAAAAACAATAATCTAAGTGCTGTAAAAAAAGCTTATTTAGCAGATTTTGATTTGAGTCCTAACTTGGATGACGAGTTATTAAAAGCATATAACGCTCAGGTTGGTACAAACCTAGTAATGAAAGATATTGAAGGTTTGGATAAAAAACTTCAAGCTGATATGGATTTAGCAAACAATCTTTCTATTAGTGGAACACCTGCAATCTTTGTAAATGGTGAGTTTACTAGAGATTATGCAAGTTTGATTAAATAATACTCTCATAGTATGGAAATAAATATAGCATCAAGAGCCAGTAAGCTGGCTCTTTGGCAATCTTACAATATACAAAAACAATTAAAAGACAAATATAATTGCGAAGTGACAGTACAAGAGTACAGTACAAGAGGTGATGAGATACTCGATAGATCACTCGCAGCAATAGGTGGTAAAGGTCTTTTTACAAAAGAACTTGAAATTGCTATACTTAATGGCAAAGCAGATATCGCTGTACACTCCTTAAAAGATATTCCTGTTGTTTTACCTGAGAGTTTTATGATAGGAGCAATTACTACTAGAGCAGATGTTAGAGATATGTTTTTAAGCCAAAAATATGAGACTCTGGATAATTTACCCAAAAATTCAGTTGTAGGGACTACTTCACAAAGAAGAAAACTTCAACTTCTTTTATATAGACCCGACTTAATAATCAAAGACTTAAGAGGCAATGTTAATACAAGAATACAAAAGCTTAAAAACAGTGAATATGACGCAATAATACTCGCATGTGCAGGAATTGATAGACTTGAGCTTAGTGATGAGGTTAAGTATACTCATAGAATAGATAAGAATATAATGGTGCCAGCCATGGGACAAGCTAGTCTTGCAATAGAGTGTTTAGTAGGGAATGAAGAAAAAATTAAATTTTTAAATGATGAGAAAGCTTTTATTGAAACTACAATAGAAAGAGATTTTGTAAGATATTTAGAGGGTGGATGTCAAACACCAATAGGCATAAATGCTTGCTTGATTGATGATAAAATAGAAATACTTGCGATTGTTGGTGGAGTTAAAAGTATGAAATATATCAAACAAAAAATTTGTTTTGATAAAAAATATTATAAAGAAGCAGGAGCTAGTATAGCAAAACTTTTTATTACTCTTGGAGCAAAAGAGCTGTTAGAAGAGGCTATTTAGAAGCTCTTAAATAGTTATAGAATATTTTTACTATTTTTGTTGGAAGTATTCTTATCGTTAATCTGATACAAATATTTTGTAAAAATTCAAAAAAGTTTAAAAACCCTAAGTTTAAAAATTCTTTATATAATTTTATTTCATTTAAGGCGTATTTGAATCCTCTTCTTCTTTGTATTTGATTATTTATTCTCATATTGACTAAAGGTTCTTCAATATTGTAGAACTTCGAACCTGCTAATATCATTCTTACCCATAAGTAATAATCTTCAAAGCCTAACATTTTCTTGTATTCACCAGCTTTTTGTACAGCTTCTTTTTTATACATTACAGCTGGATGATTTATAGGAGATCTCTTTTTAGCGAACTTTATGATATCTGAATGTGATGAGGGTAATTTTCTGTAAGATATTATATTGTGTGGAGTATCTACAAATTCAGAAATCCAAGAACTACAGATATCAATATCACTGTTTTTAAATATTTCAATTTGTTTCTCAAACCTATTTGGGAGTGCTATATCGTCTGTATCCATTCTAGCGATTAGATTATAGATACATTCTTGCATTCCTATGTTTAATGCAGTTCCAAGACCCTTATTTTTTGGTAGTTTTACAATAGTTAATTTGTCTTTGAAAATATTTTTGTACTTATCTATTATTAAATATAAAGAGTCTGTTAGTATTCCGTCCTCTACTAATACAATTTGGTTTGGTTGTATTGTTTGATTTTGTATTGAGAGCATCGCTTCATCAAAATAAAGTGAGTTTTCTTTATGATATATAGAAATAAGAAGTGAAAATTTCAAAACAACCCTTTATTTAATAAAACATCTTAATGTTAGCAAAACTTATTTATTAATAAGTATTTATTGGCATAATAAATATAAAAATACAAAGTTTTAAATATGAAAAATGAATTATACTTTAATATAAATGAAGTTGTTGATGCTACAGATAAATTAGTAAAAGAAAAAGATACTATTGGTTATTATGATTTACCTAATCAAGATATCACTTATATTAAAAACTATTTAAAGAAATTTGATAATAAAGATATAGAAACAATAGTGATAATAGGAATAGGTGGAAGTAGCTTAGGTATTCAAGCTATATATGATTTTTTAAGATATGATGAAAATTTAACTAAAAGAATGGTTTTTCTAGATAGTACCGATCCCTTGTTTTTAAAAGAGATGTTAGAGAGTTTTAATCTTGTTAAAGCTCATTTTATGATAATTTCAAAGTCAGGAAATACTATAGAAACGATATCAATATATAAGTATGTTTATCAAAAATTGTGTAGCTTGAACTTGGATTTGAAAGAGTATTTTACATTTATTACAGATGAGGGTTCTAATCTTCAAAAGTATGCAAACAATGAAGGGTTTAATGTAGTTAATATTCAAGCTAATATTGGTGGGAGGTTTTCTGTACTTTCAAGTGTTGGACTTATCCCTTTAGCTTTAGCAGGAATTGATGTAAAAGAAATTTTATCAGGAGCAAATGAAGTCAAAAAAGAATTTTTTAATAATGGTGAGATTAATCAAACTTTACAGAAAAAAGCATCTTTTATGGCTAGTCATTTTGATAAACATCCTAATAACTGTATATTCGCGTATAGTGAAAGACTTAAATATTTTGTTAGTTGGTATGTTCAACTTTGGGGTGAGAGTCTAGGTAAAAAGCAGACTAATTCACAATTAAATGTAGGACTTACTCCTATAGGACTAATAGGCCCTAAAGATCAGCATTCATTCTTACAACTCATTGAAGATGGACCAAGAGATAAAAGTATTACATTTATTAAAGTTAATGATTTTGTGAGTGATTTAAAGGTTCCAGATATTAAGATGAAGTTCTTAGAGGGTTTAGATAATATTAATAATCTTGAATTTGAAACGATTATAAATATGCAAGCTGATTCTATCGTTGAGTCTTTATTATACAAATCTGATATTCCCGTTGATATTATAGAAATAGACCATATTAATGAACGTTCAATTGGAAAACTTATCTATTATTATGAATTACTTACTTCTTTAGTTGGGGAATTTTTGGGAGTTAATACTTATAATCAGCCTGGAGTTGAAGCAGGTAAAAAGATACTAAAAACAAAACTACAAAATATATTGAAGGATTAAAATGTCAAAAATTAATAAATGTTTATTCCCAGCTGCTGGATATGGTACAAGATTTTTACCTGCTACAAAAGCAATGCCTAAAGAGATGTTACCTGTACTTACAAAACCACTTATTCAGTACGGAGTTGAAGAGGCTATAAAAGCTGGAATCAATACTATGGGAATAATAACAGGAAGAGGTAAACGCGCGATTGAAGATCATTTTGATATTAGTTACGAGCTTGAACATCAAATAAAAGGAACCTCTAAAGAGCATCTTTTGAATGATATTAGAGATGTTATTGATGGATGTACCTTTAGTTATACTAGACAAAATCATATGCGAGGACTAGGTCACGCAATTCTTTGTGGTGAGACATTAATTGGGCAAGAAAGCTTTGCTGTACTTTTAGCAGATGACTTGTGTCACAATAAAGAGGGGAATACAGTACTCTCTCAGATGGTTAAAGTATATGAAAAATACAAGTGTTCGGTTGTAGCTATTGAAGAAGTGCCAGCTGATGAGATACACAAGTACGGAGTAATAAAAGCAGACGAGTTAGAAACAAATATATACAGAGTCTCTGATATGGTAGAAAAACCCTCACGCGAAGATGCTCCCTCAAATATGGCGATAATAGGAAGATATATATTAACACCTGATATATTTGATATCTTAAGAGATACAAAGCCTGGGAAAGCAGGTGAAATTCAAATAACAGATGCACTTTTGACTCAAGCAAAGAAAGGTAAAGTTATCGCTTATAAGTTTGATGGCAAAAGATTTGATTGTGGTAGTGTTGATGGCTTTATTGAAGCTACAAATTATTTTTATAATCATTCTAAAGAGAGTTAAGCGTAGCCCACTCCCAAAATGGTAAAATCTCTAAATTTGAACTTGAGTACTTAAATCCTAATGAAATAACTTCAAGTTTTTTAATATTTAAAGATTTTAGTTCTTTATTTAGGTTTTTGTTATTTTGTATAGTTTTTATATCGCTTATAAAAGGTATTGACACAATAGCTCTATTTTCATCTGGTAAATAAAAACTAATATTATCAGTATAAAAAATCTCTTTTTTGTTATGTATTAATTCAAGAAATATTATATTTTCAAGTTTTTTGAATATATTTGAAGTTGTTGTTAGTACTTCTTTTAATATGAAATCAAACAGATAAATTCTATGTGGGCTTTTTTCTGAATTCCACTTCTGTAATGCAAATATTATTTTTAAATCTTTAAAGTAGTTTACTTCTTGATATAGTTTATCTTTTGATATTTTGATATTTTGTTTTTTTAGATTATTATAGATTGATAGCATTGAGCTTTTCATTCCCATATTTAAAGAAAGTTCTTGGAGTATTTTTAGTTGTGGATTAGATAAAAAAGTTTGTAATTTTTTTTGATAGTTGTTGTGGAAGTTTGTTTCTTGGTATAATCTAGGCAGTGAACCGTGACTAAAGAAGTGGTTAAAACAAGTTTCTTCATCAATAAACTTTTTTTCAAAAGATATAAACTCTTCAAAATCTAGAGGGTTTACTTCTATTTTTTTAAAATTTTTTATATTTATAGGCTTTATACTTGAGAGTATTATGTTGTCAATATTTGGAAGTTTTAATGTTTCATCAAAGTTTTCTATCACTAGAGTTTTTATATGAAATTTTTGAATGAAATTTATTAAATCCAAATATAAAGTTTTTGTATTAAGTCTAATATCATTTAAGTCAAGATATAAAAAATCTGTTTTATTAGACAGGTATTCATAAATCAAAGAGCTTTTACCTGAATTAGGTGGTCCTATGAGAAGTGTTTTACTTGATTGTATAGAGATTTTTCTATGAAAAAAATTAGTTTTGTTAAAACTTAAGTTATGAAAATACTCTAAATATTGCATTTAAGAATTAATAAGTATATCTTTTACAATATCAAATTTATTAACTGACATTATATGTATTTTGGGATGAAGTTCTTTTAGCTCATTAAATAGATCTATACTTAATTTCATACCAATATCAAACTCTTCTTTTGGTGTTTTTGCAAGGCTAAGGCTTTGTATCCAAAAACTTGGAACTTTGATATGAGGAACTTTGTCATTCAAAAAGATAGCAGTCTTTAAACTCAAAATTGGGAAAAACCCTAAAATAAGTTGTGTTTGATGATTTTGTGATATTTCAGAGGCATCTTCAAAAATCTTTATTAAGCTTTTTGCTTCGTCTTTGCTAAATACTGGTTGTGAGATGATACCTACTAGATTTTTTTCAAGTTTTTTAGCTATTTTTTTTGTTAAAAATTCTGGTTTATTGGTATAAGAATTGGTCACTGCGTAAGAGTATATTGTATTTAAACTTGGAGATATAGGTTTCCCTGCTAAGTCTATATTATTGTTAAAGTTATTTATAATATCAAGTAAAAGTGAACTTGTTCCTTCAAATACACCTTTTGGTTTGGGTTGATCACTGATACTTACAGGGTCACCAGTAAGAGCAAGTATAGATCTTACATCAAGGTCATTTCCAGCCAGTAAGTCAGATTGAAGGGCTATTTTGTTTTTGTCTCTCATATTCATAGTGGCTATTACAGGTTTTTTCAGGGCTTGTTGTATCTTATAAGAAGCTATGATAGGGCTGTACTTTAGTTTTGCTAGGGGACTATCTGTAACACTAAAGCCATCTATATATTTAGTAAAATCAAGAGTATCTATTTTGTTTATAGTCGAGTTTATATCAGCAGATTTTGGTGGAGTTATTTCTACGGTGATATATTTATCATTTTTTAATTTGTTTATGAACTTTTCAAACATAATAATTAAAATAGCCTTTATAAAAAATAGATGTTATTATATCAGAATTGAATAAACTTGGGAGTATGGTATGAAGTTGTGTGTATTTGATTTTGATTCTACCTTAATGGATGGTGAGACCATGGACATTATCGCAGATGAGTTAGGATTAGGTAAAGAAGTTGCAAAGATTACAGAAAGAGGGATGCAAGGCAAATTAGAGTTTTATGAGAGTTTAGTTTCAAGAGCTAAACTTTTTAAAGGTATAAAAGAGTCTAAAATAAATGAAATTTGTCATAACTTACCTTTGATGAACGGAGCAACAGAGTGTATAAGTGAACTTAAGCAAAGAGGATACACTGTAGTTATATTTAGTGGTGGATTTGTTAATGCTACCTCTTATTATAGCCAGAAGCTTGGATGTGACGCCGATTTTGCTAATACATTTGAAGTACAGGATGCTAAGCTTAGTGGTAATGTAGGTGGAGAGATGATGTTTGGATATAGTAAAGGAGTGTTAATTCAAAAGCTTCAAAAATTATTAAATATTAATAAGGCAAATACTATAGCCGTAGGTGACGGGGCAAATGATCTTTCTATGTTTAAGTATGCTGAGACAAGAGTGGCTTTTTGTGCTAAGCCTATACTTAGAGACGCCGCAACGATCACAATAGATACAAAAGACTTAACTCAAATATTAAATAGGATATAAAAATGATAGAAAAACTAAAGAAAAATAATTTCTCAATTTGGTGTGATTTCATTCAAAGAGATTTTTTACAAACAGAATTTAAAGAACTCATCAGTTCAGAAAAAATAAATGGAGCTACTAGCAATCCATCAATATTTAAAAAAGCATTTTCAAATGAGGAATATAAAGAAGATATTAAAAAGCAAAAAGCAAAATCTCAAAAAGAGATTTATGAATATCTTGCTATTAAAGATATTAGTTTAGCTGCTGATTTACTTTCATCTTTATATAAAGAAAATAAAGACAATGGGTTTATTAGTATAGAAGTTAATCCAGAACTTTGTCATGATGCTAAAGGAACTATAGAAGAGGGTAAAAGATTATATAACGAAATAGGCAAAAAAAATGTAATGATAAAAGTACCAGCTACTTCCTCTGGATTTGAAGCTATGAAAAAGCTAAGTGAAGATGGTATTAATGTAAATGCAACACTTGTATTTTCTCCTACTCAAGCTCTCAAATGTCTTGAAGTATTTTCGAATCAAAACTCAAAGACAGTTATCAGTGTGTTTGTATCTAGGTTTGATAGACTTCTTAATGAAGCATTAACAAAAAATAAATATGAAAAAAATAGATTTGGTATTGTTAATGCTGAATATATATATTCTCTTATTCAAGAATCAAACTTAAAAAATACTAGAACACTGTTTGCAAGTACAAGTATGAAAGATAACGATCAAAGTAAAGATTATTATATAAAAGAGTTACTTTACTCTGAATCAATCAACACAGCACCTCTTGAAACATTCAAAGCTTTTTATAAAAATAAAAGTGTAGATATTAAAGGTAAAGTTAACGAAGATGAATATATGAATTGGAGTAAAAACTTATTAAATTCTGGACTTGATATTAGAAAAATTTATGACGAATTGTTAACAAATGGTTTAAATTCTTTTAATAATGATTTTTCTAAAATGCTAAAATCACTATCCATTTAAGAAAAACTTTGTACAATTTGTAAGATTTTTATGGAATATGGAATCATAAATTTAAAATAATGCACTCCTAGGAGGTAACATGAAGTTACAAAAAATAATAATATCTTCGGTTTTAGCAGCAGGTCTTTTAAGTGCTGCAAATAGTAGCTATGAAGCTGGAATAAGTATAGGGATAAACTCTCTTGATCAAAAAAATAGTGGTGACTTAGACTTTGAACACGGGTCATTTCAACTATCACTTGAGTCTAAAAAACATAGTTTTTTTAATGATACAATAGCACCAAGAATAGATTTTGAATATACTAATGTAGATGATAGACTAGTTCCTAATTCTGAAAATGCCTATAGATTATCAATAAATGGTATATATGACTTTTGGGGTACTGAAAATTTTCAACCCTACCTTATAGGTGGTGTTGGATATGAAGTTATTGATGAAGAAACAGAAGAATTTGGTTTTACTAATCAAGGTTATGTTCAAGGTGGAGCAGGTTTTAAATACTATCTATTAGATAATTTAGCAGTTAAGTTTGAAGGTAAAGCATTTACTACATTTGGTGAGGGAGAAGAATATCATTTATATGCTGGTCTAGTTATGCCTTTTGGTGGAATGGATACTCCTAATGATCAAGAGAAAATAGTAGAATTAGTAGAATCTGTTGAAGAAACTACAGTTTCTAATGAACTTGAAGAACTAAATAGCATAGAAGATACAGTAGTAACTCCTCCGGTAATAAAAGAAGTAGAACCAATAAGAAGTAACGATACTGATACTGATACTGATGGTGATGGTATTATTGATTCAGAAGATACTTGTGTAAATACACTACCAGAATATATTAATAAAATAGATGAAAATGGTTGTGTTGCTGAAATTGGATTAAAAGTTCTTTTCACTAAAAACAGATATAGTATTGCAAATCACTATGAAGATAATATAGCAAGTTTTGCTAAATATTTAAAAGATTTCCCTAAACATTATGCACAAATTAAGGGTCACGCTTCAACTGACCTAACAACAAATGTTGGTATAACATTAAGTGAAAATAGAGCTAGTAGTGTTAAAAAAGCTTTAATTAACTTAGGTATCGAAGAAACTAGATTAAGAACTATTGGTATGGGTGGATTTGAACCAGTAGCTTCTAATAAAGCAGAAAAAACTAGAAAACTAAATAGAAGAGTAGAAGTTAGAGTTTTTGTACCGTAAACATAGTTATTTAAACTAAATTAATATATATCTTCACAATTAGTGAAGATATATAAGACAGAGAAGCACCAGTCAATATCTCAATTTGATATCGATAAAATATCAGATACTAACGAAAGTAAATCTTTTTATTTTCTATTTTTAGAGGTACATTTAAAGTACCTCTATTCTTTTTTATATTTATTCATATAATATTAATATCACGGAGTTTTTATGATAAAAACTAGATTTGCACCTAGTCCTACAGGATACCTTCATATTGGTGGACTTAGAACAGCTTTATATTCATATCTTTGGGCAAAAAAAAATAATGGACAGTTCTTACTTAGAATTGAAGATACAGATCTTAAAAGAAATAGTAAGTTAGCTTGTGATGAGATTATCAAAGCCTTTAACTGGGTAGGTATAGAAAATGCAGATGAAGTTTACTTTCAGTCTAAAAGATTTGATATATATAAAGAATATATACAACAACTTTTAGACGAGGATAAAGCATATTATTGTTATATGAGTAAAAATGAGCTTGAAGAGTTAAGAGAAACTCAAAGACAAAACAAACAAAGAACTAAATATAATAGAAAATATAGAGACTATGAAGGGAAAATTCCAAGTGATGTCAAGCCTGTAGTTAGAATAAAAGCTCCAATTGATAGTTATATAGAGTTTAATGATGGTATAAAAGGTAATATGAGACTTTATACTGAAGACGTATTAGATGATTTTATTATAGCTAGAGATGATGGAACGCCAACTTACAATTTTGTAGTGGCTATTGATGATGCTCTTATGGGGATTACTGATGTCATTAGAGGTGAGGATCATCTATCCAATACTTCTAAACAAATAGTAATCTATAATGCGCTTGATTTTGATATTCCAAATTTTTTTCATATACCAATGATTAATAATGAAGCTGGTAAGAAGCTTAGCAAAAGAGATGGTGCAGTTAATGTTATGAAATACAAAGAAGCTGGATATTTACCTGAAGCTCTTCTTAATTTTTTAGTTCGTCTTGGTTGGAGTCATGGAGATCAAGAACTTTTTAGTATGCAAGAGATGATAGAACTTTTTAATCCAAATGATATTAATAAGTCAGCTTCAGCGTATAATACAAGTAAACTTGATTGGATTAATAGCGAGTATATTAAGTCTTTGCCAGAAAATAACTTATTAGAACTATTAAAAGAGTTTGATCTAGACTTGAGTAGTAATAAAAATAAAAGCTTAATACTAGAGCTTTTTAAAAGCAGAGTGAACACGCTAAAAGAATTTAGTGAAGAAATTCATAAATTACTTAATGCACCTAACTCATATAATGATGAGTCTATTAAAAAACATATTAATGAAGATAGTATAAAAGTTTTAAAAAGTTTTATAGAGTTTTTTAATATTGAAAGACCAAATACTTTAGAAGACTATGAGACTAAATTTAAAGAGTTTTTAAAAACAAATGATTTAAAGATGGGTAAAGTAGCTCCAGCACTAAGAATATTATTATTAGGAGATCATAATAGCCCTTCAATATCAAGTGTTTTATATATTCTTGGTACTGATGAAATAATTAAAAGAAGCGAGAAGTTTTTTACATTTATGGAAAATTAAAATAAGAGAGGGTTACTCTCTTATTTGTCCGTCACCATATATCTTAAATTTATATGTTGTAAGGTCATTGATGCCCATAGGTCCACGAGAATGAAGTTTATTAGTACTAATTCCAACTTCAGCACCAAAGCCAAATACAGCTCCATCAGTAAATCGTGTACTAGCATTTGCATATACACAAGCACTATCTACCTCATTTAGAAATTGTTCAATGCTAGAGTAATTACTACTTAGTATAGCCTCAGAGTGTCCAGAGCCATATTTAGATATATGTTTTATGGCATCATCTAAACTATCTACCACTTTTATAGATAAGATATTATCAAGATATTCAGTTTCAAAATCTTCATTATTTGCTTTTTTTATATCTAATATTTTTGTTGTATTTTGACAACCTCTTAGCTCAGTATTTTTCTTATCAAATTCAGCTTTTAGTTTTGGTAATATTTTATTTGCTATATCAGTATGAACTAGCAAAGTTTCTGTTGTGTTGCATACGCCAGTTCTTTGAGTCTTTGCATTAACTGCTATTTTTATAGCTTCTTGCTCATCACAGGTTTTATCTATATATGTATGACATAATCCTTTATCGTGTTTTACTACACTTACTGTTGCATTTTGAGATACATATTTGATTAAGCTCTCACCACCACGAGGTATTATGAGGTCTACATATTTGTCCATTTTAATTAGTTTTTCAACACCAGCTCTTGTATTATCAGGGAGTAGAGAGATTATCTCTTCTGGTAAACTATGTTTTACTAATACATCTTGCAAAAGAGTAGCTATTATATTATTTGAATAATTAGCTTCTTTACCGCCTTTTAGGATTGATACATTACCACTTTTAAAACATAGTGCAGCAGCATCTGAAGTTACATTCGGACGTGATTCGTATATGATACCGATACATCCAATAGGTACAGATATTTTTTGTATTTTTAAGTCTTGCTCAGACTTCCAACCCTCTAAGATTCTTCCTACAGGTTCTTTAAGTGCAGCTATCTCTTTAAGTGAATCAGCCATATCTTGTACTCTTGATTCATCTAGTAGTAGTCTATCAAGCATAGAGTCACTTAAGTCATTGTCTTTTGCATATTTTAAATCTTTTTTATTTTCATTTATTATTTTGGAAGTATTATCTAAAAGTGAGTTGGCCATATCTAGTAAAACATTATTTTTTTGTAGACTTGTTAGATTGGCAACTATAGTTTTAGCTTGTTTACATTTTTCAAAAAATTCTTGCATAGTAGTATACCTTTATAAATAGTAGATAAAAAGAGACTGTTCATTATCTCTGTAGTTGATATAAAAAACTTAAAATAAATATTAATTCCAAATCATAGTAGATTAGGAAGAATAAAAATGGGAATAAGTATACAATATATTTTGTTAATCTAGGACTTAATTGATAATTTAAATTTAGCTTTAAAACAAAATAGAAATTAATATAATCCCCCAAACAATAGAACAAAGCATAATACTTAAAAATACAATTGTACTTCCAACATCCTTAGCTCTTTTCGCCATTTCGTGATGCTCTAAGGTCACAAGATCTACAACTCTTTCAATTGCACTATTTATTGCTTCAGCGATAAGTATACCAATTAGTGTTATGAGCATTATTAGTTTAAATTCAAGTGGAAGAGAAATTAAGTATATAATAGGCATTAATAGCAAAACTATTATAAGTTCAATTTTAAATGAATTTTCATTTTTGATTATATCTTTTAAACCAGCTACGGCATAAGAGGTGTTTTTTAAAAAGTTATATTTTGGTTGATTTCTCATTGTAAAAACTCTTTTTGTATATCAAGTGCAAGAGAATAAAAGTCAAAGCCATTTACTTTTGGATTTTTTTCTAGAGCATGAAGTATTTGGGTTTTACCATTTATTAGTTCTTTTGATTTTATTCCATATGATATCGATAGTGTAGCTTCAATAAATGCTGAAATTCTATCACAAGATTTGAGTGCTTTACCGTCTACTGGATTATATTTGTCTTCATTATATATCGATAAATCATCTACAATTTTAATTTTATCTATAAAAATCTTGTCCAAGAATTCATCTTTTTTGTCATCAAATAAACCAAGATAAAAACTAAACTCTTTTACTATATTTTTAGGTACATTTTTTAGGATTGATTCGTTTACTTTTATTATTTCATATTCACTTAATATTTCATCAAGACCAGGTACTGAGTATTTTACAGGCGATATTATATCTCGTGTAAGAGCTTCAGGTAAATCATGAAAAAGTGCCGTAAAAAAATTATTTATAGTTCTTTGTTTACAAGCTTTTATTTCTATTGAGTAAAAATAGCTTAGTAGTGAAACAAAAAGCATATGCCCCAGTACTGATGTTTCAGGAACACGAGGTGTTTGTGCCCATCTTTTTTGAAACCTTAGTCTTCCAGCAAGGTCCACAACTTGAGAGAGTTTTTGATTGAGTGAGAGCTTTTGTATTCCTATGAAGTTATAGTAGTCTTCCATCTCTTGATCAATAGACTCTTTGACTCTATCAATATTTGGCAAGAAGCTACTACTATGGTATATTATATTAAATTCCCATTTTGTAGCAATATATGAGGCTGCTTTTAGTAGTTCTCTTTCTTTTTTATTTATATTAGAGTCTTTTAGATACGAAGTAAACTTTTTTAAAAACTCTCCATTTACAATTTCTTTTAAATCAGGAGTTAATTTATCTATTACCCAGTTGTTTAGTTCAGCTTCTTTTTTCTTTAAAACATCATGGAATACATCAGGTCTAATATCAGTTACAATTACGCGTCTAAAGAATTCAAAGATTCCTGATTCTATTAGATTATACATATCTATAGAGTTTTGTTTTTCTTGGTTTTCGATACTTGCTAGTAAGTAGGCTATAATGAACTTATGAGCTTGTTTATCAAGTTCTGTAAGTTCCATAAATCTAGGATAGTCATTCCACCTTCCCATAGAAGCTGCGCCAAATATTATTTCTATTAGTTTTGGAGTGATTGTATGTCCTTTTTTATTCGTTTGAGAGAGTGAATCTCTCTGCACTGTCTTCAGCAGACTGCTCACGGAGCTTTGCTCCTTTTGAAATAAAATTTATATTTTATTGCTTATTTGAATCTATCTCTATTACAGTATGTACATTACCTCTAGGTTTAAAGTCTGCTGTTAGTTTTATATGATGAGGGTTGATGCGTTCTTTTATTGTGTTATATATTTCATTAGCTGAATTCTCATGAGATATATATCTATACATAAAAGAGTTGATATAGAGTTTTAAAGCTTTTAGTTCTACTACATATTTATCTGGAGTATATTCCAAATAAATAGTAGCAAAGTCAGGATACCCACTTCGTGGGCATAGTCCTATGAACTCAGGTAGTTCAACTTTAATTACATATTTATTTTTATTTTCATTTGGCCAAATTTCTAAGTCTTTACTTGGATCAAAGTCTCGGATCTCTTTTTCACCATATTTCATATATATACTTTCCTATATAGTTATTTGGTTTATAAGTTTACTCCCAAATATAGGGAGTAAACTTTATTTTTATGGAGTTACTAAAGTTTTAATTATTCTACTATTTGTACCACCTTTTCCATCATCAATCTGAATTTGGACTTCATATATATTATTACTATCCGAGTCACTTGGAGTTGAGAATACTGGAGCAGGCGATACAAACTTAAGTAATCCAGTACCACTATCTATATTAAATAGAGCGGTATCTGCACCACCAATATTAGAATAGCTAATAGTATCACCATCTAAGTCTGTTGCGTTTATATCTATTACTGTTGTAGTGCCTCCTGCTACTTCTAAGTAAGGAAGAGTTGATTCATACCAGGTGATATTAGACTCATTCTCTGATGCTGATATCATATCTAAATCACCATCACCATCAATATCTGTAGTGGTAACAGCTATAGGTGCATCAGTATTATCATTAGATATGTAAGGAGTAAAAATTTCATTTCCATTATTTTGATACCATAATACAGTTTTACCTGCTAATGCTGTAGCCATTATATCTATATCGCCATCTTTATCAAAGTCAGTAGCATATACAGTATTAGCACCATTTAATGACTCTGTAATATTGTGTTCAGTAAAACTCATAGCACCATTATTTTCATACCAGTAAATTGAATCATTATCTTTTGAAGCTGAAATAATATCAGTATCATTATCATCATCAATATCTATTGCAAATATATCTTGTATATCAGTTTGTGTACTTACTACAGTGTGAACAGTACTAAAGTCTTCACTACCATTATTTTCATAAATAAGTATTTGGTTACTATTTCCAATAATAATATCAAAATGAGAATCACCATCACCTTTTATATCAGTTACAAATATTCCTTTAGGGTTAATAGAAGTACTAACAATCACATTTTGAGTAAAATTTTGATTACCATCATTAGTAAATATTGTTAGCCTATTATCAGATTCAGATATTGATATAATATCAGTATAGTTATCATCATTAATATCAGTAACAAAAATATCACTAACTCCATTTTCATTAGTCGTTACATTTAATTCCGTAAAATTTCCTGTTCCATTATTTTCATGCCATAGTATAGTATTTTGGTTTTTTATTGCAGTTATTATATCGTTGTCTCCATCACTATCTAAATTATATATAATAGTTTTAACAGGACGATAATTATTACTTAGTGAAATATTATGTTCTTGAAAAGACCCATTATTATCTAGGTTTTCATGCCATCTTATTTGTACATCTGTAGGGTTATTATTTCTTGATATAATTAAATCAATTTTATTATCACCGTTTAGGTCGCCAGAATCTAAACTAGTCATATTGTATTGATCAGAAATAATAAGAAATGATTTTGATTCAAATAGTTCAGGTATAACTATATTAAACTCAGGAATATCATTTACTGTTATATTAATTTCTTGTGTTAAGGATGTTAGGTTTCCATCATTTACAGTATATCTAAAGCTATCTACTCCTGTAAAGTTAGTATCAGGAGTATATGTAAGGACTCCACTTGTAGTATTAAGAGTCAAATTACCATCAGTTACATTTGTATCAATTATAAAAGTTATAGCATCACCATCAGGATCAGTTCCTGTTAATGTTACAGTAGTTGTATTATTTTCATTCATAGTTATATCAGTTGTATATGTTGCTATAGGAGCTTCATTTATATCTGTAACAATTATACTAATAACTTGAGTAGACACATTTCCTGCATTATCAGTTACGGTAATAGTAATTGTGTAGTTGTTGTCATTATTACTGTCAGTTGAATTTTCAAAATCAGGATTATTAGTAAATGTTAATACTCCAGTACTTGAATTGATATCAAAACTATTATTGTCATCAACTGTTATTGCATATATAAGTGGTGTTGAAATATCAGTTGCTGTTAGTGTACTTACTATTAAATTATTTTCGTTTACATTAAAACTATTGACTGAAGTTATTACAGGGTTAACTGTATCTAAAGAGACAACAAGAACAGGAGACTGAGGAGATTGGTTACCAGCTATATCAGTTTGAGTAGCAGTAATATTATTATCACCTTCAACAAGAGGAATGTTGCTAAAAGTAGCT